>DXEV01000222.1 GCA_019114785.1 Candidatus Anaerobiospirillum pullistercoris | reverse complement strand
GGCACGTCGATGTCCTTGACCGCAGCTTCGGCCACTAAGCGGCCATCACGGAAGATGGTCACGAAGTCACCGATGCGCATGAGCTCTTCTAGACGGTGAGAGATGTATACGATGGAGATACCCGAGGCTGTAAGCTCGCGCATGATGTTGAAGAGCACGTCCACCTCTTGCTCCGAGAGCGAGGAGGTTGGCTCATCCATGATCAAGATCTTGAGGTTAGGAATGAGCAGGTTACGGGCGATCTCGATCATCTGCTGCTGACCTACACGCAGGTCACCAACACGGGTATCAGGATCAATTGGATAGTTAAGGCGACCTAAGACTTGGCGGGCGAGCTTACGGTGCTCAGCGTCGTCAAGAATGCCGCTCTTAGTGCGCTCTGAGGCCATGAACAGGTTCTGGAACACAGTGAGGTTCGGGAACAAGCACAGCTCTTGGTGAATAATGGCGATGCCATGAGCACGGGCATCTACGGTGGAGTTAAATGACACCTCTTTGCCTTGCAGATAGAGCTTGCCTGCACTTGGTTGCTCAATACCTGCGATGATGCGCATCAGAGTTGATTTGCCAGCACCGTTTTCGCCGATCAGGACATTGACCTTACCGCGCTTAATGTCGAAAGACACTTGGTCTAAGGCCTTGGTACCTGGATAGATCTTGTCGATCTTTTCGGCGTGTAGATAAATTTCGTCAGCCATAGGAACTCCTTTCCTGCTAAAGCCTTAGAGCACCTTGAGAGACACAGGGGTGATTAAGATCTGAGATGGACGGCCAACGGTAAAGCAACCGATAAATTCCACCTTTTTGCCCTGCATGGAGTTCATGTCGATTGGGGCTAAGATTTCCTTGGAGATCAGGTCGTGGAAGGCGACAGATACTTGAGCCCATTCGATCTGATTCTTGTAGTCGCGATAGCTGATCTTGGAGATGGTGTCGCGTACAGCAGAACCCTTGAAGACTGGGCCAATTTGCAGGCGGATCTGAGCGTTGCCTGTGTAGCCGTCAACCTTCAGAGCAAGATAGCCAGCACGCAGCTTGTTCTTGACGGTATCAACGGTACCGGTGCCTTTGACGATGAAAGAGAGCTCGCCGCTGTCACCCATGGAGTAGTGGCCATATTTAGAGGCCAGAGAGGTGAAATCGCCATTAGACTCGTTGACTAAGGTCACGAAGTCGGTAGCGCCTGCGGAGAAATAGGACTCGGCATCTTGCTGCCAGAAATTGGTAGCCACAGAGGTTGGATCAAAAGCAACTTCACCAGTAAGTTTGGCTTCTTCACCCTCTTTGACTACGGTGACGGTAGCAAAAGAGTAAATCACGAAGAGGGCCGCAAGGGCGGCAATGATGATATTGCGCTTGGATGAGAATAAGGACATTGGTTCCTCCACCCACTTCACATTCAGGCCAGAGTGCTTGTCTGATCTGAACTGAACATCCTCTTCCTCTTGCTACGCGCTATTTACTGCGCTGTTTATGGTTGCCTGTATGGTGAGCTCTATCCGGTGCTAAGTGCGCAAACGCAAAGTGTAGATACACCTCGGGCACGGCAGGCTTAGACAAAAAGTCACCGGAACTAAGATCAGTAAACCAAAAACGGCCAAGTGCAGCGCTCGGAGGCCAAGAAAGGACAGCTCAGTGCAACTGGAGGTGAGCTCCCTCGCAGTTGTGAGTACGACTTCAGCAGAATAGGAGCTGAAGTTAGTAGACAAGACTTCTTTCCTAAGACCATGACTGAAGCCATGGAGATGGTGAAGTTCTGGAAATCGCAAAAAATGCCTCTCCACCATGCCTGTTCTACGAAGCAGCTCCTGTAGCCATTGCTCTACTAGAGTGGTTTCCATGGGTAAAAACCATGGCAGGAGAGGTCATTGAGTTATGAGGATCGTTTTCCCATGCCCTCAAGCTTTACGCTTAAGGGCACGTCTGAGGAGTTAGGCCCAACTTGTTTTGCTAGGCAAGCTTGCCTTGCAGGTCAGTTTGCCTTGCAGGCAAGCTGCCTTGCAATGAAGCGCGTGGGCCTCAAGCGTTATTCGCTTAAAGCGAAGTTGTTGAGCTTCTTAGCGTTGTCAACAGTGATGAGTTCGCAGTCGATCAGTTGCTTCTCTGGCTTGCCAGTAGAACCGGTCTTTAAGTATTGATCAGCCTGACGCACAGCCATCTCAGCGATTAAAGCAGCAGGCTGCATAGCAGTAGCGGTCATGTTGCCAGCGATGATCTCGTCACGAGCGTCGTTGGAACCATCAACAGCGATGATGTGTAAGGTCTTACCAGCGGCCTTGGCAGCAGCGGCGGCACCCACAGCCATGTTGTCGTTACCACTGATGATGCCCTTTAAGTTAGGGAAGGACTGGAGGATGGTCTCAGTCTTTTGGTAAGCGAGGTTTTGGTCCCAGTTAGCAGTTTGGACAGCCACTAACTTCATATCAGGATATTGGTCGATCACCTCGTGGAAAGCGGTAGAACGGGTCTGAGCATTGGTGTCGGAGTCGATACCGAAGAGCTCAGCATACTCACCTTCTTCTTCCATGACCTCAACGAAGACTTCAGCAGCTTCCTTAGCGCCTTGGTAGTTGTTGGCAACGATCTGAGCGATGGCAATGCCTTGCTCGTTGATTTCACGGTCGATTAAGAAAGTAGGAATGTTGTTGTCGTAAGCACGTTGCACAGCGGCCACAGTAGCATCAGCACCGGCGTTGTCGCAGATAATAGCAGCAGCGCGATCGGAAATGGCGGTCTCAAAGAGCTCGCTTTGCTTTACTGGGCTGTCGTCGTGAGAAACGGTCTTCACCTCATAGCCCAGCTCTTTGGCGGTAGCAGCGGCCACTTCAGCCTCAGTCTTGAAGAATGGGTTGGAGTGAGATGGGGTGATGATGTACATGATGTTGGAGCCACCACCAGTTAAACGCTTAGGAGCGGCTGCATCAGCAGCAAAGGAAGAGGTAGCAAAAGTACCAACAGCACAGCACATAGCTACGGCCGTGAAAAACTTGGAAAACTTCATAGGAAACAACTCCAAAGAACCGACAAGCGAATAACAAACTTCGTCAACGAGCCTTTTGGCTGTGCTACTTTCAGGTGCCGCCCTGAGAATAACAACACCGACTATATGACTTTTCACCACACCACTTTTGAGATCATGCCGTAACCTCAAGAGCAGTAAAGCCGTATAGCAGGTGGCAAGCCTGACAATCCTAATAACAAAGGCTGCCTAACCAGAAGTGGTCGTTGCATCCCCTTGGAGGTAAACCCTTGCAGGGCAGAGGTTTACCTCGCGGAAGTCTGTTCAGACGAATAAACGCACACAAAAGTGATAAAGGATGAAAGCATACCTGACCAAAATGTGAGCGCAGCACCCAGAAAAATCGCAATCAAATGTGCACTATAAAGTGCACGCTCAGCTGTGCTTTTTAAAAAATTTGCGCTCTGTATAAAGGCTTAAATTTGACCTTTATTCGTAGTTAAATCGCAAATTGTGCTTATAGCAAACAAAGTGGGCATGATGTGCTTTTTGCCCTTATCTCTTTAGTGTGTTCATGATAAACATTTTGGAAAAAACGCATTCTCAAAAAAATGTCCTTTTTGTCATGACAATCATCTTAAGAGCAAGAAAATTTGAGCTCAGTTCACAAATTTGTAAAAAGGCGAATTTTTTGAGGAAAATAGGGGAGCAATTTATGTGAGTGGCGAAAGTTGTAAGCGATATTCCGCTTATATATCGGGATATCGAGAGCACACATAGGCCACTGGTGGTAGTGGCCATAAGGGAAATAGGGTTGAGCGTCTAAGCCATTTGCAGGTTGCCACTTTGTAAACGTATGCGCTTGCGGTAGGAGGCTGGGGTACAGCCCATTTCTTTTTGGAAGACTGCACCGAAGTGGCTTTGGGAGCAAAAGGATAGAGATAGGGCGATCTCGTCGATACTTTGATCTGTATTGGACAGCATCATTGTTGCTAGCTCAATCTTGCGCTTGCGCATATAGTCAGACATGGTGATCTTTTGCTCACGCTTAAAGAGCTTAGACAGGTAGCCCACGCTGACGTTGAGGTGATTGGCAATGGCTTTAACGTCGAGCTTGGTAAAGGCGTGGCGATCGATGTAATCACAAGCCTGCTGCACCAATGGACTTTTAATGGTGTTTTTGTATTTGGCGTCTTCGCGTTGTTTTTGTACCAGCTGCGTACAGCGTACTGCACAGGCACGAGCTAAAGCCGAAACCTCTTCGTAGTCTTTGGACTCCTCCACACTGCGGATGAAGGCATCAGACATGATGAAGGCTTCTTCGGCCGAAAAGCCGGTATCAATCAGAGCACGAGAGGCGAGAGTGATATCGACTATTGCAAGGTTCTTTTGTGAGCGTAGCCGATCAGAGGCGAGAGTACCGCGCATCGAGGCAAAAGGTGAATTAAGGGCGCGATCAAGAGCTTCTTGGTCGCCATTTTTCACGGCTTCGATAATGTCGCGTTCAAAGGAGATCGGGTTATGTGGCCGTGAGACTACAGTCTCATGGTAGAAGATGTCGGCGGCCGTGCTCATAGTCTGTTGCAAGGTGTCATCATGTATGAAAAAGCGATCCAAAAATGAGGTTAAAGAGACCTTTTCTCCAGTGATGGCGGCATTGATCAGCAGCAGCATCGAGGCCAATTTGGCGGGGGTACAGAGCTGTAAAGCCACGTTATAAGCTTGATGCTTAGCAGCAAAAAGCTTGGTGAAGTTAGAGTCCACTTGGGAAGTAACCACGGGGCCCATAAGTAAAATTAAGTTGTCGGCTAAGGCGACTCCGCCTAAGAGCACAGGACGCTCTGAGGTAAACAGTGTGAGGCGTTGTTCTTTGACCTCTGCGATCAAAGATTTGCGATAGGCAATATCGGTATACAGCACATTCCAATTGTCATCATCGCCGTTATCGAGCTTTTTCAGATAGTGGCCATTGCTGTCAAAGACATGCAAGGGAATAGGAAAGAGCTGCGAGAGTAAAGACAAGGCATAGGCCACAGGCAGGACTTTAATGCCAATAGCCGAGTGATCGTGTTCAGGGCCTTGAAGCAATAAAGACTCTTGCCCAGAGGCAGTAAGAGGGTCAGAGCTTGGCATAGAGCCAGAGGCGTTCACAGCGCCCGCCCCTTGTTCTTGAGAAGAGTGCATTTTAGATGCAGGGGAAGAGCTGGAGGCTGATCTCTTATGATGAACAAGCGAAGAGAGAGAAACGTTTGGTGGCAGGGAATTGAGAGGTGCTGTCATGACAATCTCCAGCTGTCACTGTAGGGCGCAAGATTTGTTATACCGTGGGTAATTAGGGTAGGTTAAGAGCCTATATAGCTAGCCATTGCTGCGAAAAGTAAAGCAGATTGCAGCTCAGCAAGAGGAGTTAACCTTGGAGGGCACTGCTCTATCTGGTGAGCGCTATAGCTGTCACTACTGCCTCTTTTGCTTCTACTGCTATTGCCGTTACTACTGTCACAGCCACAGCCACAGCCACAGCTACAGCTATAGCCACTGCCATGGCCACAGCCATGGCTATTGCCATAGTTATGGCCCCAGTCACGGCCACTAAAACTACTACTACTGCTACTCAGAACGTGTAGCCTTCATGGTAGGTGCAGGTTTAGGTAGTTCGGCGTAGGTGGATGCGCAGGTTTGGGCTGTAGTTTTTTGTTTGGCTATGCTCTCAATTGCCACGGAGAACAAAGATGCGGTGCACTACAGCAGGTCTCTATTAAGTAGCAGCAAGCTGAGAGTGCAGTGCTCTATAACTTGCTGCCAATCTATGAGCTTTGTCAGCTGTGAAGCTGAAAAGGCTTAGAGGCCGTTTAGGGCCTAAGACCTGCTAAAACGAAACGTTAGACTCAAGGATCACGTTGCAGTAAGGCTTGCATTCGCCAGTGCGCACTACCGCTACCGAAGAAGCCGACTGCTGCTTAAACTCAGTGTGAGGTACTTCGACTACCTCGACACCGTTTTGCTGAGCCCAGTCATGGATGAACTGGTAAAACTCTGGGTTCTGCTCACGGGCCTCGCTGGCAATAGTGACCTTTTGGAACTTAGCCTCGGCGTCTACGACCTTAAAGACGTCCTTAAAGGCAGGAACACCGTAGGTAACGGCAAGATCAATGCGCTGCACGCCCTTTGGGACAGGAAGGCCGCAATCACCAATAGTGAGGGTGTCAAAGTGGCCTAATTTGGCCAAGACGTAGGAGAGCTCAGAGTTGAGGCAACCAATCTTTTTCATGGAATTATCCTGTGCTCTCCACTGCGCTATATCCTGCTGAGGGGATGGAATAGCAGACTAATAGGGAGGGAGAAACGAAAACAGCTTAGCCCAGCGAGAGGAACTGGTATCTAAGCTCTAAGTAGGGTCGTAATCTTGGTGACAGCTACGACCAGAAACAAACTAAAAATCAGGTTAGAGTCATGAGTCTAGACATGACCAAATAACACGGTGTTAAGGACGGCATTCCTAAGCACCGTTGTGCAGTCAGCCTGTACCGATGGTCAGCCTTGGCCAATGGTCAGACTCAGAAAGTGAATCAAGCTGCAATGCGGCAGGGACAGCCTGATAGCTTTCTGCTTAGGGCATAAGCTTAGAGCTTATATTAAGCCTAGAGCTTATCCACTAAAGTACTGCCTTGCTCCTTAACGAAGGATAACACTTCGTCGATGGCAGGAATTGATGGTACAGCTCCCTTACGGGTAACTGCGATAGCCGAAGCGGCAGTAGCGCGCTGTAATGCAGTACGCGGATCAATATTAGCAGAGATCTGCGCAACAAAATAACCTAAGAAAGTGTCACCAGCGGCTGTGGTGTCGACCGCTTGTCTCTTATAGGCCTTGCAGGCAATGACTTCGTCTTGGTGAGCCAAGGACAGAAGTGAGCCTTTGGAGCCTAGGGTCAGTAAGAAAGAGCTCTGAGGGAACTTAGCTTTGAGCTTGTTTAAGATGAGGTAAGGATCGGCATCTTCCTTCTCATCAACCAGAGCTGAGCCCTCAATTTCATTGACAATTAAGAACTCGCAGCGATCCAGCGGCATTTTTAAGATCGCATCGTTGAGTGGCGAGACATTAACGCAGACCTTAAGGCCAGAGTCGGCAGCTTTGGCGATGATGTAATCTACGTCGTTGGTCTCGTTTTGCAGCACCAGATAGTCACCGGCACTGAAGTGGCTTAAGCACTCATCAATTTCGGCATGGGTGTGAGAGTGATTAGCACCACCGAAGAGCAGGATGCAGTTTTGGCCGTTAGGATCCACCTGAATCACGGTGTGGCCACTGGCCATTGCGTCGCGCTCTTTTACGTAAGTAAGGTCAATGTGGTTATCAGTAAGCACCTGTAAGAGCAGCTTACCGTCTTCTTTACCGACGGCACCTTGGAAGTACACGTCGCCACCTGCTTTAGCTAAAGCTACTGCTTGATTCAGGCCCTTACCGCCAGCGAACTCTTGGCGAGAGAGGGCGAGCAAGGTCTCACCAGGCTGCACGAAGTGCGGCATCTGGTAGACGTAATCAATATTCAAGGAGCCGTAAACTAAAATTTTTGCCATAGCTGTCACCCGAGATCATGAGGAAAAGAACCACATTCACATTTAGGTTGACTAAGGAGCGCTCTGACAACAAGCACAAGTGGTGGATTCTCGAGGGAAAGCATGTTGCCAGAAGCAACTCCGCTGACCGTGCTCCGTTGGCAAGCAGGCAAGCAACAAAACCTCAATACAGAAAAACGACCAAGGCATTGGCTGGTGCAAGACAACATAAAGGAGTATCACGGTCTCTACGTCCCCAAAAGCGACTAACCAAGTCAAGATAAGGGGTGTAGACCCAAATGAGAGAATCGGCCTGACAATACGAAAAATAAAAAGCGCTGTAAAGACTGAAGGGCTAAAAGTGTGAGAAACGCCACGATCAGACCTACAAGCGATAGGTGGCTGTCAAACCCGCAAACAGCATGTAGAGTGGGCTATATGTTTGGGTGGGTAGTGGAGGCGAGCTGGTGATTTTGGGCTGTTAAGGTGAAGCTTTGAGTAAGGCCCAGAGACGAAAAAAGCAGCTCATAGGCTGCTTGCGTGATGCGCGGTATATGTCTACGGAGGTGCAAGGTATATCAGCAAGACTGAATGGCACACAAGCTTTGGTGAAGAGAAGGTGAGAGGCGGATAAAAAAGCGAGCACTCGACAAGCCAGATAGATTTGCGGAAAACGGAGCTTTTGTTGGTTAGTGCAAGGCATATATGCCTGATGAAGCTGATAAACAAGCCAAAAGATGGTGTAAGATGACCTCAGTGTTATAGATACTTTTAGTTGTCACGACGCGCCAAAGAGATATTCGTTCTTGAGATTCTTTGGGCGTAAGGAGGCTTTGTGAGAGGCGAAAGCAAGAAGATTAGCAACTTCATGGCCGGTGAAGGCAATGCTAAGTTTTATTTCCAGATTCCCGTTTATCAGCGACCTTACTCGTGGACGAAGGCTCAATGTGAGCGGCTCTACGACGATATGGTGAGTACGTTCCAAGAGAATCGAGGAAGCCACTTCATTGGAAGCATTGTCTATCAGGTTTCGAGCAAGAGTAGCCCCAAGGTCAATGTATACACCATCATTGACGGCCAGCAGCGCTTAACCACTCTCTATCTGTTGTTCTTAGCAATGCGACAGGTGGCTTTGGATCTAGAGCAACAACTGAGAACTGGCACCTATGATGAGGATCTTATAGAGCAGGGAATCATCGAGGTAGCAGATTCAGAATCTGAAGAGGCAGAGCCTACGGCTATGGGACAGAATCAAGATCAGTTGCAAGAGTCTGCTGAAGAGATCTTCGATCGCTTTTTGAGTAATAAGCATCGGGCTAAAAGTCGAAGTGAACAGATCCGTTTTCACTTGATCGACAGCGATCAACCTGCTTTAGATAAGCTCTTTGCTGGTAATCCTAAAGAGTTTGAGGCAGATTCGCTGCTGACCAAGAACTTTAATTTTTTCTACAATAAAGTGCTGCATGAGAAAATACTGCATTTTGAAGATCTCGTGGATATCGCAAGTAACCTCTCTTTTATCAGTATTGAGCTGGAAAGAAATGATGATGCTCAGCTGATCTTTGAGTCGCTAAATTCTACTGGCCTAAAGCTGTCAGAGGGTGACAAGATCCGTAATTACATGCTGATGCAATTCGATGAAACCCAGCAGTCCCAGTATTACCATGATTATTGGCAAAAGATCGATGCCAATTGTGGGGCCGATTTAGATAGGTTCTTGAAAGATTATCTGTCGATCAAGCTGGGCCGCTCACCAAGCACACAAGAGCTCTATCAGTCCTTTAAGCTGTTCTTAATTTCGGATAGTGACAAGTCGGATAGTGACAAGTTGGAGCCAGCAAGTTACAAGTTAGAGCCAGAGAGGGCTAGTGATTTTTTAGCTGAGCTTGTGGAATACTCTAAGCTCTTTTGGAGTATGAGTACTTGCCACTACGAAGTGCCAGAGCCTTTAGAGCCAAGCTTAAGTGATTTTAAGCGCAAGCAGTTACGAACAAATATTGAGCAATGTCTAAGGCGCATTAAGTTTTTGCCATCTACTATGTATAATCCGCTCATCATGCAGTGCTTAATGCTGCATCAACATGGGCAGTTGAGTGGCGAAGAGCTATTGGAGGTATGCCACATTGTGGAGACCTTTGTGTTGCGTCGTTGGGTTTGTCACCTGAAAACCAATGCTTTTAATCGCTTTTTCCAAAATTTATCCTCCATTAACGCCTCAAAAGACGAAGGCAGTTTGGTGCAGAGGATGGGAAAGATGCTGCTGCAAAATACCGGCGATTCTAACCGCTTGCCAAACGATGCTGAATTTGAGACGGCTTTGCGTCAGAATAATCTCTCCCTCACAGGGCCTTCAAAGAACACGATCTATTACATTTTTGATCGTCTGGAGTGCGATAATCGCGAATCATTGTCTATCTTAGACATGGTGGAGCGCGGTCAGTTGAGTATTGAGCATATCATGCCTCGAAAGCTGTCTCCTGAATGGGAGAGTGCACTTGGATCTAATGCCATGTCTGTCCATAAGACATGGTTGGATCGCTTAGGTAACTTGACGCTGACTGCTTATAACAGCAAATATAGCAATAGCTCCTTTGCAGATAAGTGCAATATGACAAATGGATTCAATGAGAGCGGACTGAAGCTTAATCGTGATCTGTGCAAGTTCAAGCGCTGGGACGAAAAAGCCATGCAGAAGCGCACTGATGACTTAGTGAAGAAGGCCTTAAAGATCTGGCCGCTGCCAAAGCCTTAAGGTCAGGCTGGCCTGATCAAGCAGGATTAAGCTTTGCCGTATTCACTTGCGACAAAAGCGTTAATTCAAATAGCACTGAGTTGCTCAAAAGCCCTGCCGTGTGCAGGGTTTTTTGTAAGCAGAGAGCCTCGGGTAATGTTTGAGAGGGGCGGGCGCTGTTGGTAGCAAGGCCCAGAGACGAAAAAAGCAGCTCAAGGCTGCTGGCGCGATGCGCGCTATTGGTGGGATGTGGAGCGTATATGTCAGCTCCGCTCCGAAATGTTTTGCAGAGCCCAAAAACAAAAAAAGCAGCTTACGCTGCTAATCTGTCTTGGTTGCGGGGGCAGGATTTGAACCTACGACCTTCGGGTTATGAGCCCGACGAGCTACCAAGCTGCTCCACCCCGCGATTGAATGAGTGCATTATAGGGAAAACGTTTACCCCCGTCAACACTTTTTTACGGCTTTTTAACATTTTCTGCACAAAGGAGCCTCAAGTTGCTCCACAAACGCCATAAAAAAGCGGTTGCTAGGGGACTTTCAAAGTTAAAGGTGAGGTGCATGCCAAGGACAATACGATCAGGTCGAGCGTTATTGCTGTGCTCTTCTGTCTGTGGAGAGTGACCTGATCGCTTTTCCTTGCACTACTTAGCAGCGGCAGCCTTGACCTTTGGAGCCACGGTGAACACAGAGTTGTCACCAGCAAATGGGTTCTGGCAATAGCTCTCAGCGTCCCAATCGTTGTCGAACTTGACCTCGTCGTTCTCCATGATGTACTTGAAACGGTACTGGTAGCTAGGCTGAATGTCTGTTGGTACCGAGATCGAACCACGGAAGGTGCCGTTCTTCTGTGGCTTTAAGGCCACTGGTTCCCAGCCATTGTGCTCGCAGATTAAGAAGATCTTCTTGGCCCCTTGAGCAGCTTCTTTTTTGATGTAGAAAGTGACGGTGACTTTCTTGCCATCCTTGGTAATAGACTTAGATACGCTCATGATATGTCCTTTGCTTACTGCCTTTTGCCTTTTGGTGGCACAGTGTCACTTTTTGGCAAAGAGCAAAGAGTAAGCAGCGTGTTGACGTTTTGGTTGTGGGCCTCAGCCGTGGCACGAGAGGGCAGTAGGTTGATGTCCTTTGTCCTATATAAGTGCGAAGGTGGGGCACTACTATCCCTCTAGTGAGCTCTAGCAGGGGATGGTGAGTAAAACCATGCAGCTTAGCCTAAAAGCCTTGATACCGTTGAGAGCGTCAGGACGTTAGTGCCTCTGAGGTAGCCTTATTGGCGTCCCTGTGGAGACCGTCCATTGCCCCTTAGGCCCCGAGGGCCAGTGGGTATTAGGCTAAAGCTCGTGCAGCAAGCTGTTGGTATTGCAGGTTGTGTGTCTCCTAGCCCCCTTACCTGTGCCTTGTAAGAGCAATACAGGGTAGGGTGTAAGGAGGGTGTTTTACGGTTATTTTAGCCTCTGAAAGCAAATGTCCAAAATCGAAACCGTATCACACACTTTATTTACCGATATAATAACAATATGGGTAAATAGATTATTCCTAACCTGCATTATAATCGACTTGTAGCGATTGTTAAAGGCAGAAAATAGGCCTTTTCGCTACAAATAGCACCTAAAAACTAAGTTCATGGTGGACAGGCCTGATTCTAAGGGCCTTTGCTCGTTAAAGTTGAGGCTTTATTGGGGTAAAAAATCCGACAAATATCGCTTTTTCTTCCTTGCGGGAGGCGGGAGAGAAGATAGGGAAGATAGATAGAGGGGATCGTGTTATGGGGGGCACCTTGTTACGGCTTGGGTGAGCGTGACGGCTTTTGAGGGTGAGGCTTCTTGCTTGCAGAAGCCTCTGGGGGTGTGCAGGCTCTTGAGGATTAGACTTCACAGAAAGGCGCTCTGGTACAAAAAGGCGCTCTGGCTGGAAGACTGCGACTGTTAGAACACCTCTTCATCATCGCTTGCGGGGGCTGTCTCCAGATTGAGCTTTTGCCTAAAGTTCTGCAGCTTAGGCAGGATCTCAGTAAGCCCTTGCTCTTGGATAAAGGTGTTGAGCAGTTCGCGGGTAAAGCTGGCGCGCAGATAGTAACCTCTTGGTTTGGTGTAGTTAAAGTTACCCTCGCTATCTACAACCTTCACCACCTCGTCGGCACTGGTGGCCTTTGGACGCAGCTGCACGATGGTACCCATAGTGCCATTGATCTCTTGAGCATGACCGCCTAACAGCAGCTCTTGAAATTCGTTGTAGTCGGTTTCGACAGTGCGTAGGTGCTCGTCTTTTAGCTCAAAAAAGAAGTACCCCAAGATCCGGCGCTCGCCTAACGCGAGACTGAGGTTCTTAGGTGCAAGGATCAGCACAAAGAGCACTTGTCTCAGCTTGTGATAGAGGGCTGAGTTGGTAAAAGGAATAAGACGCTGTGGCGAGAGGTCGGCACTGCAGATAAAAGTGCTTTCCTGAGGCATGAGATCAAAGCCTACAGGCATGGTTTTCAGCTCAAGAGCAAGCTGGGTAAAGTCTGGGCCTGATTGGTTATGGGCATGGGCTCCTAAAAAGAGCTCTACTAGCTGACCTACATAGCCTTTAGCACTACTGATATTACGTGGGGTTTGCAGTAAGGCTAATTGCGAGAGCTCAGCTACAGAGCGACCCACAATGTTTTGTAGCCTTTGCTCCAGCTCTGCTCTAGTTTGTGGCTCTGGCCAGCTTAAGGGACTAGGTAGCTCTTTTTTGTAAAAAGGGGTAGCTCCAGATGCACCCTCAAACCATGCCAGATCTTGGGCATGGAGGATAGATTGTTGTCTTTGTAGGCTGTGCTGAGGTTGCGTCCAACTAGCAGAATACAGAGTTTGTTCTGCGCTCTCGGGTGCTATGGTGGCTATGGAGTCGAGGGCGGTAAGTGTTTGGCCTTGCTCTGTAGGTGCTTGGGGCGTTGTTGGTGGTGTAGCTCTGAGACCGTTATGGTCATTGTTATCTGATTGCATGCGGGCTTCTCTTGAGTTCTTGAGTTGTTGGTTGCGTTTTATTTTATTGTAATGGTTTGTTTGGGCTGACGCCTATTCAATGCACTGGTGCCAGCAAACTAAGGGGGGTGAGATGGGCATATCTATGGATTTGGCACAAAATCCGCACTTCCGCACTTAAGTGCGTATTTCTTGTGAAGATGGGCTTGCTTCTTTCTTGGTGTTAATAGTGAGAGTAGTCACAGCCTCAGGCGCTTCGCATGGACAGATCTGCGAATGCGCGCTAAGCTAACAAGTCGGTTAATTTGTTTTTATGTTTGAGCAGTCGGTCAACCTTATCGGAGGCTTGGATGGACGGTAAATTCTTTTTACAGGCTTTAAGTCAGATCACGCAGGAAGTGGCTAGTGAGCATGACTTGAGTAAAGCTATGTCCCTGCTGGTACAGCATATCCGCCGCACCACTGAAGCCGATTGCTGTTCGCTCTATCTGTATGACGATTTCAGTAAGCGCTATCGTTTAGTGGCTACCGACGGCCTCTCGCAGCAAGCTGTAGGTAAAGCCACTTTGCGCTATAACGAGGGCCTTGTAGGCGTGGTTGGCTCCAGTCGTGAGCTGCTTAACCTCGCTGATGCTCCGTCTCATCCAAACTTTAAGTACCTGCCAGAGGTGGGTGAGGATGAGTACCTCTCGTTCTTAGGCGTGCCAATCTTAAATCAAGGCACTTTGCTTGGTGTCTTGGTGATCCAAGCTAAAGTTAAGCAGATGTTCGGTGACCAAGAGGAGTCTTTCCTTGTTACCTTGGCTGCCCAGATCGGTTCTCTGATTGCTCGCTCCAAAGAAGAAAATAGCGTTGAAGATGATGTGCTGCAACGCTTAAAGGGTGCTGCTTCTACCGGTGATATCGCTATTGCTCCAGCTTTAGTGTGGCAGCCTGATGTCTCTTTAGAAGACGTCAAGATTCAGCACAGTGATGATCCTGAAATGCAGGTTGAGCTCTTTAACCAAGTGTTGTTCCAGCTGCAAATTGAAATGGATCGCGCCACCCTCAAGATGCAAGAGGGTGATAAGGGCAATGCCGTCTTTGGTTATATTTCGAGCTACGGTAGCTTACTTGACGACACTTCATTCCAAGATGAGGTGGCACAGACCATCGAAGATGGTAAGTATTTAGCCACTTCAGCTGTGAAACTGGTGATCGAAAAGCGTTTGGATCAGGCCAAAGAGCAAGGCCAAAATGCCCGTGTGATCGATCTAAAGGATTTTGGTCAGGTACTGATCTCGCGTTTAATCCACGCCTGCAACCAAGAGTTTGATGTCTCTGAGCCAGTAATTCTGGTCATGGAGAACATGCCAGCCTCGATGGTAGCAGAGCTGCCAAAAGACAAGATTGCTGGTTTTGTGGCTACGGCTCAATCCTCTAGTGCCCACTCCACCGTGTTGGCCCGTGATTTTGGTATTCCTTCAGTACTGGGCGTTAACCTCAATTTAAATGAGATTGACGGTCATACCATTATTGTGGATGGTCACAACTGTGAGGTGATCCTTGACCCACCAGAGAGCGTGGTGGATGAATTTAAGCAGTTGGTCAATCAAAACCGTGAGCAGCGTGACCTCTTTGCCCGCGAGTGCACGCAGACTGTAGAGTGCATCGATGGTCGTCATATCACGATCGGCTTAAATGCAGGTCTCAACCAAAAGGATGATGACTTAGTCGGTGAAACTGACTGCATTGGTCTCTATCGCACTGAAATTGCCTTTATGCTTTGTCAGGCTTTCCCAACAGAGCAGCAGCAGTTTGAGTGGTATTCGCATCTCTTGTCTCAGTTTGCACCAAAGCCAGTGTGCATGCGTACTCTGGATATCGGCTCTGATAAGTGCCTGCCTTACCTGCCAATCAAGGAAGCTAATCCTGCTTTAGGCTGGCGTGGTGTGCGTGTCACTCTCGATATGCCAAACATCCTCTATACGCAGTTACGTGCCATGCTGCGCGCTCATCAGAAGTACGGTAACTTAGAGCTGATGTTACCAATGGTGTCGCGCCTAGAAGAAGTTATTGCGGTGAAAAAGGCCATGATTGAGGTGGCCAATGAGCTGCGAGTCAAGACTGGTCAGGAAGTCACCTTACCGCGCTTTGGTGTCATGGTGGAGGTTCCTGCCTGTGCTTACTTAATGGATGAGCTAGCCGCTGAGGTAGACTTCTTCTCTATTGGTAGTAATGACCTGATCCAATACTTGTTGGCTGTGGATCGTGCTAACCAAAAGGTGATCCGCTTCTACGATAACTTCCATCCAGCTGTAGTGCGTTGCTTAAATGACTTTGCTCGTAAGGCCGAGACTCTGGGTAAGCGTATTAACGTGTGCGGTGAGATCGCAGGTGATCCATTAGGCGCTTTAATGCTGCTGTCACTGGGTTATACCTCACTGAGTATGAATTACTCTTATATTTCCCGCATTAAGTACATTCTGCGTCGCGTCAGCTTTACGCAGTTGCGTGAGCTTGGCGAGCAGGCCTTAAAGTTGACGGATAGCAGCTCTATCAGGGCTTTATACGATAGCTATGCCACAGCCCAAGGCTTAGGCAAGATCGTGGCTCATAAGCAGATGGAAGGCTTGGATCCAAATGCTAAGCATGCCTAAAGGCTAGACAAAACCAGTTCTTCACGGTCTTTAGTGCCGTTGTTTAACGATAGCGGGTACCCTGAGTGGTGCCCGTTGTCGTTTTTAGGCCGTATTGTGGCCCACGTCTTTGCCCTTGCGGTTGAAAAGCAAGGGGGCAAAAGATAACATTAGACAATTTAATTTTAGCGGGGGCCTTTGGGCAGCCGCTATAGCTGGGGTGTCGTTGGCAGCCCTGCAATTGCTTTGGTTTGGGCATGAGACCTTAGGGTCTGTTGCGCCTGTGGTGGAGATGTGGAACTGTGCAGATTTACCTTGATTTGATGAAGAAGATCCTCGAAGAGGGCGTCGATCGTGGCGATCGCACGGGTACTGGAACCCGTTCGATTTTCGGTACGCAGATGCGCTTTGACTTAAGTCAGGGTTTTCCTCTGTTGACTACGAAAAAAGTGCACTTAAAGTCCATCATCTACGAGCTGCTTTGGTTCTTGAAGGGCGACACCAATATCAAGTACTTGCACGACCATAAGGTCTCTATCTGGGACGAGTGGGCTGATGAGAATGGTGATTTAGGCCCAGTCTATGGCAAGCAGTGGCGTCGCTGGGAGTGTGCTGATGGTCGCGTGATTGATCAGATCTCCAATGCCATTCACGACATTAAGACCAATCCTAATAGCCGTCGCATTATTGTGAATGCGTGGAATGTGAGCGAGGTGGAGAATATGGCCTTACCTCCATGCCACCTGCTGTTCCAGTTCTATGTTGCTAATGGCAAGTTAAGCTGTCTGCTCTACCAACGCAGCTGTGATTTCTTCTTAGGTGTGCCTTTTAATATCGCTTCCTACTCCTTACTGACCATGATGATGGCCAAGGAATGCGACTTAGAGCCAGGTGACTTTGTGTGGACAGGTGGTGATACACATCTTTACCACAATCACTTTGAGCAAGCTCGTGAGCAATTGAGCCGTACTCCACGTCCATTGCCACAAATGCTGATTAAACGTAAGGCCCCAACCCTCTTCGACTACGATTTCGATGACTTCGAGCTCGTAGGCTACGACCCATATCCTGTAATTAAGGCCCCAGTGGCAGTCTAATATTGCGCGTATGCGCGTTTTGCACCGCCCTGTGTGAGGCATGGCCCTGCGTGAGGACATGCCCACGTGTGATGCAGGCCCTGCGTGAGGCAGGGTGTTTGCGCATGGTATGTGCAGGCGCGTATCAGGTGTGTATAGCCACTTATTGAGAGTGGAGCTTCCCCTCGTGGGAAAGCCTCTTTTAGCAGAGGCAATGTGTGTGAAAGTTTAGGGGAATGGGTTATGTGTGGCATTGTTGCAGCAGTGGCCAAGCGTCCAATTGCTGAGATCTTATTGGTAGGGTTACAGGCTCTAGAGTATCGCGGTTATGACTCTGCTGGCCTCTTTGTGTGTGATTCTTGTGGTCACGATTACTTAGTAAAGACCGCAGGTAAGGTTGAGGCTTTAGAGCAAGCCGTTAAAAATCAAGGTGCTGATGGTACTTTGGGTATTGCGCACACCCGCTGGGCTACCCATGGTGAGGCTAATACGGTGAATGCTCACCCACATCAGGTGGGAGATATCACCCTTGTGCACAACGGTATTATTGAAAACTACCAAGAACTCAAAGCAGATCTCATCACCAAGGGTTACAGCTTTAAGAGTGCCACCGATACCGAGGTCTTAGCTGCCTTGATCGATTCTTGTCGTAAGCTGTGCCCTGATACGATCACAGCCTTACGTCAGGCCTTAGAGCAAGTCACAGGTTCTTATGCCTTAGCTATGGTTGTGGCCGGTGAGCGTGACCATTTTTATGTAGCCCGTAAAGGCTCACCTCTGGTCTTAGGCTTAGGCATTGGCGAAAACTTTGCGGCTTCTGATGTATTAGCTCTGGTGCCAGTCACTTCACGCTTCATTTACCTTGAAGATGGTGATATTGCCACCATTGGCCGTAAAGAGATCAAGATCTTTGATCTGTCTGGGCAGCGAGTAACACGTGCAGTGCAAGCCGTGGAGGTGAGCACCGAACTGCTCGGCAAAGGTCACTACAAGCATTACATGCAAAAGGAGATCTTTGAACAGCCTGATGCTTTGCGCAATACCATGATGGGGCGTTTAGATCGCGATGACGTGACGGCTAGTGCTTTTGCTTGTAATCCACTTTTAGCAGATAAAGTCTCAGGTGAAGCTCTTAACCCGGAGACAGAGGCTAGCGCTTCGCTCTTTAAGCAACGTTTGCAAGAGATCAAGCATATTGAGATCGTGGCCTGCGGTACCTCTTATCACGCTGGCTTAGTGGGCAAGTACTTCCTCGAAGAGTATGCCGGTGTCAGTACCAATGTCACCATTGCCTCAGAATATCGCTACAAGCGCACCATTGTGCCGCCACACAGCCTGTTAGTGACCATCTCTCAATCGGGAGAGACGGCAGATACCTTAGCAGCCTTAAAGCTAGCTAAGAGCCAAGGTTATAGCGACACACTGTGTATTTGTAATGTGGCCAATAGCTCGTTAGTGCGTGAGTCTGATTTTGCTTTCATGACGAGGGCGGGCGCTGAGATCGGTGTGGCCTCTACTAAGGCTTTTACCACGCAGTTGATGGCGCTCAATATGTTGACGCTGGCTTTAGGCCGTGCCAATGGTCAGATCTCTCCTGAAAAAGGACATGAGATTGTTGAGGCTCTGAGCTTTGCGCCAGAGATGATTAGCGAAGTGCTACAGCTAGATCCACAGATTGAGGATCTGTCTTGGGACTTTGTGGGTAAAGAGCATTGCCTCTATTTAGGACGTGGCCCGATGTATCCTTTGGCCTTAGAGGGTGCTTTAAAGCTCAAAGAGATCAGCTATATCCACGCCGAGGGCTATGCCGCAGGTGAGCTCAAACATGGCCCAATTGCTTTGATTGATGACAAGATGCCAGTGATCGTGGTGGCTCCAGATAATGAGCTTTTACCAAAGCTGCTTTCCAATATCGAGGAAGTGCGTGCTCGTGGCGGTAAGCTCTATGTCTTTACGGATACATCCTTTGACTTAGGTAAGGATGCAGCCCAATGCCGTTTAGTGCGCATGGCCGCCCATCAAGTCAGCCCAATCATTAGTCCAATGGTATTTACCATTCCTTTACAGCTGTTGGCTTATCATGTGGCTGTGATCAATGGTACTGACGTGGATCAACCTCGTAATCTGGCTAAGTCAGTTACAGTGGAATAATAAGAGCTAAGGGCAGTTAGGTACTCAAGGCCAATAAGGCCAATAAGGCCAATGGCCATTGGCCAGAAGCCAAGCATCTTGAGCCTTTCTGCCTCAAGCTAACTATAGGCCTTCATAAGGAGATGCTATGAGTGAAGTTAATTGGGGCCGTATTAAGTGGCAATCACGTCGCGGTATGCGCGAACTGGATCTGATGCTTTTACCTTTTGTGGAGCATGATCTGCCAAAGATGGATCCTAGTGTTATTGCCGATTATATGGATTTATTGGATGCCAGCGATCTGGAGTTATTCCGCTGGCTGCATCGCACTGCCGAACCTGATACCCCACGCCGCAAGCAAATGGTAGAGACCATTATTGCTTGTCATGCTACACGCGCCGGTCGCGAAGGCGTTTAACACGCTATTGCGTGTAGCCCTCTAGGGCATTTTGCGCGCAAGGGCGTTTAGCCTGCGAGAGCGTTAGCCTCAGTGGCGTTATGCCAGATTGTGGGAAAAATGGTGGCAGCTGCAAAACCAGAGGAACAACAATGCTTTTTGATGAATTTACTCTGCCAGGTTTCGTCTTAGATGCCGTGGCTCAGCTGGGGTGGGATTCCCCAACCCCAATTCAACAGCTCGTGTTACCTCCTGCCTTAGAGGGACGCGATATCTTAGGAGGTGCACCTACCGGTACCGGTAAAAGTGCTGCCTTTGTGCTGCCTATCATTGCCCGTTTGGCACAACGTCCACGTCATGGTGTCCAGTGCATTATTTTGGAACCAACCCGTGAGCTGGCTGTGCAACTTCAGGAAGTGGTGGAAAAGCTCCTACAAGTGCAGGATGAGGCTCTATCCTCAGGTGAAGGCGAGATCTCAGAAAAGATCACCATAGGTACCATTATTGGTGGTGAAGATCGACAAAAGCAGCGCGAGAACTTACCTACAGTAGTTTGCGCCACCCCTGGCCGTCTGCAAGAGTTTTTAGATAAGGGCTGGTTAAATCCACGTACCGTTGAGATCCTCGTGATTGATGAGGCCGATCGTATGCTGGATATGGGCTTTAGAGATGATATTGCATCTATTACTCGTAAGCTCAAAGATCGTTACCAGACCATGCTGTTCTCTGCCACTTTAGAGGGCTATGGTGTTCGTGATTTCGCCAACAATGTGCTGAATAATCCTGTGGAGCTGCGTGCTGGAGCTAGCATGGCTAGCGCTAGCGCTGCTGGTGCAGCTGGTGCAGAAAATACCGAAGGGGCGGGCGCTGCTGAGGCCGATGATGGCGCTGAGTCTGAGGGCTTAGATCTGGCAGCTATGCGCAATGAGAAGCTTCCAGAGCTGCTCCAAGGTCGTGCCTACTATGCGGCCAACGAGATGCAAAAGGTAAAGATCCTGCTGCACCTCTTAACCACGGTGAAAGGTAAATCTATCGTTTTTGTGCGCACCAAGGACAACCTCTCTAAGCTTGCAGGTGTGTGCAAAAGTCAAGGCATGAGCTTTGCAAGCCTCAAAGGCGAAAGTTCGCAGCAAGAGCGCAAAGCCGCGCTACGTCGCTTCCGTGAGGGCGAAGTTCAGTTGTTATTGGCTACTGATGTAGCCTCGCGTGGCTTAGATATCGATGATGTGGAGTTTGTGTACAACTATGATCTGCCAGCAAGGGGTGAGATCTATGTACACCGTGCCGGACGTACCGCGCGTGCTGGTGCTAAAGGTGTGGTAGTAAGCCTCGTCCAAGGTGATGAGCTCTCTACCTTAGAGCGCATTGAGCGTTACACCGATCGTCCAATTGAGCGGCGAGCCATTAAGGGCTTATGTGCAGATTTCTCCGAGATCGGAGCCAAGGGGCCAAGCGAAAAGAAGCGTAGTCGTGCTAAGGCTCATGGCGGCTTTGATCGTAAGACCCCTAAGGGTGAGGACAAGAAGCCACACAAGAAAGTGCGTCTGCGCGATAAAAAGAACAAAGGCAAACCTGATTTTGCCGCCAAGCGCGCTAAGAAAGCAGCACGTTTGCAAGCTGGCACTGATGTCGCTGCCAATGCAGCCAGCACTTCAGGTGCGACTAGCTCTAACTAAATGAGCTCAGCTCAGGCCCATTTAGGTAGAGGTATCGATTTGGCGGAGGCTTAGGGCAACACAGCCTTAAGCCTTAATTTTTTCTGAGCATGGTCGATGCGATCGTGGCCTAAGGCCCTGACAGCATGCGAGTAACACTTGGGTGTGATAGCGAGTTTAGATTATGGGTGCAACCATATTACGCAATGCCAAGCTTCACCTCACTAGAGGTGTGCTTGAGGGGGCTGATAGCTTAGCGGTACAGAACCACCGCATTATCCCTTTAGACCCAGTGCTACTGGAAGATGGAACCTCTGAGGAGATCGATCTTAACGGTATGCACGTGGCACCAGGCTTCGTGGATCTGTTGGTCAATGGCTGTGCCGGTGTGACCTTTAGTTCGGATCTGAGCCTTGATGGTTTAGAGCGTATGCGTCGTTGGCAGACGTTACACGGTACCTTAACCTTTGTGCCAACATTGGTCTCTGGCCCTCGTGAGAACATGACTCGTGCCTTGCAGGCAGTACGTAAATTCATGGACAAGCACCCTGGGGTGTGTCCTGGCCTGCACTTAGAGGGCCCATTTATCAATCCTGAGCGCAAGGGCTTCCATGGCTCTGGCTATATCCGTGGTATCAGTAATTCTGATGTCGCTTATCTGCGCGATAACATCGACAATATTGCCTACATGACTATTGCCCCTGAGGTGGTTAGAGGCAAGTTCTTAATGGACTTATTGGGCATGGGCATGAAGCTGTCGCTGGGTCACACTAATGCCTCGTTCAATGATGCAGTTGAAGCCTTTAAGGTGGGTGTGACCAATGTTACCCATCTGTTCAATGCCATGCGCACGCTCAATGGTCGTGAGCCAGGTATTATCGGCGCAGTGTTAAATGCGCAAACAGTGCGTGCCGGTGTGATTGCCGATGGCCGTCACGTCCATCCTGCTATTGTGCGTATTATTCACCAGATGCTCAAAGACCGCATGTACATCGTTTCTGATGCCCAAGCAGTAGCTGGCTCTCCAGAGCTGATGACTAGCTTTACTGTGGCTGGTACTGAAGTCTTTAACGATGCCAAGCGTGGTTTGATCGACGCTAAGGGATCGCTGGTAGGCACCAACATCTGCATGATGGATGGTGTGAAGTTCTTAGTGAAGACCTGCGGTATTCCAATGGATGATGCCTTAATGGCAGCTTCGACTGTACCAGCACGAGTCTTAGGCTTAGACAAAGAGTGTGGCTATATTGACACCGGCTACCGTGCCGATCTGATCGTGTTTAACGATGACTTTAAGCTGCGCTATGTGATTCAAAACGGCTTCCTCAAGACTATTGCCGAGCTGCTCTAAAGTCACCTGCCCTAGTAAGGGCAGCAGGGTTAGCTGCCTGCTACCACAGCACGTTGCCCCAGTACGCTGGGACAGCGTGCTGCCCGCCATATCCTCCGTCACCTCCTCCGTCACCGCTGTATCCTTTCCTGCACCATGCTCATTTGTCGAGAAATCTGCTAGTGCATCTCAGTTTTGCAAATAAAAAGCCTTGCAACATGATTGACCATCCTGCAGAGCTTTTGGGCGTACAAAGAAATAGTTTTGGCGAATTAGAGCGACTTTAAGAAGGCTGCCACTTCATCGTCCTTGCAGTCCTTATAGAAGAGCTCAGCAAACTTTGGATCGTCGATCGTCTTCTTTACAAAGTCTTGGTCTAATCCTTTGAGTACCTCAATCAGTGGGCGGTGCGTGATCTTCTTAACTGCAGTTAGGATGGCGTGGTTAGCTTGCTCTGGCTCACGGCGCTCTGGTGGATAACCGCCACCAAAAGGAGCCTTGAAGAGTTGCTCAAAAATCATACGTAAATTGAGCTCACCACCCCAGCCGTAACCCTCGGCATATGGGATAGCAATGGCATTGCCAGCGTTCACTTGGGTGAAGAGGTAGGCATCCAGTGGTGTTGCGATATGACCGCACTCTACACCAGGGAAAGCATTGCAAGCTAAGCAGGCACCCTCGCCAGTACCACAGCCTGTGACCACAAAATCAGCAGCGCCAGTGTTGAGCAAAATGGAGGCTAAGAGGCCATTCATAACGTAGGTCAGGCAGCGCTTGTCCTCGGCCGAGTACATACCGTAGTTGATCACGGTGTGACCATGGGCTTCAGCTGCAGCCTTGAGCTCGTTAAAAATCACAGGATTTTTGGCTGCCTGTGAGTTTTCTAAAATCAGTGCAATCTTCATATTTGGTTCCTTATCCTGAGAAAGCAACTCACGAGTTGCTTTCTAGCAGCTACAGAGCAGCTAAGATACCGCCGTCTACGGCAATTTCGGTACCTGTGATGAAATCAGCGCCACGGCTGACCAAGAATAAGGCAGTAGCAGCGATCTCGTCAGGACGACCCCAGCGACCAGCTGGTGTGCGTTCACAGATGTAGCGGTTGAAGTTTTCATCCTGCTGTAAGGACACATTGATGTCGGTGGCAATGTAGCCTGGGATAATGGCGTTAACCTGAATGTTATCCTTGGCCCACTCCACTGCAGCGGCACGCGAGAACATCTTAATACCGCCCTTGGAGGCAGTGTATGGGGCAATGGTTGGACGGCCGATCTCTGACATTAAGGAGGCAATATTGACGATCTTGCCTCTACCCAGTTGCTTCATCATAGGGTAGCAAGCTTTAGATAACAGGAAGGCACCAGTGAGGTTAACGGCCATGACCTTATCCCAATTCTCCATAGGCATTTCTGCTAGTGGGCCGCGCAGATTGATACCGGCGCAGTTGACTAAGATCTCAACACAATCGCCATTCTTCTTAATGGTGTCGATCACTGCATTGACTTGCTCTTCAGAGCTGACATCACAAGCTAGACCAATGACGCGGCCTTCTTTATTGCGGTCAATCTCGGCAGCAGCGCGAGTGATCTCATCTTCATGACGGGAAAGGATGTAAAGTTTTGCTCCTTCCTCATAGTATTTTTCGGCAATAGCGCGGCCGATACCACGGCTACCGCCGGATAACAAGGCAACTTTACCAGCAAGAATGCCCATAAAACCAATCTCCTTGGAAAATGCAGTCAGAAAAAATGCAGTGCAGATGGACTCACAAAGCGCAGCCACGTAATGAGGTTTGGTCTGCGGAGCGACATTGGCCCATCTGGAGGTGCCTATAAGTTAAATTTTGTTTAGGTGGCAGGCACAAGGCGCAAAGCAAAAAGCTTACGCTTCAACAAGCTTAGCTTAAGACTTGTTTTGTCTGGCGTCTAGGACATGGTAGAGCATTCTGACTACAAAAATCGCGCTTTTGGGTCAACGAACCAGAGTGAAAAGAGTAGGCATAGAGCGCATTGCGTTGTAGCGCAGAAAACTTTGGAGAAAAAGGAAGTTATTGGGAAGGGTAGAGAAGAGAAAATACTGGAGCGACTTACGGGAATCGAACCCGCGCCAAAAGCTTGGGAAGCTTTTGTTCTACCATTAAACTAAAGTCGCAATGGCAAGCATTGTAGGGCATGAGGTGGCAAAAAGCAAGGTACCTCCGGAGCACCACCAGAGCGCCTCAGGAGTACCACCGGACTCAAGGCCGCTGAGACATGGCAGAGTTCAGCAGGGCTCAAGAGTCTGATTTCTTGGCCCTGACTGTTGTGTTACACAGCAGCAATGAGGCATTGCCGCTGTGTGGTGGCAATATTGGGCATTGAGCTTAGAGCATTAGCTCCTATAGCACCAGCTTGCGCTTTAAGTATTGGATACTGCGCACTAAGGTGTCTGGATCTGTAGCAGAAGAGGCCGAAGCCACATACTTGAGATCATTGTATGGGCCGCCGATCAGCTGACCATAGGCGGTGAGTGGCAGTACTTGGCCTTGGATATTGAGACCCAGTGACTTGAGCTCACGACAGATCGCTACTGTGTACTCGGCTCCAGCCGAATAGATGGCCTTAAAGTTAGGGCAGCGCTCAAGCACTTGGTGCGTGATCTGGCCATAGGCAGTAGAGATCAGATCCATAGCCTCTACACGGCTGCGGTTGCTCTCCTCTAAGACCTTATCAAAGCTCATGATGATCTGCGCATTGGCACCTAAGTGATCTGAAACGGCAAAGACGGTGGTGTAGTCGTTAGCACGAGCGACCACATTAGAGACTACACGCTCAATTTCAGCGGCACGCTTTTGGTCATCATCGATCAGAGCAATGTTTTTCACTGGCACAAAGAGGGTCTTTTCCTCTAAGCGCAGCATTTCGACTTGGGCGGCAATCAGAGGATTGGAGCCACCGATCAGACCAAAGATCTTTTGACTGGATACCTGCTCATTGCTGAGGGCACGCATGACCTTACGAGCCATGGTGGCGGTGAATGGGCCTGGATCCACGGCTAAGAATTTAATGCCTGATTTGATCACGGCATCAGCAATGGTGTTGATGTCCTGTTGTGAGGTGCAATCCAGCACAATTGCGCGGGCTCCGTTCTCAGCACAGGCCTTGATCTTATTGGCAAGGTAATCACTGCCATGGAAGAGATCTTTGAGGTAGAGCACGTCTGTCTTGTAGCGGAATTTCTCGATAAAGAGATCAGCGACACGACCGCTGGCAGCAGGGCGTAAGTCATCTAAGCCAATCAATGACTTTTGGATTGGTTTGCCGTCAACCAGAATATAACCACCAACATTGGAGCGCTTCAGCTCAGGGAAGGCAGGAACAACGATCGCTACACGATCTTCATCGCCTAAGGCATCCAAGAGAGCTTGGGTCTCAGAGCAGGTATTGCCACGCATGGCAGGGTCAATACGCTTGGCGTAGAGTTTGACCTCATTGGACTTTAAGAGCTTACCGGCATAGAAGACCATTTGGTAGCTCTGATTTGGCATGAGATTACGGCTATTGGTGGAATAGACCAAACAGTCAAAATCTTTGGTGGCGGCGTCCTTTAGGCCTCGTGAACTGACCAGAGAGCAGACGGTGGAGCGGTTTTTTTGCAGTAGCGCTCCCACGGCGCTAGCGCCCGTGATCTCATCTGCAATGACAACACATTGAGCCATAAAAATTCGTCCTCAAAAACAAAACTAGCCAGCAGTCATGTGCGTTGCTGTCTAAGCTGATGCTTGTCAGCTGATAGCTCTCAGCTGACAGCTATTGGCAGCTGTTAGCAGCTGCAAGCTGCCATCTGACAGCAGTCACATGACGGCTGCCTGCGGTCGTTCTCTTTTGGCCTAGAAGGCCCTGAGAGAAGGACTCATGCAGGGGCGGTGGGATTAGCCCAAGGTGGAGATCCTAGCGCGTAACATTAAGATCGAAGATGGCACCACCGAGATCTCATCTACGCCAATACGGATCAATTCGTGTGTAAAGCCTTCATCAGCTGCCAGCTCACCACATACTCCTACCCAAATGCCATTTTTATGAGCATTGTTGACGGTCATCTCTATGAGACGGATCACGGCACGGTGATATGGGTTAAGGAAACGTCCAACCTCTGCATTTTGACGGTCGACGGCAAGGGTAAACTGGGTTAGATCGTTAGTACCGATGGAGAAGAAGTCCACATATTCGGCTAAGAGATCTGAAATAATAGCCGATGCTGGGGTCTCGATCATAATGCCTAATTCCACTTGATCAGAAAAAGGCTTGCCCTCGTTAGTGAGTTCATCTTGAACTTCTTTGCATATACGTAGGCACTCTTTGACTTCCTCGACCGAGGAGATCATTGGAAACATGATGGCCAAAGTGCCGTACACCGAGGCTCGATATAACGCACGTAATTGAGTTTTAAAGATCTCTGGGCGTGACAGGCAAATACGTACAGCTCGCATACCCATGGCTGGATTTTCCTCAGGTTTGAGCATGAAGTAGTCGGCAGTCTTATCTGCACCGATATCGAGGGTGCGGATCACTACCTTTTTGCCGTCCATCGCAGCTAAAGTTTCTTTGTAAATATTGAATTGGGTCTCTTCACTAGGGAAATCCGATGAAGAGAGGTAAATGTATTCGGAGCGGAAGAGGCCAATACCCTCTGCATCCGAAGTCTTCACTAAATCGAGATCAGAAACCGCGCCGATATTAGCATAAAGCATGATGCGACGGCCGCTTAAGGTGCGAGTTTCTTTACCTCGGAATTGCTCCAAGCGGGCACGCAAGGCATCTTCGGTGCGTTTACGCTCAGCATAAATAGACAGTGTCTTCTCGTCAGGATCGATAATAACGATTCCGGCTCCACCGTCAATGATAGCCAGTTTGCCCTCAAGCTCAGGGTTCAGGTGGTGACCAATGTTGATCACGGCTGGTAGACCTAAGGTACGGGCAAAGATCACGGTGTGGGAGCGTGAAGATCCTTCAGAGGTCAGGATACCTTTGACCAGATCTTGATCCAGCTGCACAGTCTCAGATGGGGCCAGATCATCTGTGGCTAGGATGATTGGCTCATTGGCCTTGATCAGACTGTGATGGCTTTTGATACCAGCATTGTGGTTTAAGACATCACAGAGACGGTGAGACACATCCTGCACATCAGCGGCACGACCTTGCATGTAGTCGTTGTCCATTTTGCTGAACATGTCGGCAAAGCGTTGACCGGTGACATCGACTGCATATTCGGCGTTGACTTGCTCATCACGAATGGTGCTCTCAATGGCGTCCACATACTCAGGATCATCGAGCATCATTTGGTGAATTTGGAAAACTACGGCGTTTTGGTCACCGAGCTTTTCCACCGTCATTTCGTAGAGCGAACCTAATTGGGCAATGGCCTCATTGCGTGCTTTTTCAAAGCGTTGGATCTCTTGCTCTACATCATCTACATGACGCTTAGAGGAAGGTGGGGCACTGCGTTGCAGGAAAGAGATCCTGCCCACAGCAATACCACGGCTTGCAGGATTGCCGTGGAGCACGAGGTGCTCTTCTTGTTCCTCGTCTTCAAAAGGCAGATTGTGATCCGGCATAAAGCTTAAAGGCTCTGTGTCCGGTTTGTCAGGAGAAAAATGAGGTTGATCGTCCGTGCTGTAATCAAGGCCACTGATAGCAAAGTCAGCTGCATAGCTATCTTCTTCTGCATCCCCAGAGTTAGCTGCATCCTTAGAACCTTGGGCAGCACTAATCACGGCTTCATCTTGAGGGTTCTGAGAAAGGGCAGCGGCAGCGGCTGCAGCGGCGCTAGCTTCTAGCAGATCACCATGCTCTTCAGTTGCGGCGCGATCGGACGTGAGCTCTGCTGCTACAGTAGTGGCAGTGGTAGCGGCAGCAGTAGCGGCGTTGCGGTAATCGGTGCTGGCTTTGAGATTTAACGGCTCATCCACATTTACGAGGTTGTAATCCTCAAGTGCATTGCTGGCTAAGGCAGCAGCGGCCGCCGCACGGGTGGCAGCAAGTTGCGCCTCGTCTGCAGCTTTAGCCGCAGCATCAGCGGCGTTTTGCGCTTGGGTTGCAGCTTCGAGCAGTGCAGCTTGTTCGCTGTCATTAAGCTCACCTGAGCTTATGGTATTTGGCGAGGATTCTGGTTGCAGGCTATGGAGCTCATCATTAGCACTAGGGCCCATGGTGCTGGCACTAGGATCTGTAGTGGTGGCTCCCGTCAGAGTAGTGGTGGTAGCAGCACTAGTGCTTGCAGCACTAGCACTAGCACTAGCGCTGGTGTTGGTAGAGTTATTTGTAAGGTTAGTGGCAGCACTTGAATTTTCTGCTTCCTCTAACGCTGGGGTACTACTTAAAGTAGCGGAGTCTAGCGTAGGAGCAGGGGCGGCAGCCGTGTTGGTGGAGGTGCTGGTACTCTCTGGAGAGAGCGCAGTAGGGGTTTCTTGGTGTTCGCTCACAGATGTAATCTGCCGTATTAGATCCCGTGGCCTTAGTGTTCGGTGACGATAGTCTCATCCATGCACAGGGGTTGAGGCTCTGTACGGCTAGCTCCTATTGGGGTGCAGTGGGTAAGGCCCACGCACGGTTCTTAAGAAAAAGTTATCGGTAACGTTTTTGAGGCGCAACTCCCCACATCTTGATGGCTGCTGCTATCAGCACAAGGTGTTTGGAGCCAAGATGCGCGCAATAACAACGTTCTCCTCAATATAGCCTAAGAGCCATAAATTTTTAGTGCGGTGTGGCAAATTTTTGCGAACAATTTTCCTGCGTAGGCTGTTTATACGGCAATGGGGTTGGGATGGGAAGCTGGTAGGGCAAAGTTGGGGCAGATTGACTATTTGGGGGCGGGCGCTGGGATCTCGAGCTTACTAAGGGATAGGGGCTGGAGAAGCTTTGGGCTTGTGGCAATAAAAAAGGCCACATGTTGTGATGCGGCCTTTTTGGTGGAAATGTCCCGCAAAGCCTGAGGACTATTTCCTAGATAACGGATTCTTTAGACTGTCGCTTTTAGCAATCAGTTGGTGCACCGGCAACTTCTTTCTTGCCTGCCATGATGAACCATACGAACAGAGCAGCGGCTACAACCACACCGATGATCTGCGAAATGAAGATGTCCATACCAAAGCCCATGTTAGGCTCGTAGAGGATGTAGGTGACGCAGGCAGCGGAAATAAAGGTTGCTGGGATCGAGCAGACATAGTGGAGCTTATCACGACGATAGAGGTAAGCAGCAGCTGCCCACAGCATGATGGCTGCTAAGGTCTGGTTCGACCAACCGAAGTAACGCCAAATGATGTTGAAGTCGATGAACGACAGAGCAATACCAATAGCGAATACTGGGATAGCAATGTATAAGCGCTTGACTGGAGCCTTTTGGTCTAAGTGCAGAATATCAGCAATGGTGATACGAGCAGCACGGAAGGCGGTATCACCAGAGGTGACTGGCAGCACAATCACACCTAAGATGGCCAGTAAACCACCAAAGTTGCCCATTAAGGCGATGGAGGACTCATAAACCACGTTAGAGGCAGTACCAGCATCGATCGAAGCACTTAAGGAAGCAGGATCTGGATAGAAGGTCATACCAACAGTGACCCATACCAGACCAATGAAACCTTCGGCGATCATGCCACCGTAGAACACGCTACGGCCTTCCTTTTCATTTGACATGCAGCGAGCCATCAGAGGGGATTGAGTGGCGTGGAAGCCAGACAGAGCACCGCAAGCAATGGTGATGAACATCAGAGGCCATAATGGCAGATCATGTGGATGAGGGTTAACACCCCACTCAGCCCAAGCGTAGAAGTTCTCTGGCATCTCGACGAACATGGATACGGTCATACCGACAGCCATGATGATGAGCAGAGCACCGAAGAATGGGTAGATGCGACCAATCAGCTTGTCGATTGGAATCAGGGTGGCTAGGAAGTAGTAGATGAAGATCACTGCCAGCCAGAAGAGGAAGTCTAAGGATTCTGGAGTGAGCTTGGCTAACAGGTTAGCAGGGGAGGTAGCGAATACCACACCGACTAAGAGCAGTAAAAGCACGGCAAACACACGCATGATTTGCTTGGCGATCTTACCTAAGTTGTAACCAACAATCTCTGGAACGTTAGCACCACCATAACGCACGGACATCATGCCGGAGAAGTAGTCGTGCACAGCACCAGCAAAGATAGAGCCGAAAACCACCCAGAGCAGAGCTTGAGGGCCATAGAGGGCACCCATGATAGGGCCGAACACAGGGCCGACACCGGCGATATTCAGCAGCTGAATTAACCACAGCTTCCACTTAGGCATGGTCAAATAGTCCACACCGTCATATTTGGTAATAGCTGGGGTCTTACGATTTGGATCAATGACAAAGATCTTTTCGACGACTTTGCCATAAATGATGTAGCCCACAATCAGGGCTAGCGTGGCAATGATAAACCACATGTAGCGAGGCATGAGGCATCTCCTACAACAATCACACACCTGTCCTCGGCTGCATAAATCACAGGCTTAAGCCCTAACTCCTAACCGTCCGCGCACTAAAGAAGAGGAGGGCGCTTTAGGGGTCGTATTAGCCCTTAAGCCTAAAACCTAAGCACAGCAGGGGAACAATACAGCAACAGCGACAAATCATTGGCAAAGCAGCGCGAGAGCTGCCATGCAAACGTTTTCCGCAAGTGTAATTGTAGCCATATGAAAAGTGCTTGGCGGTAACAAAGTATGAAATTGAGCGCAAGCTCTCATTAACACGTAAGGCTTTTGCTGATTTTTTGATATGGTGCACGCTTTTTTGGTGCAAACGCTTGCGCCTCATTTGAGGATTTTATGGGGCTTGGTCGTTTTGAGCGGCTAAAGGCAGAATCCAGCAGTTTGGGGAGGGCATAGCCCCAGTTGCACAGCTGAGACTGTTGCTACGGTGTGGCCATGGGGCTGTTGCCGCTACAGGAACAGGCTCTGCTGGTTGCGCCTAGGATGCGGTTATGGCGGCTGCCTTAGCCGCAGTCATGGCGGTTGCCATGGCGGCGGTTACGGTGGCCATGGTGGCGACAGTGGTAGTGAGTAGGTGTCGCTTGAAGGGTAAACGGGAAGGGAGGTCAGCAGGGGAAAGGGATGAGGTCTTAGCAAACAAGCAAAAATAGCCCGTGGGTGTTAAAATAGCCCACTTAATGGCGACTCCTGCTTGCTTCTTTGGGCCTTCTTGTGGCTAATCAAGTGGGGGTACAGAGCGCTGGTGGCGGAGGCTGCAAGCGCGTCATCCTTTACTTTGAGGTAAGTTTTGCTAATGGAAAAGGTCAAGACTCGTTTTGCCCCATCACCAACTGGTTACTTGCATGTGGGCGGTGCGAGAACCGCTCTGTTCTCGTGGTTATATGCCCGTCACTGCGGTGGTACTTTTGTCTTACGTATCGAAGATACCGATCGTGAGCGCTCAACTCAGCCTGCTATTGACGCTATCTTAGAGTCGATGGAGTGGCTGCACTTAAACTGGGATGAGGGCCCTTACTACCAGACCAAGCGTTTTGATCGCTACAAGGAAGTGATTGATCAGCTGATCAAAGAAGGCAAGGCTTACAAGTGCTACTGTTCTAAGGAGCGCTTAGATCAAGTGCGTGAAGAGCAAAAGGCCAAGGGCTTAAAGCCTCGTTATGATGGCCACTGCCGTGATGATCACTCCGAGCACAGCCCAGATGAGCCATATGTGGTGCGCTTTAGAAACCCTGACACCGGTGTGGTTGCCTTTGATGATATGGTCAAGGGTCACATCGAGTTCCAAAACAGCGAGCTGGACGATTTCATTATTCAGCGCTCCGATGGCACTCCAACCTACAACTTCTGTGTGGTTGTAGATGACTACGATATGGGTATCACTCACGTGATCCGTGGTGATGACCACGTCAATAACACTCCACGTCAGATCAATCTTTACCATGCCTTAGGAGCCAAAGAGCCAGTGTTTGGCCACGTGGCTATGATCTTAGGTGATGATGGTAACAAGCTGTCCAAGCGTCATGGTGCTGTGAGCGTGATGCAGTATCGTGAGGATGGCTATCTGCCAGAGGCCTTAGTGAATTACTTAGTGCGTTTAGGCTGGAGCCATGGTGATCAAGAGATCTTCACCGTACAGGAGATGATCGATTACTTCACCCCAGAGCAGATCAACAAGTCGGCTTCGAGCTTCAATACCAAGAAGCTGGAGTGGCTCAATGCTCACTATATGAAGACTCTGCCTCGTGCTGAGGTCGCTCAAGAGCTCAAGTGGCATTTAGGCCGTTTAGGTATCGATACGGACAAGGTTGCAGGCCCTAACTTAGAGTTAGTGGTAAAGAACTACTGCGAGCGTACCCATACCTTAAAGGAAATGGCCGAGAAGGCTCGTTGCTACTTTGAGGATATCCAAGGCTACGATCCAGCAGGTGTGAAGAAGTGGATCAAGGAAGGCTCGGTTGCCATTCTTGAGGACAGCTTAAAGGTGTTACAAGCCATTCCAGAGGATCAGTGGCAGCCAGAGGTCATTGATAAGGCCTTAGAGGGGGTAGCTGCTCAGCATGAGGTCGGTATGGGTAAGGTCGGTCAGCCACTGCGTTTGGCCATGACTGGCACTCCAACCTCTCCAGGCATTGGTGACACCATGGAGCTGGTGGGCCGTGAGCGCACCTTCAAGCGCATTAGCGATGCTATCGCTGCTTTTTCGGCCAAAGCCTAAAAGCTGACTCCAGAAGATAGCGAGACTTGCGGCCTAGCAAGCGCTTGAGCTCAAGCTTAAACGTGAGCTGAATTTGCATGGGCCGCTTAATAAGAGCCATGGTGATTGCCATGGCTTTTTTGCAGGTGCATAAATTGGAAAATTGGGCCAAACAGGCCAAGGCACCGTAAGCAGCACGGTGAGCTTACACCTGAGCTAAGTCCTTAAATTTCGCCCCAATAGTAGTTACGATTCTTCTTCATCTTGCTCTCCTTTTGTGGAGGAAGTTGGCTCAAATCCATATTCACTAGCGTGGTTAAGCGCTGAAAGCGCTTAACAATTTCCTCGTCGATCCCCGTCAGTTGAGCCAGCTCTTTAGCAGACAAAGAAGGCTGTTGGTACAGCAGCTCACCGAGCTTGTCTAGCTGGTCTTGTGTGGGTCTCATGCAAACTCCTTATTTCCAAAACGAAGATACTTTCGTTTTCTGCCTTCATCTTAGATCTAAGATTTCGATCCACCCAAATTGGAACAAGAGAATCGCCACAAACGGCAAGGCCCCAGCCACGCGGGTGCGCAACTAGGGCCTTGGAGAGCCTACCTTAAGGCTTAAGGTAGTCTATTTAACGCAGGGATTACCACCACTTTGGCTTGGTTAAAGCCTCTTGGTAGAGCTGCTCGTACTTCTTGCAGGACTCTTCCCAACCAAAGCGGACGCGCATTGCGTTGAGACGTAAGCGCTGCATCTCGACTGGATCCTCTAAGTAGAAGATCAGAGTACGACGTAAGCAGCTTAAGAGCTCTTCTGGATTTGGATCCCAGAAAATGAAGCCGTTACCATCTTGGTGGTTGTCATCGTAGTTGGTAACAGTGTCACGTAAACCACCCACGCCACGGACGATAGGAATAGTACCGTAAGCCAGAGAGTACATCTGGTTCAGACCGCAAGGCTCAAAGATCGATGGCATGAGGAAGAAGTCAGATGCAGCTTCAATCTGGTGAGCTAAAGCATTGTCATAGACCGAGCGGAAGACCATCTTGTCTGGGTGACGATCGGCGATCTCCTGCATTTGCTTAGCTAAGTTTGGATCACCAGTACCCTCAATCACGATCTGTACGCGGTGACGTAAGAAGCGCTCTAAGATTGGGATTAAGAGACCCACACCCTTTTGGTCAGTTAAACGAGCCACCATGCCGTAGATTGGATCGTCACACATTGGCAGACCCAATTCCTTTTGCAGCAGGTACTTACCTAAGATCTTCTCCTCGAGAGTGTCGATGTCGTATTGGATCTTGAGGTACTTGTCAGTAGCTGGATCCCAATCGCTGTAATCGCAGCCATTGATAATACCGACTAAGTCAGCAGCACGGTTCTGGAAGTTAATGGTCATACCGTGACCACCTAAGTAGGTGGTGAGCTCTTGGGCATAGCCAGGAGACACGGCTGTGATCTTGTCAGCGTAGAAGACGCCGCACTTTAAGAAGTTGATGTAAGAGCCTTGAGAGATCATGTCGTTGTAGACATTGCAGATCTCTGGGACTAAATAGATCTGGCCGCGATCAAACACACCTTGGAAAGCGCCATTGTGCACGGTGATGATGGAGCGGGTCTTATCAAAGAACTGATCGGCACCATACTTGATACGCAGGATCATTGGGGTTAAACCGGTGTGCCAGTCATTGCAGTGGACGATATCAGGCTTGAAGTTTAAGGCTTTGGTCGCATCTAAGGCTGCAGCAGCTAAGAAAGCGAAGCGCTCGCCATTGTCCCAGTAGGCTTGGTTGTTATCGCCATAGATCGAAGTACGATCATAGTAACGAGGGCAATCTAAGAGCCAAACCTCGAGTCCATCACCAATGGTGGTCTTACGAATGGAGTAGTCAATTTGGCGATCGGTGCCAGCATTAAGGCTGGAGTGACCGATGACTGGAAAGTTCTCGTAGCCTTTAATGATGGTGTAGCCAGGCATAACGACGCGCACATTGTGGCCGTTTGCCTTTAATTGACCTGGCAGAGCTTTGGCAACATCGGCTAAACCGCCGGTTTTGAAAACGTCTGCGACCTCAGATGAGATAAATAAGATATTCAAAGTTCACCTTTCTCAGTACAAATAGAGCCATGCTCCAAAAAGGCAAAAACGACTTACAGAATGAGCAAAGCAGGCGGAAGGAACACAAAACAACTCAAGCTTGGCCCTAAAAGGTCAGCTCACTGTTCCCTCTATTTTGCGCTAAAGAAGAGATAGTGACTACGATTTTTTACTCTCCTTTGATGCGTATATGCTTTGAATGAAAGTTATATGCACACAGGAAAAAGAAGCATGGAACTCTAAAGGCTAGCGTATTTGGCGCTATAGCTCAGGCTAGCGGATGAGGATACACCCTGTGATGCTGCAAAGCAGATAGAGCTGTGTTCTAGGTTAAATGACAAAATCTTCACACCTAATGCCATGTGCCAAGGCTTTGTGAGCCAAGGCCTGTGTTATTCGGATCTCAAGGTTAAGTGCTAACACCTACATTGAGAAAACCGCATATACACGGTGGAGTGCAAGATACTTACCTTGATAGTGTGAAAATCCTGTCTCTTAGTTCTGATACACACTCCAATTCCACAGGGTGTACGCTCTCCCCTCACTGTAATGACCATCCAATAGCAATAGCTATGTAAGCAGACAGATCCTAATTAAGGTTTTAGTTAGGAGGTCAGCAGGTGCAGGACGTCGCGGCTTATGGTTTGGCGGCTACCTGCACCTATTTGCAGTGAGCTGAGCTCAGAATTGATTAGAAGCCTAAGCGCATACCCTTTGGAATGACGATAATGCCACCCTCAGAAATGTGTGGGCCATTCTTATCGCCTGGGATCACCAGCTTCTTATCAGCCTCTGGATCGAAGCCTAAGGTAAAGCCTGGGGACAATTCGACGTCACGGTCAATGATGGCGCGACGGATCTTACAGCCTGCACCGATCTTCACATCACCGATTAATACTGACTCTTCCACAGTCGAGCCGTCGTGAGCCTCGCAACGGAAGCCTAAGACGCTCTTTTGAATGGTGGCACCATCGATGTTACAGCCAGCAGAAATCATGGATTGCGACACGAGCGATTGATTTTGCTTGGTATCAGAGAAGTGTGCTGGTGGCAGAGGTGGGTAGAAGGTGTGCAGAGGCCACTTTAAGTTCATTAAAGTGAATGGTGGGTTTGGCGAGAGCAGATCCATGTGGGCATCCCAGTAGGCATCAATGCTACCAACGTCACGCCAGTAAACATCGCTTGGCTCACCTTCAATGGTGTTGTTGGAGAGGTCATAGACGAAGACATTGCCGCGTGGGAAGAGCTTTGGAATGATGTCCTTACCAAAGTCGTGCGAAGAATTGGTGTCCTCAGCATCAACGCGCAGCTCATGGCATAAGACCTTGGTGTTGAAGATGTAGTTGCCCATGGAGACTAAAGAGTAGCCAGGATCGCCTGGGATCTCCTTTGGAATAGCAGGCTTCTCTTCAAAGCCGATCATACGGCCGTTTTGATCGACCTCAATCACACCAAAGCGCTTAGCGCAGTCCTTAGAAGGCATGCGGATAGCGGCTACGGTTAAGCTGGCCTTGTTAGAGGCGTGGAAGTGCAGCATCTGACGGATGTCCATCTTGTAGATATGGTCAGAGCCGAAGACGCACACGTCATCAGGATATTGGTCTTCAATGAAGGTGAGGTTTTGGTAGATGGCGTCGGCGGTGCCTTGGTACCACTCTTTGCCAGTACGCATCTGTGCAGGGATTGGATCGATGAAGCAGCCAGGAATACCGGAAACAGTCCAGCCGTTCTTTAAGTGCATGTACAGCGATTGGGACTTGTACTGGGTGATCACGAACAGACGCAGAATGCCGGAGTTCACGAAGTTATTGAGTACAAAGTCGATTAAACGATAGCTACCACCAAATGGCACCGAAGGTTTGGAGCGAGATTTGGTCAGTGGCATTAAACGAGTACCCTCGCCACCGGCGAGGATCATTGCCATTACTCCTGACATAACGACGTACCTCTAAATCTGATCCTGATGAGAAAAAAGATAGAAATCCTAGCGTTTGACGGCACGTTGAGCCAATTTAGCTCTACATGTAAAGCTGCCTAGATCTCCCTGATCCTTAGGCTGGCTCTCTTTTATATCTTGCTTAAGAGGTGAACCTAAGGCAGATCAAGGCTTAGCGCCGACAAAAACTAATATGGATAGGATACGCAAAAACGCGTTAAGTAATTTTGATGAAACGCGCATTTTTGATGATACCTGCCTCAGGTAAAACCGGATATACACTAAAAATGAGGCATAGCTCTCATTTTGCAAAAAGATGTGAGAGCAAGTAGCGCAAAGTAGCCAAAAGATAGTAAGGGGCGCGGACGAGGGCGGAAGCTAAGCTATGGCTGGTGTCGAGGGCGGATGTAGTTGGGGGAGCAGGGCCAAATAGGGCAAAAGCATTGGCTTCTATGGGTGGCACCGTTGGCGAAAAAAGCAGATCAGGGACTTTGGGGACGCGCAAAAATCAAAGTTGAGCTTGTTTCTTTAGGGGGTGAATGCCACAATGATGGGCTTAGAAAAGCCCTTACTGCAAAAGTTTTGGCCGCAAAAGTCTCAAGAGGTTTGCGTTGTAGCTGACTCTGGCTTTTGCTGTTGTCTCTGCTGGCTAAAAGCTGCCAAGCGAAGCATTGCTCTGGCGACTTGCCATCTCCGAAGACTAGACTAGGTTTGCTAGATAGCTTTGCTGTGGTTTAGGGCGTAGTGGTTTTGTAATGTTAGGAAAACTCTCCATGCCAACGCTAAAGCGTATTTCTGCCTTATGCTTAAGCCTCAGCTCGCTGCTTGCCGGTGCGGTGCTGTTGAATGCTTGTCAGGACGTGAGTTTTGAGTCCAATTTATCTCCAAAAAACTTTACGGAGTATGCTAAGCCTGCTACGGTCGACGTGTACAGCAGTGAAGAGCTGGCAAATCATCGCTATCGCTCGCTGGGTATGGTGAGTGGATTGGCTTGCCAAGAGACCGAGGACGACTTTATTGCCCGTGAAAGTGAGGCCCGTACAGATGCTCGGATCAAGGCAGCTAATATGGGAGCCAATGGTATTGTCTTTGGTAAGTGTGTGCGTTTAGAAAAGACCGCCGCCTGCAACGTTTCCGTGACTTGCTATGGTGAGGCCTTTAAGGTCGACGATCTGTTTGAGCGCGGCAACCCAAATCCTCAAAGTAAGTAGCAGCCTCTCGGCTATAAGCCTAAATATAGGCACCACATAAGCACAGGCACAGCACGCTGTGGCCTGTGTTTGCCTCCATTTGCTTTTTGGTTTCCAAGCCCCATGTTCTTCACCAATGCAGTTGTGTGCGTGGTTGAGGGCAGGGGCTTTGTTGTCACTTTTGTTTTGCAATAGCGATTAGTTCTATGGTCGATCCGCAACAGACTTTTAATATGCACCCTATAGGGGTGATCCACACGCCTTATGGAGAAAAGTTTGCCGTACCACGTCAGCCTCGTCTGGTAGAGAGCATCCATTGCACCATTGAACTGTTTGCGCCTTATTGTGATCCCCAAGCCTGTATCGGCCTCGAAGGCTTTAGCCATATCCATGTGCTCTTTGTCTTTGATCAGATCCCTGAGGACAAATTTCGTCCCATGATCAGACCGCCACGCTTAGGTGGAAATCAGCGTGTGGGTGTCTTTGCCTCGCGCTCGCCTTTTCGCCCTAATAGAATTGGCCTCTCGATTTTAGAGCTGGAAAAAGTAGAAGTGGTTAAGGGTAAGAGCGTGATCCATGTGAAAGGGGCTGATATGGTCGATGGCACTCCTATTCTTGATCTCAAGCCTTATATACCTTTTGTCGATGCTATATCTGAAGCCCGAGGTGGCTTTGCCAGTGAAAAGCCGCATCTTAAAGAGGTGGTTTACACCCCAGAGGCGCAACAACAACTGGCTCAAGGTGAAGCCAAAGGCGAGCTTGATCCTCAAGCATTAGCGGAGATCTTGGCCCAAGACCCACGTCCTGCCTATAAAGGTGATGCTGATGTTAAGGACTACTTTGCGCAGTTGATGGGGTATAAGGTCACTTTTCAGGTACACGGCGAGCAAGTGCTGGTAGTGGCCTTACAAAAACTGTGATGCTGCGCCATAGCTCAGCTTGGTTCAGTCAGTGAGGATGTTTTGCCATGTAATGGCAGGTGGACGAAGGCTATATTTTTTTGCGCTGGAATCAGCGTTTTGCGCGTATTTAGTGTAGATTGAGAGTGTCTTCCTAAAAGCTCTCGTTTTGTGGTTCGGTTTTGAGGAAGAGCGTTGCCCCTGTCGGGCAGTTAGAGTGGCCCAGTCGGGCAGCTTAAGGAGTTTTTGCTATGGGGAAATACAAGCACATTCTGTTCGATGTGGATGGTACTTTGGTCGACAGCTACGCCGTGGATGTAACTTCGGTGGCAGAGATGTTTGATCGCCATATGCCTAATCACGGTAAAACTGAAGAGGATTTTGCCTCGTTATTTGGCATTCCAGGCCGTGATGGCTTACGTAAGCTGGGTGTAGCTGAAGAACAGATCCCTGATTTGCTTCAAGAGTGGGAAGCTACTGCCCGTACTCATAGTGATCTCTATAAGTTATTCCCAAGTGTGCTTGAGGTGCTCGATTTCTTGAAAAAGATGGGCTTGCAATTGGCAGAGATCACCTCGCGCTCCCGTGGCTGCGATATGGGGGGCCCTTTTGGTAAAGATGTGCCAGAGATGCTTGTGCCTTATATCGATCGTGCTGTATGTGCCGGTGATACTCCTCGGGGTAAGCCAGCTCCTGATCCAATTTTGTATTACATGGAACAGACCGGAGCCAAGCGAGAAGAGATCCTCTTTGTGGGTGATGCCTTAACTGATCTGCAAGCTGCCAATGCCGCCGGAGTTGATTTTGCTTTAGCCTCTTGGGGCTATAAGGGCAAAACCTTCCCTAAGTGCAAGCACTATCTCACCAATATGTGGGATCTGATTGCTGTGTGCTCAGAAAAAGAGCGCGAGTATTCTCTGACTGCCCAGCTGCACTCTTGGGCTCGTGAGCTTAACTCCTTAGCTCAAGCCGGTTTAACTTACTGCAAGGATCCTTTTGATCATGAGCGCTATGAGCGTTTAGGTGATCTTGCTGCTCAGATGGCAGCATATTATGTAGATGAGCAGGCGGAAGTGATCCGTAAGCAATGGTTGACTGATGGCTATAAGACACCACAGCTGGATACCCGTGCTGCTATTTTTGATGATCAAGGCCGTATCCTCATGGTCAAAGAGCAGCGCTCTCAGAAGTGGAATGTGCCAGGTGGCTGGTGCGATGAAGATCAGACCATTATGAGCAATGTGGTTAAAGAAGTGCGCGAAGAGGCTGGTATGGAGGTCTATCCAAAGCGCCTGATCGCAATCTTAGACCGCAGCAAGTACAACACCGTTGATACCTTAGGTGGTTGTTTAAAGGCCTTTGTGCTTTGCAGTTGTGGTACTGAGAGCTTTGAGTCCAATAGTGAGACGAGTGAGCGTCGTTTCTTTGCTGAAGACGAGCTGCCTGTAGAGAATTTGCGTACCAATACCAATTCCTTAGAGCAGCTGAAGATGTGTTTTGCCTGCTATCGTGCAGACGAATGGACTCCAATTGTGGAATAGCTTTTGTGCTGCCTGCGTAGCCTGTGCAGCCAGCGCTGCCAGCACTATTATGCCGCCGGTGATGCCGGTGTAGGTGGCACTGGCAGAGTGCATGAAGCTGGTTACAGCTATCATGGCAGGTGCGTACAGCGGCTCTAAAGGGTAAGATATTGGGTATAGACGCTGAGGTCTATGCCCTTTTTTGTGGGCACATACCCCAGTTTTGCTTGTCAAAGGGGAATTGAGATGCGTTTTTTGGTTGATCTGCACACGCACACTGTTGCCAGCGATCATGCTTATAGCACTGTTAATGATTATGTGTTGCAGGCCGATAAAATCGGAATTTCTATGTTTGCCACTACGGATCATGGCCCTGATGTAGAGGATGCTCCACACCCATGGCATTTTGGCAATTTACGTGTGATCCCTCATATTGTGGACAATATTGCGATTTTACGTGGTGTTGAGGCCAATATTCGTGCTGATGGCTCGCTGGACTTAGAAGATCGCTATTTACAGCGTTTAGACATCGTTCTGGCTGGTTTTCACCCAAGCTTAGCCCCAATTGATGCCGAAACTCATACCAAGCTGGCTATTAAGGTCATTGAGTCAGGTAAGGTCGATATCTTCACTCACTTAGGCAATCCTCAGTATCCTCTTGATTATCGTAAGGTGCTGGAGTGCGCTAAGGCCAACAATGTGGCTATTGAGATTAACTCTTCCTCGGGTATCAATACTCGTATGGGCAGCCATGATAATTGCGTGACCGTCGCTAAGCTGTGCAAAGAGATCGGCAATACAGTGTCTCTGGGTAGTGATGCTCATGTGTGCTACTTCTTAGGCAACTTTAAAGAAGCCGAGAAGGTGATTGAGGAAGCTGAGCTCAGCTATTTAGACGTGATCAACACTAGCCCAGTAAAGGTCTTAGATTTCTTAGAGTCACGTGGCCATGCTCCAATCAAGTCGCTGCGTAACTTCTTTACTCCGTTCTAAACCCCCTGTTCCAGCTGTTTCTGTCATGCTTGCGACAAGCTGAGAGATGGGAATAGCGGCAGCGTGCAAATCACTTTGTCTGTTGGGCTGATAGCCAAAGAATTACCAGATGCTGGTAATGTTGTTGGTATGGGGCTGGCGCTGTAATCGCCTGTTGCAGCTGGTCTTTAGCTCAGGTGATCTCACTTGAGCTATGCAAGAGCCCTAGCTTTGACGGCAAGGGCACAGCTTTTGCCGTACAGTGAGAGTGGTTTGCATTAAATAAAGGAGGTGAGTCGTGGAATGGCATCACATGACCCACAGCTTTAAGCTGTGGAGCCTGAACCATAAACTAGCACGTCGCATTCACCGCAAAAAAGAGAGCCAGACTTTTGGTGATTACACCTTTGTGGTGGGCTCGGCGCGTTACCTCAAAGACATCCAAGGCTTACATTTCCACCTGTTCCGCCAGCCTATGCTTAACTGGCTGATCTGGTTATATCGTTTCTCTTCGGAGAATCTGGTATCGCTAGCACTGGACAAGGATGGCAAGGTGGTCGGTTACGAATGCTTCATGTTCAATGAGGTCGAGATCCAAGATCGCATTCTGCATGAGGTGTATGTTGGTGTGACGGATGAACACCAAGGCAAAGGCGTAGCAACAGCTTTGCGTAAGTTCTCGATCAACAGCTACGACTTTGGCAATTTGAAGGGATTGTCCACAGTAGCGCTGAACAATGACATTAAGGCTTTGCGCTCTGCGCAAAAGGCTGGCTATGGCATTACCAAGCAATCGCTCAAGCCTCCAGGGCAATATCTCTTCAAGGCTCTGACCGAGGAGCGTTAAGCTAAGCTTGCGTTCCCGCAAGCTCGCCTGCCCAAAGCTTGCCTGTCTGCAAGCTTGCAGCTGTGCGGAAGGTATAAATAGAAAAAGCGCCATTTGGCGCTTTTTCTGTCACTGCCTCCTGCAAAGTGGCAGTTATTGCCTGCAGCGGTGCGTTGCAGGTGGGTTTCGTGAAAGTGTGCTTACTTGGACACTTTCTTGAACTTTAAGCGGTGAGGCTGTGCCTCTTCACCTAATTCTTTCTTCTTCCAAGCCTCATACTCGGTGTAGTTGCCCTCGAAGAAGCGCACCTTACCCTCATCACCGTAGTCTAAGATGTGGGTGGCAATACGGTCTAAGAACCAGCGATCGTGGGAGATCACCATGGCAGAGCCAGGGAACTCTAAGAGCGCATTTTCTAAGGCACGTAAGGTTTCCACGTCCAGATCGTTGGTAGGCTCGTCGAGCAGTAAGAGGTTGCCACCAACTTGCAGCAGCTTGGCCAGCTGTAAACGACCACGCTCACCACCGGAGAGATCGCCTACACGCTTCTGCTGATCAGTGCTCTTAAAGTTGAAGCGGCCAATATAAGCACGAGATGGGATCTCGTAGTTGCCGATCTTTAAGATGTCCTGACCATTGGAGATCTCTTGGAAGACGGTGTTGTCGTCTTTCATGGCGTCACGGAACTGCTCCACATAAGCAGTGACCACGGTGTCGCCTAACTTGATATCACCTGCATCTGGCTTCTCCATACCCGTGATCATGCGGAAGAGGGTGGACTTACCAGCACCGTTAGGGCCGATAATACCGACAATGGCACCCTTTGGCAGGATAAAGGACAAGTCGTCGATCAAGACTTGGTCATCATAGGCCTTGCTTAAGTTCTTAACCTTAAGCACAGTGTCGCCTAAACGTGGCCCAGGTGGAATGTAGAGCTCGTTGGTTTCGTTACGACGTTGGTACTCCACCGAGGACAGCTCTTCAAAGCGGCTTAAACGAGCCTTGGACTTAGCGTGGCGACCATTAGCACCTTGACGCACCCACTCTAATTCGCGCTCAATGGAGCGGCGGCGAGCACTTTCGGTGTTCTCTTCGATCTGCAGACGCTGATCCTTTTGCTCCAGCCAGCTGGAGTAGTTACCTTGCCAAGGAATACCCTCACCACGGTCAAGCTCTAAGATCCAGCCTGCGACATTGTCTAAGAAGTAACGATCGTGGGTAACAGCGACCACAGTACCTGGGTACTGGTGGAGGAATTGCTCTAACCAGTCGACCGACTCAGCGTCTAAGTGGTTGGTAGGCTCGTCTAATAAGAGCATGTCTGGGCGCTCTAATAAGAGACGGCATAAGGCCACACGGCGGCGTTCACCACCGGATAAGACCTTGATCTTACGGTCAAAGTTAGGCAGACGTAAGGCATCAGCAGCACGATCAATCTGGCTGTCTAAGTTGTGACCGTCATGAGCTTGAATAATAGCCTCAAGTTTAGCTTGCTCTTTGGCTAAGGCGTCGAAGTCAGCATTTTCGTCGGCGTAAGCGGCATAGACCTCGTCTAAGCGCTTTAAGGCAGCGGTGACTTCACCGAAAGCCTCTTCGATCACTTCCTTAACGCTCTTTTCAGGATCGAGTTTTGGCTCCTGAGGTAAGTAGCCAATCTTGATACCTGGTTGCGGACGGGCCTCGCCTTCGTAATCGTGGTCGACACCGGCCATGATTTTAAGCAGAGTGGACTTACCCGCACCGTTAAGGCCCAAGACGCCGATCTTGGCACCTGGGAAGAACGACAGCGAGATATTATTCAGGATCTGTCGTTTTGGGGGCACAACCTTGCCCACGCGATTCATGGTAAAGATGAACTGAGCCATCACTATCCTCTGAAAAACACAATTCGGGCAATTTTAGCAATTTTTCAGGCACTAAGCTAGCTTTGGGGCCAAGCAGATCTGGGCAAAAAAGGGCGTAGATAGGCCAAAGAACACTGCCTAAGGTATTGGGCGGCGAGAATTGGTTGTGTGCTCGTGCTACTACCCTGATGGCCATTACGGCTGTACTGGCTGCCCAGTGCAGCTGCACTGGCTGACCAGTGCCTGCTGTGCGGTAGCAGATAGTCCCAAATTGACCAGCGCTTGCTCAGGTGGCCGCTCCCATTAGCAGCAGTTAGTCGTAATTGGAGGTTAGTACAGGGAAGGCAGCAGTGGCAGCTCGGAGGCAAAAGCCTGTTCTTAAGCTTAGGGATATGAGAACTCGCACGTTGCTTTGTGGGCAGGGGGCTGGAGCGCAGCGGCGTAAAAATAGGCTTTGGGGCTTTGGTGGCTTGGCACAATACCTGCATTTTCCGGCCATAAGAGAGAGATTGATGATGTTGCTTAATGCAACATTATTACTTAAACAAACGAAGTACATTTCCGTTGTTAGGGCCTATGGTACTTTGTTTGGCCCCGAACCCTGTCTGTTGCGTGCCAAAGACTCTACATCGTAGGGAAAGGTTGGGTCTGCTTTGCAGGGCTGACCTTGGTGCTTTGGTGGGTCAGCAGAGAGGGTTTATTTTTTTCTTCTTCTTACTGTTTTTTGTTCAATGGTATCTTTAGCCCTGTGGCTGTAATGCCAGTGCCGGTAATGCGACTTGCGCTCAGGGTTTTCTGGGGAGTTTTAGGATGCCTCTGTTTATCAATACTAACGTCTCCTCGCTTTATGCACAGCAAGCGGCACAGCGAGCCAGTGATCGGTTAGATATCTCTTACCAGCGTTTGTCTTCTGGTTTACGTATTAACTCCGCTAAAGACGATGCTGCTGGTATTCAGGTTGCCAACAACTTAACGACTCAATTAAATGGTCTGACCCAAGGCAACCGCAATGCACAGGATGCTATTGCTTTTGCCCAGACGGTTGAAGGTGCACTGGATGAAGTCACCAACATGCTGCAGCGCATTCGTACTCTGGCCGTGCAGTCTGCTAACGGTACGATGACTGATGCCGATCGTCAGGGTATTCAGGCTGAGGTTGATGCCTTAACTGAAGAGATCACCCGTATTGCCGAAGAGACCACCTTTGCCGGTGCTGACATGTTAAACGGCAAGGCCAGTGTCGTGCGTTTCCAAGTTGGCCCAGATCCATCATCGATCGTCGAGATCGATTTAACCACCCCAATGGATGTGGATGGCTTAGCCAAGTTAGCCGCATTCTATGCTGGTACTGAGCAATACAAGCTGTACGAGAAAGAAGTTACCAATACAGCCGGTAACACAGTTATGTGTGTGGCATACGCCAATTTCACTGACATTTTTAACAATAAGGAATCGGATGCCCCTGGCATCGATGTCTCGTCACCATCTTCCGCACAGATGGTGTTAGCCGGTATTGACTCTCTGGTGACCGCTGTTGACAGAAAGCGTGCCGATCTGGGTGCTATCCAAAACCGTCTTGAGGCCACGGTGCGCAACCAAGAGAACGTCAAGGAGAATGTCTCCAACGCTCGCGCCACGATCCGTGATACCGATTGGGCTGAGGAAACTGCTAACTTAACTCAGCAGGACATTATCCAGCAGGCCACTGCTACGATCTTAGTTCAGGCTAACCAACGCCCACAGATCGCTCTGTCTTTAATCAATGCCTAGTTGAAGCCAGCGCTCGAGTTGAGCGCCGTGCTAGACATTGTCTTTGCGCCACTTTAGAAGTTCTGCACCACAAGCTCTGCTTTTAAAGTGGCTTTTTTGTGTCCTGATGTTTTTGGTGCGTAACTCTCCGCAAGAAAAGACACCTATCTTCTTACTGGCAATTGTTTTTTGTGGTTCATCAATTTGATAGATACCCAAGATTTGTTGCTAATCTGGATAAAATGAGGCTTTTTGAAAAAATATAGGTGGCTTCTGCTCCTCGTGGATAACAAGACAAGAAAAATCAATTGATGGTTTTTATGCCATAATTCAGGTAAAATTAGCCGATCGGATCTGTTTTTTGATCGTGGGAACAAATTGTGTTTTTGTTCCTTGACTTGTTGCGCTGAGGGGGCTCTTCAGCGTGATTTGTGTGTCAGTGAGAGCTGTTTCATTTGTCGGAAGGATTTTTTCTGGTTCTAGAACAGTGTAAATTTCGTTGAGAGCTAAGGTATGTCGATCATTACGTCACGCATAGCTTATAACGTCGATAACTTCGGCGAGCAGGCTGTAGAGACTGCTAAGCTTATTTTCCTCTGGGATGCAGAGCACGATCAGAGAATGTGGGATCTGATGTGCGATGACGTGACTTTTATCGGCCCTCTGCCCGATCAGTATGCCAATGGCAAAGAGGAGTATAAGGAATCCATCAAGGAGGACTTCGACTTCTGGTTTGATCTGTATGATGAGCACTACATTCTCGAGTACTACGATGACGAAGTTGCTCTGGTATCAGGCTCGTATCTCGTTAAGTTTCGTGAAACTGAGCCAGTGTTCTTCATGCATCGTCAGCGTTTTTCCATGCTTTTCATTAACGTGGATGGTGCTCCCTTGCTCAAGCACATCCATCTATCCCATCCTGACAACCTGATTCAAGAGGGAGAGACTTACCCTTACATGTTCGGTCAGGATTTGCGGAAAATGATTGATGATATGAAGCGCAGTGCCACCAATGATGCTATGACTGGGCTCTATAACCGCAACTTCTTTGAAGCTAATTACCATGGTCTCAATAACATGATCAGCACTCCACCTTACGGTTATGTGCTGTACTTCGATCTCAATGGATTGAAGGCCGTTAACGACAAAGAAGGCCATGAAAAGGGTGATCGTTTGATTATTAACTTTGCTCAATCCTTAAAAACGGCAGCCCTAGAGGTCGTGGTGCAGTCTGTGACTTTGCGTACTGGTGGTGATGAGTTTTTGGTCATTGCTCCACATGCCACTTTAGAGCAAGTGGGAGCCTTACTGCGTAAGGTGAAGCAAGAATTTAAGCAGCGGTGTGCGATGCTGAGCCCATTTGCTTCGTTTGCGATGGGTTTTGTGCATCTCAAAGAGGGTATGGAGCTAAAGGACGCAGTGTCTTTAGCTGATGAGCGCATGTTCCGTTGCAAGCGCTATATTCGTAGCCAGCGTTAGATCTGGTGCCACATTCGGATGATTAACTTGCTTTGTTTGGTGTTCCAATTTGTAGGTTGAAAGCGAGGGCTCTGTAAAAGAAAAGAGGGCTTTTTATGGATGGTAAGGACAACAAAGATCTAGGCTACAGCAGCCAAAAGAGCCCTGCTGATCGTGCTATGGGTGATATCCCAGGCCCGAGTGCTAAGGTGCAAGCTGCGGCAGCTGCTGTGGCAGAGGCAGCCGCAGAGGCTGAGAAGGCTAAAGCTAAGAGGCAAGGGGAAAAGTCCGGCGAAAGTATCTCCGAACTTCCACCTCCAGAGCCTCGTATTACTGATGATGCTGCACGTCTCTTTGGTGAAAAAGCAGTCGAGATTGCGCGTTACTGCTTCCACTGTGACGCCGAGCATGAAGATGGTCTGTGGGAGTTCATGTTGCCTGATGTGACCTTCATTGGCCCTTTGCCAGGCATGGAAGAGATCTTTGGTATTGAGGCCTATAAAAATGCCATTGCCGATGATCTGGAGTTCTGGTTCGACTACTTCGACGAACGATATTTTCTGCTCTATTCCGATGGCAAGACCGCAGTGGTCTCTGGCCATTTGATCATGAAGACCCGCCCAGGGGAGAAGATCTTCATCTTCGTTAAGCAGCGTTTTACCTTCTTTTTCATCAATCATAATGGCATTCCAATGGTGCACCATGTGCACATCTCGGATCCTGACAACATCAGCACTGACGAGGCTTTCCCATTCCGTGTGGGCTTAGAGCTGCGCAAGCTGATCGATAAGATGAAGGAAAGTGCCCTAAACGATGCGATGACAGGGTTGCACAATCGTGCCTTCCTTGAGGAGTATTACGACGAGCTCAATGCCGAGATCAATGCTGCTCCTCCACGTGGACTGGTGTTGTACTTCGATCTTAATGGCTTCAAGAAAGTTAACGATACCTATGGCCACGCGGCTGGTGATAGCTTAATTCGCGCTTTTGCCACTTCGCTGAAGAAGGCAGCAGAAAAGGTGCTGGTAAAGTCAGAGGTGATGCGTGCAGGTGGCGATGAATTTATTATCTTTGCGCCACGTGACGATCGCAGTGTGGTTCGGCCGCTGAGTAAGGCTATTGCTAAGCAGCTGAAGCAGCGTACTTACCATTTGGAGGGATTGGTGTCGTTTGCGATAGGCTGGGTTAATCCTGATGGAACCAAGACCATTAAAGAGCTGATTGCTATTGCTGATCGCCGTATGTATCAGTGCAAGAGCCGTCTCAAGAAGATTCAAGCTCGTAAAGAGGAGCTGGCCAAAAGCAAAGCGGACGCTTCAGCTTAGCCTGCGTATTTGAAGTAGCTGCTGCCACCACCTTTCATTTCCTTGTGCCTGAGCACGAAAAAGGGAAAAGAACAAAGGACAAAGGAAAAGGTAGCGGCAGTTGAGATTAGCGCTGTTGGGCACAAGGCTGAGAGTCTTAGTGCTTAACGGCGCTTTTTCTTGCTCTTTTTGTGGTTGTTAGCGTGTCTCTGGGCATAGACCTTAAGGCCGCCCACCGTGCCCACTTGTTTCATGCCCGCAACGGCCGCTGGGGCTGCCGCAGGGGCGGCTGCCGTGGCAGCCGAGGAATTGGCTGCCGCCGAGGTCGCAGTTGGCGTTGGGTTATTCAGGGCAGAGATGTACACCGAGCTGTTGAGATTCAGTGCTGTGGCACTGGTATCGACTAAGCCCATACTTGGGGTATTTGTGGAGCTGACTTGAGCGCTCTGTTCTGCTTGATTCCCTTGCTTCAAGGTGCCGGTGACGGTGGCGCTTGTATCGGCTGCATTAGCATCAGCGTGAGGGCCGCGACGGCTTGGTTTCTCGGCTTGGATGGCACAAGGGATTAAGTGAAAGCCGGTGGCAAAGCCACAGTGATTGCAGGCCTTAATGTAATCTGCGTCGTACATTTTGCGGATGCGGGTGCGACGGGTCTCGGCATCTAAAGCCAGCAATGGCACATAGTCTTGCTCAGGAATGTCCTTAATCAGCCCCAAATATTTGGCGTGAGCTGAGCGCGGGCAGTGGTGAAACTCGCCATTCCAGATGTGACGACAGTTGTTTGGGCAGCGCTGATAGGTGGCCGCCATTTGCTCTGGAGTGAGATGGCGATCAGAGCAATCCCCCATATCGAACCATGAGATATCAGGGCGTAGGGTCTCTACCAAGACGTGGTGCTCTTGGCAGTGTTTGACGATCTCTTGGTAGCGGGGTGCGACTTTAGGGCCGTAATTGGAGAAGAACATCGAGCAGCGGTGATTGTTGCTCATGAGATTGAGCAGCTCATCTTTAGGCATGAGGGTCGCGTTACTTACCACTTGGATGTGTTGCAGCTTAGGTTGAGCCAAAAGACGCTGCATCAGCTCGGGCAGCTGTTTTTGCATCAGGGGCTCGCCACCCATGACGCGGAAGGTCATGACATGATCCACTGACTCTAAAAAAGCCGTTACCCAAGACCAGACTTGCTCTAAATCCATTGGCTGTGGCTTGTGGTAGTGCTGCATGAAGTTGGCGCAGTCACGGCAGCGCAGGGTACATTGTGGGGAAATGCACAGCTCAACATATGGAATGATGAGCGCTGGGTGCACTTGGGCCATTTCGCGCGCCACCAAACGATAGAGCATCTCAAACTCAAGGCTGTCGGTGCGCTCTAAGGCTTTGGTGAGTTTGGCCTTTTGGTAGGCGTATTGCGCCTGCATTTCAGGCGAGATCAGTTGTGGATATTTCAGGGGCATGGCATGCAGACACCATTCAGCAGTCCACAGTAGATAAGTAAAAGCAAAAAGCTGGACTAAGGTCTGAGTGGTGCGGACTCCAAAGGGAATTGCTGGCCAGACTTTGAGCTGGCTTCTCAGTGGCAGCTAGGACTAACTGACTGTTAGCCCTAAGGCCAAGGAATTAGCCAACAGGTGCCCGAAACAGAGAAGCGCCAAAGACAGGCGAGAAAAACGTGTGACCTTGCTAAAAAGAGAGCAAGTCTGCCTACTCACTCATGCTGGCTACACCTACAAAATTCTCCCCAAAAACGAGGATCCGTGCGGGCAAGAAACCGCATAAAATAGCCATTGCTTGATGAGTATAAAAATATTAGGAAAAAAAAAGCGCCTGTCAATGATCGAAAAGAATTTTAACCGCCGTGCTGCGACACGGCGCAGGCGCTCTGTGCCAAGCTCATGGTGGTCGTGTCGTTTAGGGGCGTTAAGTGGCGTTAAGGTTATTGGGCTTTTGTGTAGGGAATGTGACGCTGAAGGTGCGCGAACAATAGCAGTTTTGACCAGAAGACTGCTGCAACTGGTCTAAGCAGCAATGTTTGGGTAGGTTGGCTTTCTAACCATAACAGAGCGACTTGTCTTTGGGTTTTGCGGTTTAGCAGGAATATCGACTTCAAAGAATTTTTTCAGAAAATGCGAAGTTGGTGAAATTATTATTTTTGAGGGCAGTATATAATACGGCAGGATGTTGTAAACGTTTTCGGAAGAACGTGGTCTACAGTAGAGGTGAGAGCCTGACTGTAAGATCCTGCTATATGGCGCTTTCTAAAAATGCACTGTTTTCCGCGAAAAAGCCGATTTATATCAGCTTCTTTTGACGAAATTCGCTATTTTTAGAACTCGCCATATCGTGGGAGTTGTAACGTACACAGCGAGTAATTTTCTGTGTCCGTGGCATAAAAATAGCACTCTTTGGCTATATGAACTACACGCAGACTTACGTCTGCGGTTTCGCAGGGTCGCTGCCCCGCTTTTAGTGAATATCCTAAAAGTTAGGATCTTCACGGGCATGTCCACAATGCCCCCATCGAAGTTGGGACAAAACGTCCCTTCCTGAGTTCCTTAACTACCGCAAGAGCGTTGCCCTGCTTTTAGTAATGCTCCGCAGTCTGCCTTTGCATGCAAATTACGGATCACCACTGGCTTGTCCACTAAGCCCCTATTTGCTAAGAGATTGTGAAGCCACTCGTCACCAAGTTCTTTTCTGCCGATATTGAGAGCCCCGTTCAGATCAGCATTTATCACCTTACCGGACTTAGAACGATAGAGACCGCGCTTGATACGTTTACCAGAAAATTGGCACTTTGCTCCTTCTTGATAAAAAGGAGGCATATTATCAAAATCAAGAGCACTAGCCTTGGAGGTATAACTTTCCTCGCGGACAATAACGTTAATACCGTATTCTTCAGCTAAGTACTTGATAGTATCAATTAGCTTAGCATGAGGAATATAGCAGAATTTCTGGTTATTGACTTTACCCATGTTAACGCCCTGTTTCCAGTATGGATTTTGGCCAATAACAATTCTACCTAGGTCATAAGCTAAACAGTAAGAGACAACAATATGCGCAATCTTGTGAACACAATCACCAATTCGGTTATTGCGTTTTAATGCAACAGCCGCCATATGGTGAAATCTGCCCTTCGCCTGAAGCTCTGCCCTTCGCTTGTTATACCATTGGTTAATTGACTTTAAGGCACCGCCCTTGACTAAAAGTGGAGG
>DXEV01000221.1 GCA_019114785.1 Candidatus Anaerobiospirillum pullistercoris | reverse complement strand
TCAACCTGTGTGATGTCGTCAGGCAAAAGAGGTGCAGAAAGGCAGGGAGGGTGGTTTGGAGTATGGCGCTCCATAGCTTCTAAGGCCTATAGGAGAGCAAGTTGTGTTGTTCTCAGGGGGCGTGGAGAATTTGAGGTAACTAATGCCACAAAAGCAGTGCATTCCAAGCCCAATTTTTAGCAGTGCTCTGCTGTGTTCTTGGGCTTTGGGGAGGGGGTATGTTGGCGCTTAGCGGCGTGGTACGTCTTGGCCGTCCAACATGTAGGCGTCTTCTTCGGTGACGCTATCACCAGGTACAGAGCGCTCATCACTGGCCCATGCTCCTAGATCGATCAGCTTGCAGCGCTCCGAGCAAAATGGACGGAAGGGATTAGAGCTCGAGTAAGGCACCAGCTTATGACAAGTTGGGCAACGCACCATAATGCCTTGGTTGTTACCGGCCTCGGCTGTGGTCTCAGTTGCTCTCTCTGTGCTCGTTGCATCTGAGTTAGCCGCAGCCTCGGATTGCAACTCTTCGTAGGTGTCAGGGGGTAGCAGGTCTTTGAGACTCACTAGTTGATACCTCCACGGATGTAGGCTAGTTCAAAGGTGATGTCACCCACCGGCGCGCCTTTGGAGTAAGGCAGGAAACGCACGTTGATGTTGGATTGGAAGCCACTGACCACTGGATAGCCGCGCACAAACTTATGGTACTTGATCTCAATCAGCTCACATGGCTCTGAGGTCTCTTGCATAAAGCCCTTAACTGCCACACGGGTCTGGTAAGTGGAGAACATGCGCCACAGCTTTAAGATGCAGGTTATTGGAGTTTGGATGCAGTCCAACTCGTGCAGCCACTTGTTGACTGACTCCAGCTTCTCCTCACGGTCTAAGTTAAGCCAGAACTTAAAGAGCGGGGTATCAAAGTCATTGATACCAGCTGGGGTGAGAAAACGTGGCTTAATGTTTTCGAGCACTGGATCATTCTGCAACACGGTGCGCTGACGGGTAAAAGAGTTGAGAGCATTGTGAGCATCAGAAAGTTGGTCTAAGAGCTCTTTAATGAGAGTTACATTGGCATCAGGGAAATCCTGCCAACCAAGTAGCTTTTGACGCAGCTTATCGATATCTTTGCCAATATCGATCTTTAATGCTCCAGATCCATCTACCAGATCGATGAAGTCGATAATGCCACGGATCAGGCTTAAGGTCTCAGCCTCAGAGTTTAATTGGGCACACTGCTGCACGCGGTTAAAGATGGCTTCAAACTTAAGATAAGTTCTCGCCTTTGGGCTTAAAGGGAAATCGTAGACAAACATGATTGTGGCCTGCATTGAGCGAGCTTAAGTAAACTCGCCATTGTGTGCTCGAAAATGTAAGGCTTAATATGTCTTCCGCTCCACTTGAGTCTTGGTGCTGATGACAAGTCTTGATGTAAGTCTTGTCTGAGGCGTCAAGAACAGCGTAAGGAGCAATAACTCAATACGAGATGTCTCAAAGCTGGAGTGGATCGCCAGATTCTTTGGTGAAGATTCTGAAGTACAAGCCTTATAGCGTGACTGATGTTACTGACTGATGGATTTTGAGGGACATAGCGTACAAGACTGCCTTGAATGTGTGCTTAATACCTATAGTTGCCTCGAATTAAATGCTCTGCGTGTCTAACACTTACGTGCTTGACGCTTTGCGTACTTGGCATGGTAGGTAGTACCTGTTTGACCTCATGGATCAAAAACTGTGCCCTAAAGCTAGCGACAAACTTTTTATACAAAGTCTGTCCTCGGAAAAGGGGCTTGAGATCACGGTTTTTGGGCTTGAGGGTGACGGGCAGCTTTGGGGATTATGCACGCGATATCCTTTCTCCTCTATTCCTGATTCTTACTGTGTTTTGCTAGAGGCAAGATTAAGGTACAGTCTATGTAAGTTTAACACGTGTTGGCGCTTTTCAGCTATGCTTGCGCGGTCGGTGGTAATGAGATCATCAGCGCCTGCACGTCTAATTTCTGGCGAAACTTGCTTTGCCATAATGCTGCGAGCGATCTCTTCGCTGCAATGGTCACGGCGCATAATGCGCTGGAGCTGTGTTGTAGGCTGAGCATCGACTACGAGAATGCGATCCACCATGTCCTCAAGATGGTTCTCAAAAAGTAGCGGTATATCTATCAGGATATATGGCGGAGCGACCCCCAGCTTTTCCGTGATCACTGCTGATGGATCTAGAGGCGTATGCAAAGCGTCTTGAGCCTCAGGAGTGGCACTGTCATTTAAGATCACCCCATCCTCTCCGTAGACCACCGCTTGCTCGCGCCCCTCTAAGAGCACGTGATCGCGAGCAGTGGCGTGACGCGCGCGATTTTGCGCACACACTTGATGGTAGCTTGGCGGTAGTGGTTGCCCTTGGGCACAGAGGGCACAGAGCTCTTCGGTACGCTGGCGAATGGCCGGATGAATGATGCCGTTGAGCGTTTTTAGCTTTTGCGGATCCGAGAAGACTAGTTGTCGCAGATAGGTGCGATCTAAGGTGCCAGAGGCAGTCAGGATCTCGCTGCCCAGAGCTGAGGTTAAAGCTTTGAGGGTAGGGCTCTGAGGTAGCACCACTTCACGGGCAATAAGATCGCTGTCTATTACTCGCACCCCATAGACAGCAAAGAGCCGTGCAATAAAGCTCTTACCACAGGCAATACTACCAGTTAGGCCAATTCTGAGCATAGACTCTCCTGCTATCTGAAAAACAACAACAGACTCTGAGACCTGAGCCATGGGGCTTCGCACCCCATGAGCACCATGAGCACCATGGTGAGCCCCATGGGTCTTATGAGCACCATGAACACTATGGTGAACACCATAAGCGTAGCCGACATGACAAATCTTGGCACGGGGCACCAGTGCGCGCAACCGAATGCAGCAGTTGCTGCAAGCCTCTGCTATTAGCCGCCTGCCAGTACACTAGCCAGCAGCCGATAGCTCATGCTGGCGGGCTAGGTGGAGGTGGCTTATTGGCCCCCAAACCCAGAGTGTTTGAGGCTTAGGCGTTTGCTTATCCCATGCCTCAAAATTTTTCCTAAAGTATAGCGCAGTTACTGCTATGCGGGTTGCTAAATAATTTATATGAATATAGTAAAAGTATTAGTTGTTTTAATATAACCTACTATGGTAAAAAGCCATATTTATAACGGCCGCTAGGGACGAAAGTGACGGGATAATGACAGTGAAATTGGTTAGCCTTAGCTAACTTAAGTGAATTTCCCAAGTACTGCTAACATAGCTCCAGCTTTGCGCTATATTGACGGAGCAGCGATGGCTTTGGGGCTATAGATTTAGTCATTTCCTTGGCTTTTGTTACTTAGTTCCTGACCCTAATTAGGGCAAGCGTGCATGTCCTAAAGCTTCCGCTTGGCGCTTAAAGTCTAAGGGGCTTAGAACTTGGATTTAAGCGCTTGATAGGGGGCTATTTTAGGCATATAACTTGGAACTAAAGCCAAATATAGGGGCTTTTGTCCTATGGCCTATTTTGGTGGGTCGTGCTGTTTGTGTAGTTTTCTTTTTTGCGTGAGGCAGGCTTATGATTGGTGCTGCGAACAAGAAATTATGGTTGGCTCTGGGTTTACCTTGGGCTGTATGGGCACTGAGTGCTTGCTCCAGTGCTGAGGATGAGACTAGTGCTGCCTCTAATGAAGAGGTCGCTGTTGCGGCCGCTGTGGCTGCCGATGAGGCTGAAGGTGCAGCTGTAGGTCAGGATGAGGCTTCGACCCAGCTGATGTCTCAAGCTGATGCCCAAGCTCTCGGTAATCCTTTGTTCCACGGTCGTGAGATCTATTTGCGTGGCGAAATGAACGATTATGGTGTGCAGCGCCCATATCGCTTACGTCAGTTTGATGAAAATATTTACTGCACCTTAGCTCCACTGCGCTCTGATTGGTCGCCTTATCGCTTTAAGTTTGCTGATGCGTCTTGGTCTCAGGGTACAAACTTTGGATTTGCTGTGCCACCAGCCGTCATGCGTGAGGGTAGCTCTAAGGCCATGCTGAACCCTAACTCGCGCTTTGAAGAGCTACGCTACGAGCCTAGTATCGATGGCATTTATCGTTTCTGTATTGAGTACGACGAACAAAACGTGCCATATGCCTCTGTGACTTATCTTGAGGACGGTAAGCTCACAACTATGGACGAGATCATTAAGAGCGAGATCGAGCGTACCTTTAGCACGGCAACTACTACCACCGCTGCTAATACTCAGACACCAAGCGCCGCTGAGGTTGAGCAAGAGGCTGAGTAATCCCAATGGGGCTCTGTAGAGCTCGGCCTTTTTGGCTATGGGCAGAAACTGGCAGTGGCAGTGGCAGTGGCCATTGCGCAGAGAGCTCCGTTGTTGGTCATAGGGTGAGCCTTGCCACATGCTATTATGATGCAACAGTTTGGCCTTGCAGGGCCATACTGGGTCATGCTGGCGAGAGGCAGGAATTTAGAGTCGTTTTTTCATGGAGGTGAGGCGATGAGTAAGACTGAAGCTATTGCTAACGCTAACGATAGTGCTGACACCACGAATGTTAGTGGTGAGGCTAGTGGAGCTGCTATTGCTCAGGCAAAACCACGTCGTAAGCGCACTAAGACAGCTTCTGCTGCTACATCTCCAGAGACCTCTACCACGACTGCTACATCTTTAGCAGGGCAGAGCTCTGGCGATGACTCTAGCGCAGGCTCTGATTCAGAAGTGGCAGCCACTGATTTTGCTGTGTCCTCTATGATGGGCAAAGCGATCAACGAGCAATCTACGATCGCAGAGATCGAGCAGGCCTATAAAGACTACTTAGTCTTAGAGCGTGGTGTGTCCACCAACACCTATGTGTCTTATTGCTATGATCTCAAGTTTTTCCTTGAGTCGTTACAAAAGCACGCTGTTTCGCTGATCAATTTCCAAGAAGATGACATCCGTAACTACCTCAAAGAAAAGACAAATGAAGGTCTAGGTGTTAATACCCTTTCGCGCTACTTTTCGGCTCTGCGCGCCTATGTCAAATTCCTCCAAGCCGAAGATTTGCGCAGCGACAACCCTCTCAAAACCATCGAGCGTCCTAAGCTTCATCATCACCTGCCAACGGTTATGAGTGAAGAGAGCGTGAGCCTCTTTTTAAATGCTCCTAACATCGAAACTGGTGTGGGCTTGCGCGATAAGGCTATGTTTGAGCTGCTCTATGCCTGTGGCTTGCGTGTCTCTGAGCTCTGCAATTTACGTTTTGAGTCATTGCACTTACAAGATCGCTACTTAGTGATCAGTGGTAAGGGTGGTAAGCAGCGTATTATCCCTATGACCAAAGCTTCGATCTATTGGCTGCGTCGCTATGTGTATGAGCGTCGTCAAGAAAAGGATCCACAGCAGCTTTCGCCTTACGTCTTTTTGTCACAGAAAACAGGCCCTAATGGCCCGATGCAAATGACTCGTATTGGCTTTTGGCACCGTGTAAAGGTCTATGCGCGCCAGATCGGCATGGCAAAGGAGCCGTCGCCACATACATTCCGTCACGCTTTTGCGACCCACTTGCTGAACCACGACGCAGATTTGCGCTCGCTGCAGATGCTCTTAGGACACACCTCGATCAACACCACTCAGATCTACACTCACGTGGCCTTAGCACGTATGCACAAGGTCTACGATAAAGCTCATCCACAGGCTTAATGGCTGAGGGCGATACAGGTCTCTCTGGTATGGGAGGGCTGTGTCTATGCGTTTGGGTGTTTGGAGTGGAGAGCCTTTGCTGGGTAGGGGCTAGCAGGGTAGGGCTAGCAGACATGCTGGGCATGGCTGTGCCATGCTTGGCTTGGCAGCACGATGGTGCTCGTGTCGGCAGGGCGGGGATAAAAAATGCCAAGCATGGTGCGATGCTTGGCGAATTTTGGAAGTAAATGGGGTCAGCGAAAAGCTCAACAAACTAACAGGGTCAGGCAATGTCCCTTGTCCTTTGTTGTTCTGAGATCTCAGGTGCCGCACTTAACGCTCTATGGCGGCTACCCTTTGCTCAATTCAGGCCTATATGCGCTTTTGGCGCTCGAACCGAAGTGTTAGGTATGGAGCAACTACTGTGGACGTTGCTTAAGTGCAGGCGCGCTAACAGCCTCGTGTTCATGGCAAGACCCTCCAAGCCTTGGAATTTGTAGCTTTGTCTTCGGCATTAGGGCTTTGGCCCTGTTGCCGTGTGTTAATTGGGTCATGCTGGAGCTTTTCTTCAGTGCGTGACACTGAAGATTGATCCCCGCATAGCTTCTCTAAAAAGAGGCCTGCTAAGGATAGCTCCTTGAGCATAAGGGTTAGCTTGCTTGAGCCACCAAACGTCTGACTTTTTGCTCGACTGCAGCTGGAGTTCTGACCTCATGATCAAACAATGAGGTGATTGGCATCAGGCCGTTTTCATAGTCCAGTGCTGCAATCGGCTGTCCGTTGTCGTCGGTAAAGCTCTTGCGGTACTTAATTGGCGTCGTGTGGTAGTGCTCACGAAATAGCTTAAAGAAGTACCCAATAGTCTCAAAGCCATGATGACTACTGATATCGCGGATCGAGTCCTTAGTGGTGGCAATGTCCACCGCAGCTTTCTGTAAACGCAGCTCATTGATGTAGTCAATGAAGCTCATATCAGTCATCTGCTTAAAAATACGGCAGAAGTACTGATTGGTCACTTCCAGCTTCTGGGCTAAATCCGTAATGGTGATCGGATTGTTGTAGTTCTCATGGATATGCTGTAACAGCTCTTTGAGCTTGTCGTCCGTAGCGCGGGAGCTGCGTGGCCGCTTCATCGACTCATTGCGTACAAGGTAGCAATTCTCAAATAAAGCGCCCATTAAGTGCAGTAAGGAAGCCTTGATCTGCAGTCTTAAACCTAAGCTATGACAAAGCTTGCGCTCGGTCTCGCTGACAGGAAGACTGGTGCCTTGATCCTGCTCTTCTTGCAGACTGCTCTCACCACGGTTACGTGTACTGGCATAAGCTATTGCGATCGAACCTGCATTGATCGCTGTATTGCGTCCAAAGTCATCATTGGCAGGTGCACTAAGAGAGTTTGGTACTCCCTTGCCCATACCCATGCTGTTGAGCGTGGACTCCATCTGCTCTTCTAGTCTGTTCTGCTCTAAGGTAGTACCTTGACCGGCAGCCGCTTGTGCTGCTGCCTGAGCTGCAACCTGCTCAGCGGCATTAGCTAGTGCATTAGCAGCCTCGGCGCGCTCAGCGGCAACCACCTGAGTCTGACGAGCAAAAGAAGCAAATTGAGCCAGAGCCTCTGCATGAGCCTGTTGTGCTGCCTGAGTTTCTTGCTCACGCGTCACATGGGCCGTGCTTGGCATGCCATTGCGATCCTGACTGAGGTATCTCTCTTCCTCTTCCTCATCAATCTCTTCAATTGACGATGCCACCATAGCAGCGTCACTATCGGATCTCGATGCAAACGAGGAGAGTGCGCGTGCATCCATGCCCGTCATGGCATTTAAATTCATGTCATCACTACGGTTCAGGATGGCGGATCTCACGCGTTGCTCGCTTCCACCTGGTATAGGTGCAACGAGCTCTTCTAAATGGCTAACTAAGGCTGAAATGTATCCAAAGCCTGAGTCATGAGCACCAATAATGATGCTACCGCGTAATGCTCCTTGTTGTAGCAGCATGAGGCTGCTTTCTAAAGCTGGGTCACTGTCATGTAAGCGGATCACATCTGGTGAAAACTTGATCCGATTGACACGGCAGTGAGGTGGATAACAAGTACGATGGATTAAGTTACTTGGCACAATAACGATAGCTGGAGCATTGAAGCTGACGCTCTTGCCTTGGCAAATGTGGTTAAAACCCTCACCCGAGATACAGTGGATGATCTCAATGTCTTGGTGCCAGTGGGCAGGAGTGGCGCTTTTGCAGAAGCTACCAATAAAGTGGTGGCAAGTAATAAACTGTAAAGCAGTGTCAGAAGATGAAGTTACAGCAAGTTCTGGCCGAGCATAGTTGATTTGAGCGTTAGAAGTGGCAGAACCAGCTGTTGAAGCTACGTTTTCCATTTTGCTCTTATAAAGTAATTCAGGTGAACCCATTTTTAACTCCTTGTGAAAGAAGCTAAATCGCTCACCCCACTTGAAATACTTTATTGTTTTACTTAATACCAACTACAGCTTGTATCTTCGGTTAACACTCAATACGTCCTAGCATTTTGTGCTCTGCCCTCAGCCTTTTGCGGTGCCGCTTTTCAGGCGGTACCCCAAGAGACTGGGACAGAGATGGTGCTAGTCGTGTCGGAGTCAACCTAACTCTTCACACATGCAGGCTCTGAGTCCTCACTGCCCCGCCTAAGACTTAAGCCCACTCCGTAACCTCTACCCTCATCAATTGAAGGGCACTAGGCCTTACGCCCTTACCTATGCTAGACGTAAGCGGAGTAACAGTCAGCTTACCGATCCGGCTTCGCTCTTAGTGCTGCCTGCACTTGCAGCGCTAAGTTCTTAGCCTTGCCCTTACACCCCCAAAGGCCACCTATAAAAGATGGTACCTGTAGGGTCTAAGGTGATGGGCACCTCTTGATCTCTACCCAAAAGCAGAGTGGCCACTAAAGTGGCAGTCTTAAAGCCCGAGCTTAGGCTCGTAGCTTTGAGACCTCTCGTCACTTTTATAGCTTCTAGGCTTTGCCCTAGGCTTAGAGCCTAAGACGTAGTCTTTGGCTTAAAAGCTTCGAGGAGCTGAACTTTAAAACACGTTTTTAAAGCCCAGCCGGTGCTAAAGCTGGCTCTTTGCATCTTGAGCCTTAGTTGTTGCTGTGAGTACACCGTGTAACACGCAAGCTAAGTTAGTGAGTCTTAGCCTTGTTGCACTGCACGGTTCAAAGCAGGTTGTAAGGCGCTAAACGCGCCGTTTGTGTCCTCCTTAAAATCAATACTGGACGCATCGTAGCCGCATAGCTTGCACTTTAGCTAGAGCTAAAACAGGGCAACGAATTAGTGACTCTAGATCGCACTCTAAGCTCCTTAGAGCGCTCTAGGCGTTTACCCTGTGAGCTTTACCTTGAAGACCGAAGCTATCTGGTCGAAGTATGCACCAAACAGGTTTTGTAAGTATTCAGTGGGTGGCGTTGAGGCTTCAGCACCAAACCAAATTACATACAGAATCTTAATGCACATAAGCACATTCATAGAGTTTCTATGCACCGACTTTCTTAATCCAAGCAGTTGCGGCTTTGGTAACATTGCCAACCTAAAACGCCGTGCAGTGATTCTCACGAATTATGTGGCGCTCTAGTCAACCGGTCGGGGTTCGCAACCTCATCTTGCTTATTTTCTCGATAGTTTAGGCCTGACCTTAAATTTGAGATTAGGCTTGCGTGGCGCAAGGCCTCGCCTTGCGTGGTGCAAGGCCTCGCCTTGCGGATGCAAGGCCATCGCCTTGCGTAGTGCAAGGCCTCGCCTTGCGTAGTGCAAGGCTTTACCTTGCGCAGGCAAGCTGCCAGCTCGCATTAAGGCTGAGATGCTTTGGTGATTGATGAGCTACTGCAATTCTTGGCTGTAGCCACAAACAGCCTTTAGGGTAAGCTCAGAGGCGCTTCGTTAAGAAGCTACCCTCTGCTGGCTCTAAGCCAGTTCGGTCACAAAGCCTTTGGGGCTTTATGACCTGCTGGGCCCTAGAGGTAGCCTGTGGCTTTAAAATCACAGCGCTCCACTCCACTGACTAGTTCATCTCGTGGGTTAGCGGCAAAAACAAAACTAACAAGAAAATCTTCAAAAGCTCAGCTAATAAATGCTTTCAAAGCAAGGCAGGCTATAAGTAAGTAAAAGCAGCACTGCCTTGTTTCTGCTGGAGGTTGCTACCAAGATAGGAGCCATTTGCGGTGTTACCGCTCAGCCTAGTAGGTCATCCTAGTAGGCTTGGTCTGACCCGCTCCTTATTCTAAGAAGGCACGTCAGGCGTTATCAGTCTGTGCTCTCGTTACTGGTTAAGCTTGATGGAGACTCTACAACCATCGAGACCTGAGAGGTCAGTCTTCAAGCCCTAAGATCAGAGTTTGAGGACTAAGCTCGGGTTAACAGTAAGGCTTATGCAACAGCAGGTATGAACTTCGGTTTCGCAGTAGAAGTTTTGGAGAACAACACCTCACAGGTGGGAACCCCAAAGTGGGGTTAAATGAGGCAAGGTGGGCTTAAAGCTAGATCTATTTGGGACTTGGAGGGGCAAAGCTGAGCGCCATGTTAGACCTAGCCTCAGGATCATCAAGGATGAGGATGTGAGCTGATACGATCAAAAAGAGAAGTATTATGCGGTGGCACCTTTAGTACTGTTCTTGCCACAGGGGCAAGTCTAGTGCGGGGATATGCCTATCACAGCCAGTGTACCTAAGCTCAAACCTAGGTTCGGGGCCTATGTCCTTTTGCTTCAGTAGCCACTGAAGCTTAAGGTAGCTAAGCCACCGCATGACACACCTGAATGCAAAAGAATGGGCACAGAGCGAAGAGGAAATAAGGGAGGGAGATGTGTAAGCCACATCCAGCTTGGGCCGGATCTTTGATTGGTGGCGTGCTCTCGAGCTTGCCTATGCCTCTGCTTCTGCCTATCTTGCCTTATGTCTTTTGCTTGGCTTATTGAAGCTTCTCTCGTTTTGACCGTAGGCCCTATATCCGGCCTCTTGTGAGGCGATCCCTGCGGCTTGTGTAACATATTGCTTGGAGCAGATTGCAGCAAACTTTTCTGTAAGCCTCGGAGTTGCGGTGCTTCTCCGCCTCCGGCTCTAAAGAGCACGTTGGTTGTTGTGGCTAGCTTAGTCTGTTTGCGCTATCAATGTGTTCTGCTACTGAGTCTTTGCGACTGCAAGTTATCCCAAAAAACTAGCACCTAAGCTTCCTTTGCCGTTCCACCTTAAGAGCCAGTAGATTGCCATATGATCCGATCTCATCAAGCTCCTTTCTTTGGATTGGAGCCTGTGTCTGGGCGGAATCTAGAGACCCATGTTGCTCTGCTCGTTTCTCTTTGAAACTAAGTCCACACGCTGACGCTACATGAAGCGTAAGTCCACAGGATCTTGATATCGCACTGCCATGATCTGGTGTGACGCAACAGCAGAAAAAGCAAGAAAAAGAGGCCTATGTTTTTTGCTTGAAAAAGGTGCAGCGGCATCCACAACTTGTTCGGAGACTAAGACTAACCCTAAATACAACTTAGTGCTTGTTACCATGCTCTGCCTAAAGCATGAGCCTAAGCTTTGGGCCAGATGCCTTGGGACTTAGGTTTTACTCTCTAGGTTAAGTAGCACAGTGTTTAAGAAGGAGCCATTTAAGCTACGTAGCTGCAACCACGCGCCAGTCACGGTTAAGTTCTTTTCAACAGAAAAAGTCGTACTTAGGCTTCCTAGCTCTACTTGCTGTGAATTGCCACATTTTAGAGAACCAAAAACTAGGAAATTTCTCTAAAATCAACAACTTAACTGTCTTTAATTATACTCTAAAAGCTGCCTTTTATCCGTGCGCTTTTGGACGGGGCCATGCGTAGTGTGTTACACTAACAAATTTCAGTTTCATATTGAGTAATGTTTTGCGTTAGACAAAACACTCCCTGTGCGATGGCTTTTCACGGTGCAGAGGCCCACACTTCTAGAGTTTCTACCTAATATAACGGCATATTTATCAGGTTTTTGTGGTAAAAATAAAGGCAACTGCAAAAAAATATCATCTTTTTTTGTGCTTGAGCTGATGTTTTGGGGTATGGGCAAGAGGCGAGTGCGTTCATTACTTGGACTAATCAACTAGATTAATATCAGCACTCAAAAAAATTTTTTGCCAGCTGGGATTGATTGGTATTTACGCTTGTATTGTTAGTGTCTTGGTTTGCTTTAAAAGATAGGGATAAAAGCACAACACCACGATTAAGATGTGTTTTGAGGCAAATACAGGATCTGAAACCATAACCAGACTAAGGCTGGGGAGGATTATTTGTAACTGTTTAATACAGGGCCACGAGCAAAGGTTTAAAGGGGTAAGTGGGCTTATTTTTAATTTAGAGTAATCATCACCAGCCGTGGTTGGTTGGTGGTAATTATCTGATTTTCAAACGTGCAATTGCTTGTTTTTCAGATCTTAGATCGTCGCTGTTGAGCATTGCTCTCATGCTCCGTTCAGCCTGCTACGCATACTACGCACTTGCGGCGCAAGTTTGCATCTTGAGTCCTGCTTTCCCTGCTCCTGATAAAGAGGAGAGAAAAGGCCGTAGCTTGTGCGTCGACCACAAGACAAAGCAAAACCTCTGCTCCAGAATGTCCAGAATGGCTAGAATTGCCGTGTGGGCTTTATGTTGCAGCGGTTTGAGGCCGCTTGCAGCAGCTGGCAGCTGTACTTTCACCATGGTGGCTCACTTGGTCTTGAGCTCAGCTGTGACAGCTGTCATCGGCCTAAGCTGAAGTAACCATAAGGTCGGCTGGCTTTGCTCTGGAGAGTCCTATATCAATCTGACGGGGACAGAAATATTCGTCGAGAGTTCGATAGTTCGATCCTTGTCTCTAATCTATTAGTGGCCGTGACCTCTACGCAGCACAGGGGCAAGCGTGGCCAGTGTTGCGTTGGTTTGCTTGTAGCTGTTAGCTGCTGGCTGTTAGCTGTGATACCAGCAAGCTCTGATCGCTGATTGAGCTTGATAGCAGTAATCAGCCACTAGAATTACCTGTGGTATACAGTCTGAACACTGATTTTTTGGGTGCGGGCCTAAATGGGGAGAAAAAAATCGAAATGCGCTATATGGTGGGGTGCAAAGACGGTGGGCTTTCTTTTGTATACAGATACGCTCGCTATGTTATCGCAGTGTGCGGGCGCTAGCAAGATTTGTTGCTGATTCTGTTGCTGGCGATTGCTCTCAGTGCAGGGGATCTCCGCATTATTGCAATTGGGCTGATGCCTAAAAAGTGCTTGTTTATGCGTTTTCGTTGGGGTGGGGAAAGTTCGTTGGGAGGTGTGTGCTGTTCACTTGCATTGTTCTAGATTCGCTTTTTTGCTGTGATGCTATTTCCGCCGCGTTGCTCTTAGCTAGAATAGAGGAAGTTTCGGTTTTAGAGCTTTACCCATGCTCTTCTTGCAGGGGACTATGTGTTAGAGCTTGCGCTTTTAGCGTATAGCGTAGCTGATGAGTGCTGTTAACGGTGCTCGAGCTCATGTGATCCCCAGCTCTAGTGAGACCAAGATGAGACGGGGTTGGAGGATTTTTCTTTATGGCATTACGTCCAGACTTCTTATGGGGCGGTGCAGTCGCTGCTAATCAGTTAGAGGGTGCTTATAATGTCGATGGTAAGGGCCTGTCTATTGCCGATGTCCTGCGTGCCGGTGATGTCAAAACTGCCCGTGTGATCGATAAGGACGGCATTGTCCCTGGCATGAATTACCCTTCTTGGGAGGCTATTGATTTCTATCACCGCTATGAGGGCGATATTAAGCTCTTTGCTGAGATGGGCTTTAAGTGCTTCCGTACCTCAATTGCTTGGTCGCGTATCTTCCCTAATGGTGATGAGACCACTCCTAACGAGGCTGGTTTAGCTTTCTACGATCGTCTCTTTGATTGCCTGCTTGCCCACGGCATTGAGCCTGTGATCACCTTATCCCACTTTGAGATGCCTTTAGGCTTAGTGCGTGATTACGGTGGTTGGACTAATCGTAAGTGCATCGAGTTCTTTGTACGTTTTGCTGAGACCTGCTTTAAGCGTTACAAGAACAAGGTCAAGTACTGGATGACCTTCAACGAGATCAACAACCAATCCGATGTCTATGGTGACTTCGTGGTTTGGACTGATTCTGGTATTAAGTTCAATAACAGCGATAGCTTCCAAACTCGTCGTCAGATCATGCTGCAAGCTGCTCACAATGAGTTTGTGGCCTCTGCTCGTGCTGTGGCTATTGGTCGTAGCATCAACAAGGACTTCCGTATTGGCTGCATGTTAGGCTTTGTCCCTGTATATCCAAAGACCTCCAACCCAGACGACATCTTAGCCGCTGAGCGTGCTATGGAAGAGCGTTGGTACTTCGGTGACGTGCACGTCTTTGGTAACTACGGTAGCTATGCTGATCGTATTTGGGCTGAGGCTGGTGCAGCCCCTGTGATGGCCCCATCGGATGAGGCTGAATTAAAGTGCGGTACTGTTGATTACTTCGGCTTCTCTTACTACATGAGCCGCTGCGTCAGCGCTGCCAAGATCAACAGCACCCCAACCAACTTCTTAGGTGATGACACCAACGATTACGTGAAGACCTCTGATTGGGGTTGGGCTATTGATCCTAAGGGCCTGCGTTACGCCTTACGTGCTATTGACGGTCGTTATAACGGTATCGATCAATTCATCGTGGAGAACGGCTTAGGTGCTTACGATAAGGTTGAGGCTGATGGCCCCGTCAACGATCAATATCGTATCGACTACTTACGTGCTCACATCGAGCAGATGAAGCTGGCTGTGGACGTTGATGGTGTCAACCTCTTAGGTTACACCCCATGGGGCTGCATCGACTTAGTGTCCGCTGGTACCGGTGAGATGGAGAAGCGCTACGGCTTCATCTATGTCGATAAGGACAATAAGGGTCAAGGCACCTTAGAGCGTAAGCCAAAGCTTTCTTTCAACTGGTATAAGAAAGTTATTGCCAGCAATGGTGAGGATTTGGCCTAATGAGCACAAGTACGGCAAAAGAGCCTACTGTTGCCCAGAATGCTGCCCAGCAGCAAGGTGAGCAAGATTTATCCCAAGTAAAGGTGCTCACCTTTGACGTGGGTGGCTCAGCCATTAAATATGGTGTCTGCAATGGTTTAGGCGAGCTCTCTTTTAAAGGTCAAGAACCAACCCCAAATGAACCTGACTCCAAGGTCGAAGATCTGATCAACACCTTTAAGTGGATTGTGCAGAAGGTCAAGGACGAGGGTGGAGAGTTTGAGGGTATTGCTATCTCTGTCCCTGGTTGCGTGAATGCCGATGGCAGTTTGCGTACAGGTGGTGCTTTACTCTACAACTATGGCCAGCCTTTAGCTGATTTAGTCGAGCAAGCCACAGGCATGCGCCCTGTCGTGGAAAATGATGCTAAAGCCGCCGCCGCAGCTGAGCTGTGGATTGGTGCACTGCAAAATGTGCAGTCAGGCGCAGTGCTCATTCTCGGCACGGGCTTGGGTGGTGGTTTAGTGATCGACGGTAAGGTTTACCACGGCCCACGTGGCTCGGCAGGTGAGCTCTCGGCCTTTGTGCACAATTGCCCAAGTTTCACTGGCGACTTAGACTGCGAATCCTCGCATGTTTCGGCCACTGGTTTGATCATTCAAGCTTGTGATGCTTTAGGTTTGGAGTATGACTTCACTTCGGAAGTATCCAAGCGCCATCTGCCTTTAGATGGACGAAAGATCTTTGCCATGTACCATGAGGGTAACGAGGTCATTAAGCAGGTATTGGATGATTTCGGTTATTCCGTGGGTAAGCTGATCTTTAACTTAAGTGTGGTCTTAGATCTACAAAAGGTGGCGATCGGTGGTGGTATTTCGGCCCAAGATTGTCTGATTGACGCTATTGTGCGCGGTACTCATAAGGCTTGGGAAAGCAATCCAAACCATTCTCTGCCATTTGATTTTATTTTTGAGCCAGAGGTTTCGGTGTGCCAATTCCACAATGACGCTAATTTAGTGGGCGCAATGCACCAGTACCTCGAGTTCCATGGCTACCTCTAAAAACGATTTACAGCTCCAAACTAAAGCTTGTGGCAGATAAGTTAGCCCATACAGGTGTGACATATTTTGGTCACACCTTGGCCTTGGCAGGCTTGAGGCAAAAGGTCAGTGGATGAGGTTTGGAGCCACAGTCACTAAGAAAAGCAAAAGCCCCCGCTCTCGCGGTCTTGCTTAAAGCAGGACTTAAAGAGCAGGGGCTTTTTTATTGGGGTGCTTGGCCTTGGTTAGAGCTCAGGCTCAAGCAAAGCCCTGCACCTTAGTGCAGAGCCTGATGAAATTAGTTTTGGCTATTTTTGAAGTCTTCAGGCAGCTCGATCTGCTTGCAGGCTACAGCGGTGAAAACTACGTCAGAGGAGCTGTTTAAGGCAGTCTCAGTGGAGTCTTGTACCACACCAATAATGAAGCCAATGCCCACCACCTGCATAGCAATGTCATTGCTGATACCAAAGATAGAGCAGGCCAGAGGGATCAGCATCAGAGAGCCACCAGCAATACCAGAGGTGCCGCAAGCACAAAGCACAGCGGCAATACACATCAGCAGAGCCGAGGCAAAGTCCACTTCGATACCTAAGGTGCGCACTGCGGTCATGGTCATGATCACGATGGTCACAGCAGCACCAGACATGTTGATGGTGCAACCTAAAGGAATGGAGATGGAGTAGGTGCTCTTTGGTAAATGTAAGCGCTCGCATAAGGCTAAGTTCACAGGAATGTTGGCAGCCGAGGAGCGGGTAAAGAAAGCAGTGATAGCGCTTTGGGTAATGGAAGTGAAAATGAGTGGATATGGGTTCTTACGGCAGTAGATAAAGGCCACAGCTGGATTGATGACAAAAGCCACTGTGAGCATGGTGCCGACTAAGACTAAGACCACTTGCACGTAGTTCAAGAGGTTAGTAAAGCCACCTTCTTGAGTGCAAGAGCTGTATACCAAGCCCATTACACCTAAAGGAGCAAAGCGGATGATCATGCGCACCACACCAGCTACGGTTTGTGACAGATCATCAAGTACCAGTTTGGTTGGCTCGTGAGCGACGCGGAACATCAGACCAAAGGTAATACCCCACACTAAAATAGCTACGTAGTTACCATTGAGCAGAGCATTTACTGGGTTGTCTACAGCCTGCATGATGAAGTTTAAGAGCACTTCAGAGATACCTTGAGGAGGGGTGACACCAGCTGTAGCGTTAGCTAATGAAGGGAAAGTGGTAGGGAAAATGTAGCTTACGATCAAAGCCAGTACTGAGGCTAATGCCATAGAAACAAAGTACACCACGATCACTGGGGTCATGTTGGTCTTGGTTCCCTTGGTGTGACCAGCAATGGCTGAGGACACCAGCACAAACACCAATATTGGGGCCATGGCTTTTAAGGCAGAAACGAAGATCGTACCAAAGGTAGGGATCACGGTCTTATCGTAAGGGTAAACCAGCGCAATCAGAATACCGATCACGAGACCTAAGATCACCTGCATGATGAAAGGGATGGCGTTGAAGATCTTTGCTATGGGATTGTTAGGGCTAATTGGGTTCAGCATTACACTCTTCCTGCTTATGCTCGCTAGGCATCCCAAACCAAAAAACAGCGTCACATTAGGCTTGGTGATGGCAACAACCGAGATCAGAAGCGAAGACTTTTACCCGTAAAAAGGCTCCCATAGCGACTATTTTCAGACACTTGGGGATTGACTGCGCAGAAGCTTAGGCACAATGGCTGCTAGGACTTAGGCAGGATGTGAGAGTAAGGCGACTCCACAGGCAGAGGGAGCATAAAAGGTAAAAGTAGATTAAGCCAAAAGGAACGCAGAAAAGGCTTAAATAGGCTTTCCGCGAAAACGCGCCTATTATACCCCGATCGAGAAAAATTTTTACTTTGCTTGATAAAGGGGATGCGGCCTATCTACAGAGCATCCTCAAAATGGCATAAAATTAAGCAACAACCTACGATAGGACTGGCTATTGGCCAATATGTTGTAGGCAGGCCATAGCAGTCATTAGCACTAGCGGTAGCTAGCTGACAGCCTGAAAATAGTGTTTTGTAATAGCAAGGGAGAACAAGAGTGCAACTGGGTTATCGATCGGTTTCTTTTGATGCGCATGGTAATGAATATCTCGCCTTGCAGGGAGCCAATGACAAGTTCTTAGCTCTTCAAGGGCCAGTTGGTGTGAGCAAAGCGCGTATTACCAGACAGTTTAAGAGCTCCAAGATCTTTCACGATCTGGCTCCAAGCAATATCTTAGAAGGGATCTCTATCCAGTCTAATGAAGAGTACACCACCGCAGTGTTTGCTTACGAAAATGTAGGTGAGTTCAAAAGCTTCCTGTCGGTGATTGATCCTCATTTGCAGTACTCAAATGGTAAGAAATTAGGCCGTGCCATTGCTTTACTGCATCAGGATACCCTGAACTATAAGCAAAAAGATCGCGCCGAGGCTCGCCGTGATGTGATCCATACCAAGCTCACCACCTATCTGACCAAGGGCCCTCGTTTTAACCATGAAACGCCGATTCTGACTGCTATTATTGACCGTATTGATAGTCTGCGCGACTACAAGCTCACACGTCGCTATGGTGGTCTGCGCTTTGATAATGTGTTCTTAACCCACAGTGGCAATGTGATCTTAAAGCCAAGTCCATCCTACGGTTATGGCGATGCCATTGAAGATCTGGTGCTCTTTGAGTGTGAGGATGCAGGGCAAATGCCTTGCGCAGTGGCAGGTGTGATTGATGGGTATTTCGGTGGAGTGACGGTGCCTGCTAACTTCTGGGTGGGGTACGCTATCTATTGTGCTATTTATGCCCTGACCAGATGTGCAGAGCGCGCACGTCAATCTCCAGAAGAGCAGGCACGTATGGTGGCACAGTCACGTCGCATTATGATGGACTTTGAAGGCTTTACGCGCCCAATTCCGCGCTGGTATCGCTCTGATCTTGTGCGTCAGGCTAAAGCTGAGTCCCGCCGTCTCGGCCTCTAAAACCTTTGTTCTCTAGACCTGCCTTGCAGGTCTTTGGCCTGCTTTTGTCCAAAGCTATGCTTATGGCGGCCAGAGCCATAATAATACTGGGCGAGCTAGGGCTAGGGCCTGCCATGTCTCTGCGCAGCAATCAGAGATGTAAAGATGGCAGGGAGCCTAGAAGTATGCAGGAAAAAAGCAGAGTCGTGCGCAGCACTGCGTTGGCATAGCAGATCTGAGCTCAGCTCAGCTGAGCTGAGCTGAGGCTTAGCTAAGGCCACTGATCAGCATACGGATTGAGACGATAAACAGGGCTACAGCAAAGATCCGCTTTAAGGTTGAAGGGCTCACCTTTTTACCAAGAGTTACACCACGTGGTGCCATAAAGATGGACACTGGTACCACACAGATCACAGCGAGTAAGCTGACGTAACCAATGGTAAGGAAAGGGGCATTTTCTGGAGTAGTGCCAGTAGTGAAGAGCATGATGGCACCTGGAATACATACGAATAACGACACGGCCGAAGAGGTGCCAACAGAGCGGTGAGGCTCTTCTGAACAGGCGTTTAAGATTGGGACAGTCAATGTGCCGCCGCCCACACCGAGCATGACTGAAAAACAGGCAATGCAGAAGCCGATAATGCGCTGGCCGAATTTACCTGGCAGGTGGTCAAACATAGGTTTGGCTTTAGCACGGAAGAAGGTGTTAATGCTATTGAGCAGCATGACAACACCAAAGAGGATTGCCAGCCATTCACCGCCGTAGAAAGATGAGATCAGAGAGCCGATCAGCACGCCAAGGATCATGCCTGGGGCCCAAGTCTTGATGACATTCATATCGGTGTTACCGCGATGGTATTGGGCTACAGCAGCCGTAATCGATGTTGGGATCATACAGGCTAGGGAAGTACCAGTAGCCAGCATCATAGCCACATCAGGGCTCACACCAAAGACTGAGGTAAAGACGAAGTAGAAGACAGGTACAAAGACGATACCGCCGCCAATACCCAGCAGTCCAGCTAAAAAGCCACCCACCAAGCCACAGCAGGCCAAAATGGCGACGGTGGATAACACCTCAGCCCATTCAAGTCCAAACATTTTGTTCTCCGCAGTAAAACATTACGCCTTACATCTTGACCTAAATCGCACTACCATTGTCTTTGATAAGCAGGGTAGGGACGGCCATGATAATGTGCTTCCATACAAGCGCACAGGCATTATGGCTCAAGATACGGCAAAAGGTAAGGTTTTGCTTCAGGAGGGCGAGAAGTTAGGTTAATGTAGCGCGTGATCAAAGATGTTGTCCATTGCTGTTGCGCGCCAAAACAAGATAAATATCAGTTTTGGTGAAAGACTAGATTTCAAGTTACAATCAAAGTATTAGTTGTAACAGATTAGGAGCGTAGGTTCTAAAAATAGTTGATGCGCTTGAAGTAAGTGTGAAGCAGGTCTTAATAAGGTGTTGAGTTTCCTTTGAGACCGGCTGAATAGTGACTCAAAAACTGTTTAGCTGCACTGGCAGGAATACACTGAGCCCCAGTTCTTGTGAGGTGGACTTCTCTCTGTTTTGTGGAGGTGAGATATGACTGAGTTAGAGCAAAGACGAGCTGCGAAACTGTTTGCGCAAACATGGCTGACCAAGGAAGGCTATGAGAAGGGCGAGACTCAGTTGTTCTGGCTAGAGTTGCTTCATGATGTGCTTGGAATTGATCATCCAAGTGAGCTGATTTCTTTTGAGGTTCGGGTACAGCTAGGTGATTGCTATAGTGAGGACTCCGATGGTCATGTGAGCTATATTGATGCCGTTCTGCCACAAACTCGGGTCTTAATTGAGCAAAAAAGCTCTTTTTGTGACCTCAACAAAAAGATCAAGCAGTCAGATGGGGCTAAACTTTCCCCATTAGAGCAGGCTCGTCGTTACGATTTGCATCGGCCTGTGTCGCAGCATGCGCGCTATATTGTTGTTTGTAATTTTCGTCGTTTTGAGATCTATGACTGTGAGCAGCCAAATCGTGAGCCGGTGGTGATATTGCTGGAAAACTTGGCTCAGGATTTTTATCGTCTGCGTTTTTTGGTTTCACCTGACAATGTTCTTTCGGCCGAGAAAAAAGAGCTCTCAGTGCAGGCTGGGCAATATGTGTCAGCAATGTACACGAAGTTACGGGATAAATATATTGATCCTGATTCGCCAGCAAGCTTACAGAGCTTAAACAAGCTGTGCGTGCGTCTTGTCTTTTGCCTTTATGCCGAGGATGCTGGGTTATTTGCTTCACGAACTCAGTTTCGCGAGATCCTGCAAAAAGTTGAGCCAGATTTAGTGCGTGAACAGATGCTGTCTTTGTTCCGAGTTCTTAATACTAAGTTGGACGAGCGTGATCCTTACGAACAAGAGGATTTGTTACGTTTTCCTTTCATTAATGGCGGTTTGTTTCACGATGATGACATCGAGATCCCTCGTTTTGACGCAGAGATTGTTGATCTGTTGCTCAATAAGGCTGGAGCCAGCTTTAAGTGGCGGGAAATTAGCCCGACCATTTTTGGCGCTATGTTTGAGAGTACATTAAACCCTGATACGCGGCGTCATGGCGGCATGCATTACACCTCGGTGGAAAATATCCACAAAGTGATCGATCCGCTATTTTTAGACGCTCTAAAACAAGAGTTTGGTGAGATCTTGTCTCTAAAGTCAGAAATCTCGCGTATGAGGCAGCTGGAGAGGTTCCAACAAAAGTTGGCTTCGCTCTCTTTCCTTGATCCTGCTTGTGGTTCAGGTAATTTCCTGACTGAGGCATACCTCAGCTTGCGTCGTTTGGAGAACGATGTGATCCGTGCACGTTACAGCAATAATGCTTCACTTGGAGCAGAGGTGTTTAATCCTATCATGGTGAGCATTGGTCAATTTTACGGCATTGAGGTCAATGATTTTGCAGTGTCAGTGGCTCGTACAGCCTTGTGGATTGCCGAGAACCAAATGATCCAAGAAACTTGTGACATTGTCGGTCACGAGATCGAGTTTTTCCCGCTGAAGTCTTACCCTAATATCGTTGAGGGCAATGCCCTAACCATGCCTTGGGAACAGCTGATTCCTTACAAGGATTTAGATTTTATTATCGGTAATCCGCCTTTTTCTGGGGCGCGCATGATGAGTAAGGATCAAAAGGCGGAGCTGGTGGAGGTATTTGGCTCAAAGTGGCATAAGGTAGGTGACTTAGACTATGTTTGCGCATGGTTTAAGAAGGCTGCGGATATAATGCACAATTTTCCCCATGTGAGATCTGCGTTTGTGGCCACCAGCTCTATTTGCCAAGGAACTTCTGTCGCCAATTTGTGGGAAGGTGTGAGTAAATTAGGTATCGAGATTTCCTTTGCTCATCGCTCATTTCAATGGGATAACGAGGCCACTGATAAAGCGGCAGTGTACTGCGTGATTGTGGGCATACAATCAACAAAATTTGCTAGTTTGGCGAAGAGTAAGGGGTTGAGTGCTGAAAAACGGATTTTTTCTAATGAGGGAGAAATCAAGGAAGGGCATATCAATGCCTACCTGACCTCAGGCAATGATGTGTTTGTTCATGACCGAAAGCAGCCACTGTGTACTGTGCCTATAGGCGGCATTGGAAATAAGCCAATAGATGGAGGAAACTACCTTTTTTCTCCACAAGAAAAGGCCGTGTTCTTAGAGCTTGAGCCGCAAGCTGCTCCTTTCTTTCATCGTTGGTATGGAGCAGAAGAGTTTATTAATGGCAAAGAGCGTTTTTGCTTGTGGTTAGGCGATTGCTCGGAAGAAGAATTAGCGTCCTTGCCTCTATGTCGAGAGCGAATTGCAGCTGTTCGTCAATATAGACTGCAGAGCTCAAGTGAGGGAACGCGTAAGTTAGCTGACAAACCAACTCGTTTCCATGTGGAAAATATGCCACACAGCAATTTTCTTGTAGTGCCAGAGGTGACCTCCTCACGACGTGATTACATTCCTATTGGCTTTATGTCCCCTGAAGATGGTCTGTGCAGTAATTTGCTCAAACTATTTCCTGACGCCTCTTTATACCACTTTGCGGTGCTGACATCGTCTGTGCATATGGTGTGGATAGGTGCTGTCTGTGGGCGTTTGGGTAATACTTTTCGTTATAGTAGTACCTTGGTGTATAACAATTTTCCATGGCCACTTAGAGTGTCATCTAAGCTAAAGCAACAGCTAGAGCAATCTGCAACTAAAATTTTGCAGGTGCGCAAAGATTTTTCTGGTTATTCCTTAGCTCAGCTTTACGATCCTGACTTCATGCCACAGTCTTTACGTCAAGCTCATAAGGATAATGATGCATTGGTTATGCAGGCCTATGGCTTTGATAAGGGATTGACTGAGGCACAGATCCTTTCCAAACTTTTTGCGATGTATTGTCACTTGGTGTCGACTCTAACTCCGTCAGGAAGAGCTCAAGAATCAGGCCAAAATCAGACCTCGAATCCCTCTGCTCTTGCTGACTTGGCTTTCTCGGCTCAAGGTAGTTCTAAATTAGAGCGTAAAAAGAAAACTAAGAAGGGCTCTAAGTCTAAAGAAGCTGTGGAGGTGGCTTAGATGGCAACAGAGTTTGAGTGCAGATTAGCAGCACAAGCTTTTTCTGATAAGTGGCTGTCCCGTGCTGGGCGAGAGTTATCAGATACCCATATCTTTTGGCTAGAGTTAGCTGGACGTGTGTTAAATATAGGCTTTGAGCGTCTGTTTGATCTTTTTGTTAACGAAAAGCCAGTCAAGCTTGGTGTCAGCTCTAAAGCTTCTGTGGGTAATATTGATCTCTATATCCCTTCCACTAAGGTGCTGATCGAACAAAAAGGCTCACAATATGAGCTGAGCCAAAAGCACAAGCAAGCAGATGGAACTCAGCTTACTGCTTTAGAACAAGCTTTGCGCTACAACTCCTTTTTGCCACCTCAAGAGCGAGCTCGTTACATAGTCGTATGCAATTTCCACACGTTCATGATCTACGACCTTAAAGCTCAGGAAGAGGCAGAAATGGCTGCTGCATCAGCAGGGAAAAAGCTCAAGGGCATGGTGGCTCCCTCTGTGGTGTTGCTGAAGAACTTGCCCTCTGAGTTTTATCGCCTGCGTTGCCTTGTGAGTGATGACAGCACTATTTCCCCACAAAAGCAGGAGCTCTCTATCAAAGGAGCAGCTTTTATGGCAAAGCTATATGAGCTGTTGCGGGAGCAATTTGATGACCCTGATTCTCCAGAGAACCTTCACAGCCTCAGTCAGTTGTGCGTTCGTTTGCTTTTCTGTCTTTATGCCGAGGATGCTGGTCTATTGAGTTCTCCTAAGATGTTCAGCGACTACTTGCGCAATGCTCATCCTGACTATATGCGTTTGTTGCTATGTCATCTATTCGAGACTTTTAACACCAAGTTAGACTTGCGCTCTAAGTATGAGCCGCCATTATTGCGTGGTTGTCCTTACGTTAATGGAGAGCTTTTTGCCGATGAGTCGTTAGAAATCCCTTTTGTGACCAGTGAAGTTGTAGAGATGCTGCTATCTGAGGGTGGTACCTTTAGATGGAGTGATATAAGTCCGACGATTTTTGGCGCTTTGTTTGAGAATACCTTAAACCCTGAGAAGCGTAGCCACCACAGCTGGCATTACACCTCAGTGGAAAACATTCACAAGGTGATTGATCCTTTGTTTTTGGATCAGCTGAAAGATGAATTTCGTGGGTTGCTCAATCTTCGTGGAAGACAAGCTCAAGCTAAGGCTCTTAAGGCTTTCCAGCAAAAGATAGCAGCTCTGAAGTTCTTAGACCCAGCTTGTGGTTCAGGTAACTTCTTAACAGAGGCTTACTTGAGCCTGCGTCGTTTAGAGAACGATGTTTTGCGAGCTTTAAGAAATCTTGGGGCGCTTGACCTAGAGAACTGTCCGGTTAAGGTCAGTGCGGCGCAGTTCTTTGGTATTGAGCTTAATGATTTTGCTGTCGCAGTGGCTCGGGTTGCCTTGTGCATTGCAGAAACCCAGATGTTGGCAGAGACCAATGATCTTCTTGGTCAGAACTACCCTGTGTTTCCTCTAGCTTCTGCTCCTCATATTATGCAAGGCAATGCGCTGGTTTTGGACTGGGAACAAGTGATGCCAATAGACACGCATCAGGCCTTCATTATGGGCAATCCTCCTTTCTCTGGGGCTCGTATCATGGGGCGTGAGCAGAAAAAGGAGATGCTCCAAGTCTTTGGTAAGCAATGGCCTAATGTAGGTGATTTGGACTACGTTTGTGCGTGGTTTAAGAGAGCTTCAGACTTGATCCTCAAGCATGTTGAGGTTCGTGCGGCATTTGTTGCGACTAACTCTATTTGCCAAGGCTCCTCAGTAGCCAATCTGTGGGAAGGATTGTTTCAGCGAGGGATAGAGATTGGTTTTGCTTATGTTCCTTTTGCGTGGATAAGCGAATTAAAGGATACCGCACATGTGTCCTGTGTGATAGTAGCAATTCAGTCTCAATCAGAGAATGAGCATAAGGCAAAGTATGTGTTCATGGCTGAGGGTACAAGATTGGTGGTGCCGCATATCAATGCGTACTTGACACCAGCTCCTAACGTGTTTGTTTCTTCGCGTCGTTATCCTATTTTCCCTGTACCTATTGGAGGTATAGGTAACAAGCCGATAGACGGAGGAAACTATCTCTTTTCTCCAAAAGAAAAGGATGAGTTCTTAAAGCTTGAGCCGCAAGCAGCGCCTTTCTTTCATCGCTGGTATGGTGCTGAAGAGTTCATTAATGGCAAAGAGCGTTTTTGCTTGTGGTTGGGTGATTGCTCGGAAGAAGAATTAGCAACATTACCTCTGTGTCGGGAGCGAATTGCAGCTGTTCAGCAATATAGACTGCAGAGCTCTAGTGCAGTAACGCGTAAGCTAGCTGATAAGCCTACTCGCTTTCACGTGGAAAATATGCCACAGAGTAATTTCCTTGTGGTGCCAGAGGTGTCTTCTTCGCGGCGTGATTACATTCCTATTGGTTTTATGTTCCCTGAAGATGGTCTGTGCAGTAATTTACTCAAACTGATTCCTGACGCTTCTTTGTATCACTTTTCAGTTTTGAGCTCTTCTGTGCATTTTATTTGGATGCGTGCTGTGTGTGGCAGGATTGGTGTTACCTTGCGTTACAGCATAAACTTGGTCTATAACAACTTCCCTTGGCCTAAGCGAGTACACTATACGCTGAAGCGTAAGCTCGAGCAGGCTGCAACCAAGATCTTACAAGTCCGCAAGGCTCATGAGGATATGCCGTTGGCCCAGCTGTACAACCCTGACACGATGCCAGATGATCTGCTTCAAGCTCATAAGGAGAACGATGCTCTAGTTAAGAGGGCTTATGGTTTTGAGCCCGAGCTTGACGACAATCACGTGTTGATCGAGCTGTTTGTGCTGTATCGTGAGCGTGTGGCCGAGCTAAAGGAGAGCAAAGAGGAGCCTTAAGCTTGGATATTGGGTAGGCCCATTTTCGTTGTTGGTTCTCTTGTTTGTCGCTATGGCGAAACGGTGAGTCGAACCCAGATCACATTTTTGGATGGCTCCAGTAACGTTAAATCTCTTATGAGCCACACTAGCTTTTTCGCATAAAATAGGACTTATGCTTTGATTACCTCATTGAGATGACGTTATGAGCCATTCGATTAGCCTTGAGCAGCTCGCTACTAAGAGCAAGTTCACACGCAAAACGCCAATGTCCTTTGCTGCAACTCAAGCAATGCTCCGCAGCAGATCTGTAGCTCAGCAACTTTGGTATTTAGTGAGATATGTAAATTGCTCTGTCATGGAGCAAAAGCCCAAAGTGTGATCTTTGTTCGCTTCACCGTTTCGCCATAGTTTGTCGCCTTTTGGCTGCAAAAAAGTGTTGACAGACTCTTTTTTACTCTTTATCATAAGCCCCCGTTGAGACGTCATGGTAGCTTTTGGCTATTGTGTGTCACCTGCGGAGCGTCCTTAGCTCAGTTGGATAGAGCAACAGCCTTCTAAGCTGTGGGGCGAAGGTTCGACTCCTTCAGGACGCGCCAAGCGTCAACATCAGTCAGATTATTTCTTTCTCTATGGTGGCTGTAGCTCAGTTGGTAGAGTCCCGGATTGTGATTCCGGTTGTCGTGGGTTCGAGCCCCATCAGCCACCCCATGCCGAGATTGGAATATATGCTCACTCAGCGGGAGTGGCGAAATTGGTAGACGCACAAGATTTAGGTTCTTGCGCCCTAGGTGTAAGGGTTCGAGTCCCTTCTCCCGCACCATACCAGTTTTCTCAGGCAACCTGTTGGGTTGCTTTTTTTATCTGTCGTAGGTCTTGTTACGATAGATCCTGCCTTTAATGGTGGCTGTAGCTCAGTTGGTAGAGTCCCGGATTGTGATTCCGGTTGTCGTGGGTTCGAGCCCCATCAGCCACCCCAGTCTTTTTCTCCTCAGCTATCTTATCACTTACCAAACGTTATCAGTGGTTAACTGTAGCTAGAGTTTTCTTGCGCTGCTTTTGTGACTCTATCGCGCGAATCTGTCGCCAAAGCATCTTGCTTTCTTGTAGAATGACAAGATCGAGTATTTTTCTCTCACACTCAAAGTCCCTGCGCTCAATCGCATGAATACGACAAATTAGAAATAATCTTACAAGTGCTTTGTGTGTTGCCGGTTCGCTGCATTAGGAGCAGAGCTCCGCTTATCGCCTTAGAGTCGTCTTATTATCGCCTCTGTTTGGTGGGTGCTTTACTCTTGCATTTGGGCTCTATCCAGCAACGTAACAGCAACCTATGGCCTTCGGTGCCCAGTGTTGGGGCCGACAAGTTTGGTCTTCCTGTCTTCCTGATCCATAATCCTCTCTATACTCAAGGATATTCTTCGTTCTTGTCCGATCGATCGGGGCTTTGGTGTGGCTCATTACTGATACCACTTAGGTGCTTAGACTTAGGGATTAAAGGCAACCTTTCTTTGGCTCTTCATGTCAGAAATCAGAGACTAAAAGATGTGGTTTGCCGTCTAGTGGGCGAATGAGTTTGGTCTGTTTGGAGTTGAATTTTGTCATATGGCACGTAAAGAATACGGCACAACATGGTGGGGGCGTAAGTGGCTCGATTCCCTGTCCGGAATTGACTACGATAACCGCATCCCTCGTGGATTAACCTATGCCCGTACTGGTAAGGTCTTTGATTTAAAGATTGATTTAAAGAACCACCAGATCGAGGCCTTCGTTTACGGTAGATCCGAATACTGCTATAAGATCAAACTCACCTTCAAGCAAGCTGACCGTAATAAGGTCAAGCTCTTCATGGACGAGGTGGTCAAGGATCTCGAGATCGTATCTTTACTCACCAATCGCGAACTCTCCCCAAAGCTTTTTACTATCGCCCAAAACTGTAATTTGCAGATCTTCCCTACCTCTTGGCGTGATCTGGAAATGAGCTGTGATTGCCCTGACTGGGCCGTGCCTTGTAAGCATATTGCTGCTGTCATTTATGAGACTAGCCAGCTGATTGATGCTAACCCTGATCTTATCTTCAAGCTCATCGGTATTGATCTGCAATCTGAGCTAGAAGCACGGCAAGTCTTTACTTTTGAGGATCAAGAGCAGGAATCAGTTCCTCGTTTTATCGATCGCTATTTGAAAGCCCTAATTGGCCCTGAGCAATTAAAAAAGATCGCCTCTGAGCAGAATTTTGAGCTGACCTTAGAGCCTGTGGATGCGCATGAGGCCAAGATCCTGTACCAATCTCCTGATCTTGTTACCTACAACAATGATGAGGTGCTCTTCGATGACAGTCTGCGTGCAGAGTTCGACTCATTGCATTACCTGCAAAAGCGCGTCAATGACTATTCCGTGGCTTTAGAGCAGCTCAAGGAAGAGATCAAAGAGTGCGATAAAGATATTGCTGCGGCTGACTTTAAGCTGAAAAATATGCAGAGTAGTGCTGACGCTGTCCGTGCTAAGCGCTCAGCTAAGAGTGGTCGTGATCTCGCTTTGCTCGCTGTTTACGATCAGACCTTAAATACCATAAACGATCGTAAGTCCAACAAAGAGGCTCTATTACGCAGGCTACATCGTTTACAGGAGCAATATCAGGTCGCCTCTGATGATTTAGAGAAAAACCGTGATAAGAACGAGCAAGCTCTCCAAGAACAGCTGCAGTTGCAGCAAGAGCAGCTGCGTTTAGGTTATGACGCTAAGGCCGAGCAAGAGCGTCTGCACCAAGAGGCTCAAGCACAGGCTGCTGCTGAGGCTGAGGCACAAAACGTTGCCAAGCAACAGGCGGCTGATGCTGCTTTTATCAGTGAGTTGGATGCTATTGATAATGGCGATGATGGCTCATCTGAGGTGCAAGCTGATGCAGATGCCGCTGTTAATGTGGCCGAGACCACAGACGCATCCGCAGATGTTAATGCTGATGAGCAATTAGACCTGTCACAGGTGCGTCGCTACACTGGTTCTGTGGATCAGTTAGAGCGGTTGACCTACGAGGCCTCTATTCCTGATTTAAGTGACGCCATCCTTAATCTGTTTGCAGAGAACACCGCCGGTTATACCAATGGTAAGCTGCGTGACCAGTTTGATGTGTGCTTAGCACAAGCTGCTAAATTAGCTGCCAAGCAGCTGTCAAATACCAATGACCGTGATTTGGTGGTCTTTGATTATGGCGATCAGTATAAGCAGTCGCAGGAATATGCCCACGATACTGAAGCTGCTGAAGCAGTTGCTACAGATGCTGCAACTGCTGCCTCTGTATCATCCACTGCCGCTACAGCTGCCTCTGCCGAGTCGACAGAGGTAGCAGCCGGAACCAAGACTAAGGACAATAAGACAAAGAGTGCAAGCACCAAGTCGGTTTCACTCCAAGAGCAGATCGATCCTGATGATGTGAAGTTGCGCTTTGACGATTTAGAGGTCTATCGTACTCAGCTGGATAAAGAGCTTACGCTTATCGCTCAATTCATCAAGGTCAGCGCTGTTCTTAACAGCTATGTGCCAAAGCGTGGTTCTAAGCCAAAGCGTATTACTGATGCTCTTGAGCAAGAGCAAAACTTACTTGTAGCTTTACAGACCATACAGGCTAAACGTACTGAGCTTTTAGGTGTCTCTTTACCTGTCGGCAAGTTTGATTTAGAGACTAAGCTGCAAGCTTTGGGTTGTGTGTGGCACGCTCTGGAGCTTGAGGCTGAGAAATGTATTAACCAGATGGATCTGACCTCCGGTGAGGTAAACGATAAGCTCTTTAATAAATCGGTAGAGCTCACCGGTCTGATTAACCGTTTAAAGCAACAGGTGGCAACATTGCTAGAGATCGATGTTGCTGCGCTGACTGCAGATCTGCTCAAAGAGTACTTAATGCAGGCCTTGGTTGCTGCCAATGAGCAGCAGTCGGATGCACGTTTAGAAAAAGTGCTGAATCTGTTGCTGTCACTACAAAGTGAGTCAGAGCTCAATGCGCTTTTAGTCATTCCTCAGG
>DXEV01000220.1 GCA_019114785.1 Candidatus Anaerobiospirillum pullistercoris | reverse complement strand
CATCTTGAGCTTGGTCTTGGCTAGAACCTAAAGATAAATCCTCACTGGCACCACGCAGCTCTAGAGTCTTGCCTGCTGGCACTTCCACCCATTGGGCATCTGCTGGTAATTGCAAACGCTCATAGCTACCTGCTAACAGCACAGCAGAGTCGCTCTCGGCGCTGGTGCTAGCACTAGTGCTAGTGCTAGCAGCGCTAGCGCTAACTGGAACTTGTGCCGCATTGACCGAGGCAAAGTTCACCTTTAATTCTTTGTCAGAAGCAGGCTGTAAGGAGATCACCGGCACCACTAAAGACTCAGAGTCTGTAGCCGGTGCAGATGAAGTACCTTTATTTACAGCGTTAGCTGTGTCGTTGGCTTGAGCTACCGTTGGTAGACTTAAATCAGCACCACTAATACGCAACAGCTGCGAGCTTGGGTCACGCTTGACCACAACACGAGACTGCCCGTCTTGCTCAAGAACCTCTGATGAGGCAATAGCCAAACGGCTCTGCTCCAAAGCAGAAACATCGACCTCGAGCGCCGTGCTTGGATCTACGATAAAACGTACATTTTCCGTAGGCACGTTACGGCTCTTAGGGCCATGACTAAAGGTCAAAGCAATATCTTGATCATTGGTGCTATTTGGCAAGGTATCCAACGTACTAGCAGCGCCCGCCCCTACCTGATCTAACTTAACTGTTAAGGCTGGAGCCACCTCTGAACTTGCAGAGGCAAAGACACTCGAGCGACCACTCTTTAATACTGGCTGTGCCTTGTTGGCAGCAGCGACAGCCGCAAAGGTCTGCTCACTAGTACCTTGCGGTAAAGAAACCTTGTCCTTCAGCACTAAAGTAGTATCAGCATCCAAGTGCAGCGCTAAGTTCATCTTAGGCTGACCGTTGAGCTCTTGCTCATAACGCACTTGTTGCAGATCTAACACTGCATTGCGTAAAGGCCCTGCTAAGTGTGAGCTTGGGTCTTGAGCTGCAATCAGATCAGAAGGTTTATTAGTAGCAGCCTGATGCTGCTGTTGTGCCGCCTGATGCCATTGCGCCGAAAGCTCCTCGACATTGCCATGCGGACGCACTAAGACACTACCTTGCACATTGCCTTGGAATGGCTCTAAATCAGGGTTAAAGGCAGTAGCAGGAGCATGTGCTGCAGACGAGGCATCAGCCACGGCGTTAAACGCAAAGCGCGATGGTGATTGTGGCTCAAAAAAGGAACCATCAATCTTTAAGGTACTTGGTTGTTGCGCATGACCTAAAGCCGAGACATCAACCACGAGCTCAGTACCATCTTCACTTGAGGCGAAACCTGAGAGTAAGTTAAACCAATCCTCATCTGACTCCACGACTATATCGTAGGACTGGCCCTCAGCTAAACTGACTTGTAGCCAAGAGTCTGCACCTTCTCCATAGCCATGGGTATTGGAGCTCAGCTCCTCGACAGAGTAAGGAGTAAAGACACCTAATTGGGCTGGTACAGTGCTGGTGCTTGCGGCATCACTGCTTGCAAAGAACAGTTGAGTGCCATCAGCGGCATGAACTTGTAGCTGACCTTGAGAAGTAGTACGAGCTAAGTACTGAGGCTGCTCAGCAGCAAACACACTACTCTCAGCGTCCACATGATGTGATGGCATCTGAGGCAGAGCCCATGCAGACAGATCCATAGACAGCAGCTCAGCGGTGTAATGTGTATCAAGCTTACCCGCTAAAGGTTTTTGATCTGCAAGAGGCAACGGAGAGTAAGAGCCTTCACCTGAGTCAAAGTTACCCAGCTGTGGCAAATGCAACTTAAAAGGGGTGGTCTGAGGCTCAGATGCAGAGCGAGCAGCAATATCAAGATCCTGCACGCTAATGCAATCTAAAGGCAGATCTTGAGTCGGAGCATCAACGCCTGTTGTATCAGCAGCTGCGCTTAGACTTGGGGCGGCAGCTCTTGCAGTACTGGCATCGCTTGCGCTGTCAGCACCACTATTAACCTCTGAGCTAGAGCTGATCTTATTGGCTTTAGCCTCATTGGTAGCAACCGGAGCCACGATGTCTACACTCTGAGCAGCATATTTGCCGAGGCTCAGCAGGCCAGCATCTTGCTCATAGCTAATGTTTTGGTATGCCGACTCTAAGGCTTGCAATTGCTCAGCACTTAAATGCGTATGACTATTGACGGTCAGAGAAGAGGTTTGTGGGGAAAAGACAGAAGCTGTGTCAGAGCTAATTGTGTCAGCACTATGATCCCAGAAGCTGAGACAAGGATCAGCACCTTCAGCACATACCTGCTCTACACCATAGGCATCTTGCATTCTGTGGCTGAGACCATAATCGCTGGTGGTATAAGTGTAGGCATAGCCAGAAGGAGTAGCGGCCAAAACCACGGAGCTCACCACTGGGGCACAGACACCGGCAAATGCGCTAATGAAGGCAAAACGAGACCATACTACCCGCTGAAGCAGCGCGCGGTACTGTGCCTGTAAGAAAGTAATGGCATTACGTGTTTGCTTCATCAAAAACCGGCGCTTATTCTCTCAAGCTCAAAAAAGCATGAGGAGAAAAAATGCCGTCTCCATGTCGTAATCGGTTAAGTTAATGTCTCTGACCAAACGCTGCTGACAGTGACTACACACTGCTTACAGCTTACAGCTTACTGCATACGCTTTACAGAATAGCCTTGCTGCACGAACATACCGTCCAATCTGCGCACAGCAATACAGCACCAGCCACCAAAGCTCGTAGCAGAGTACAAAAGGCTTTTTATGCGCTTGATAGTTTTTGGCCTAGCTCTCTGTCTTTGTTAAGACCGCTACAATGGCTCTGAGTTCCCTAAGCTCTCGAGCTCACAATAAGAGCACTATTCCCTGATCTAAAAAAGCGCACTTAGAGTGTGCAAAGATCGTGCTGTCTTAGCCGTAATTTTACCCTGAAACAGGCGGCTCAAACATGCAAATTTAGAGAAAAGATTGGGGAAATCTCAATATTGCTCACTACACAAAATGTGGGCCTGTGAGCCACAACCGCACTACCCAAACTGTAAGATACCAGCATGAAAAAGACACGACTGGCGGCTGCGACCCACTATAACTCAGCGCCTTAATCCCCTGAAGAACTTAATCCCCAACCTCTAAGACTTATTGCTGAGCAAGGATGCGGTTTACGCGCTCTAAATCAGCGGCGGTATCGACACCGGTCTCAGGAGGACGATCGGTAATAGCCACAGCGATCGACATACCGTAATGCAGTAAACGCAACTGCTCTAAGCTCTCGGATTGCTCTAATGGTGCTGGCTCACGCTGCAGGTAATCTAAAATGGTACGCACACGATAAGCATAAATACCGATATGGTGGTAGTGCGTGTACTGCAATTGTGGATATGGAGCCTTAGGGTCTTCCTGCTTTGCCTTTTGCCATGCCATAAAGTTATCACGCTCAAATGGGATCGGGGCACGACTGAAGTACAAGGCCATTTGCTTCTGATCCATAACTACCTTAACGCAGTTAGGATCAAACACATCTGCCACCTCAGTAATTGGAGCGCACAGCGTAGCCATATCAGCACCAGAGCTTGCCAGCAAATTAGCCACCTGATTGATATGCTCTTGGGTAATCAAAGGCTCATCACCCTGCACATTAACCACAATGGTCTCAGGATCAAGCTTCTGCGTAGTGATCATTTCTGCGATCCGCTCAGTACCAGAGCGAGGCTTGTCTGAAGTCATGCAGATCTTAAGACGTGGCTCATTAGCAGCAAAAGGCTGCAGAGCTGCCACAATCTTCTCGTGATCCACACAGGCAATAACTTCCTTAGCGGTAGATTGCAAGGCTTTTAAGCAGACCTGAGCAATCATAGGCTTATCCCCGACTAGGACTAAAGGCTTACCAGCCAGACGGGTAGAGGCAAAACGGGCAGGGATAGCAACCACATAATCGACTGCACTTGGGGCACTCTGAGCTTCCATAGAAACGAATCCTCAAAACACTACTTCTTAGCAAACCAATGCGAGCGAAAGCAAGAGTGGAATGATCTACTGATCTCAGGATCAGCCTCTCCACGTGCCCACTTGGCCCAATTGGCACTGCTCCGGCCTAAAACATCACAGGCCAGCCACAAACATTACAGCTCATTGTAGCCAGCCTTTGCTCCCTGCCAAATCTTTTTTGCAAGAAATGGCCTACTAATTATTAGCCGATGAGCCCAAACAACCAGTGTATCCTGCACAGCACCTAGAGCCTAAAGGGCCTCAATAATGCCCCAACACCGTCTTTTGTCCAATTTCATGCGTAAATAGCAATTATATCTTTATTGCACTAATTAGATGCAACAATTAATACAAATACGATAAACACGCCACGTGGTTTAAAATAAACGCAAAAGCACCATGAACTTATT
>DXEV01000219.1 GCA_019114785.1 Candidatus Anaerobiospirillum pullistercoris | reverse complement strand
TTGCGTTAACGACTGAACAAAAGCAGAATCATAAGGTTCAGTAGTGATAAGAAACCGCCTTGGTACCGAAAACGGTATGCCGGGTGGTGTGAGAGCTGGCTGCTAGAAGAACTAGCAGCAGCTACTCGATTCTCGTTGATCTCGTTCCGGCAGATGAAGAGATCCCTGTCAATTATGGCCATAAAATGGCTATTTTTCGTGCACGCAATCATGCGGTAGCTCCAAATTCCTTTGGAACCTCTCCTGTTTTAGGTGCAGATAGCCAGCAGCAGTATGTGATCGTGGTGCTGCCAGGTGGCGGCTACGAGTTCTTGTCCTATCGTGAAGATCGTAAAGTTGCCTTAGCCTTTGCCCGTATGGGCTTTGATGCAGTCGTGCTGCACTATCACACTAAGTACGTAGAAGAAGTGCGCTTTTCCCACCGTGGTGTGGGCCATGATGCCATGGTTGATGTGGCCATGATGATCGATGAGCTGCGCCGTAATAGCCATTTAGGTATGCAGCATCATAAGATCGTGCTGTGTGGCTTCTCGGCAGGCGGTCACTTAGCCGCCTCCTTGTGCACGCTGTATAACGATCCTGAGCTCACCACTGGAGCCGCATGGAATGGTTCACTGCGTCCTGATGGTGCCATCCTCTGCTATCCGGTGATCAGTGCTCGTCCTGATTTGGCCCATGTGACTTCGTTTACTTGCTTCACAGGCAGTGAGCGCCCAAGTGATTGGCAGCATTATTCTTGTGAGCAGAATGTCACTTCTGATACGCCACCTGCCTTTATTTGGCACACCGTTACTGATACCACTGTGCCTTATGCTAATTCTTTAGTCTATGCCCAAGCCATGTGGGAGCATGGTTGTAAAGCGCAATTGGTGCTGTTCCCGCAAGGCGAGCACGGCTCATCGTTAGCTACCCGCGAGGTGGAGCTCAACAATGACTTTGCGCAGGCTGATCCTTTAATTGCTACGTGGCTGACGCAGGCCGCCGCTTTTGTGCGACGCTGCGTTTAGCAGCGGCGTCGCGCCGCTGCGTCGCCGCGTAGCTGCGCTACAGCGCAGCTGTGCCGTGCGCAGCTGTGCTGTGCGCAGTGGCCTGCGCAGGCCACAGCGTGGCCTTGCGGGCAAAAGAAAAGGGCTGAGGAGTGATCCCCAGCCCTTTTGCTTATCAGTAACTCAGTGGCCTTCTAGCTATCTAGCTAACAGCACACGTTACCAAAAGAATCTTACTTCATGGCCTTGTAGGCATTGATCAGACCATTGGTGGAGCTGTCGTGAGAGGTGATCTGCTCGCTATTCTCCAGCTCTGGCAGGATCTTTAAGGCCAGCTGCTTGCCCAGCTCAACGCCCCATTGGTCAAAGGAGAAGATGTTGAGAATTGCGCCTTGGACGAAGATCTTGTGCTCATACATGGCGATCAACATACCTAAGGTACGTGGGGTGATCTCTTTGACTAAGAACGAATTGGTTGGACGGTTGCCGGTGAAGATCTTGAATGGAACTACATCCTTAACGTCCTCAAGCTTCTTGCCCTTGGCTAAGAACTCTTGCTCCACTGCTTCCTTGGTCTTACCAAAGGCTAAAGCCTCGGTCTGTGCAAAGAAGTTGGAGAGGAGCTTTGGATGGTGATCGCCAATTGGGTTGTGAGTGCGGGCTGGGGCGATAAAGTCACATGGAATGACCTTAGTGCCTTGGTGGATCAGCTGATAGAAAGCGTGCTGACCATTGGTGCCTGGCTCACCCCAAATGATTGGGCCAGTCTCGTAGTTCACTGGGTTGCCATCACGATCTACGCTCTTACCATTGGACTCCATGTTGCCCTGCTGGAAGTAAGCTGGGAAGCGGTACATGTATTGGTCGTATGGCAGAATAGCCTCGGTGGCGAAGTGGTAGAAGTTGTTGTACCACAGGCCAATTAAGGCTAAGAGCACTGGCAGGTTGTGGGCAAAGTCAGCGGTACGGAAGTGGCAATCCATCTCATAGCCGCCCTTTAAGAGCTGCTCAAAGTTGTCATAGCCACAAGCTAAAGCGATGGACAGACCAATGGCAGACCAAGAAGAATAACGACCGCCAACCCAGTCCCAGAACTCGAACATGTTGTCGGTGTCGATACCAAACTCAGCGACGCACTTGGCGTTGGTCGATAAAGCTACGAAGTGCTTAGCCACATGCTTGATGTCACCGGCGCTCTTTAAGAACCAGTCACGAGCAGTGTGGGCATTGGTCATGGTCTCTAAGGTGGTGAAGGTCTTAGAGGCGATTAAGAATAAGGTGGTTTCAGGGTTGCACTTCTTTAAGACTTCGACGATGTGAGTGCCGTCGATGTTGGAAACGAAGTGGCTCTTTAAGTGGTTGTGATATGGGGTTAAGGCCTCAGTGATCATGCAAGGGCCTAAGTCGGAGCCTCCGATACCGATGTTCACCACGTCGGTGATTGGCTTGCCGGTGTAGCCTTTCCACTCGCCGGAGATCACGCGATCGCAGAAGCTCTTCATCTTAGCGAGCACGGCCTTGACGTCGACCATCACGTCCTTGCCGTCGAGCATCACGCTCTCACCGGAGAAGTTACGTAAAGCGGTGTGTAAAACAGCGCGATCTTCAGTGCGATTGATCTTATCGCCACGGAACATGGCTTCGATATCGCCCTTCACATCGCACTCATTGGCCAGATCAATGAGGAGATCTAAGGTCTTCTTATCAATCAGGTTCTTGGAATAGTCAGCTAAAATGTCACCGTTGCCAACGCTTAAAGAAAACTCCTCAAAGCGCTTAGGATCAGCAGCGAACAGCTCCTTCAAGGTGCGGCCCTTGGTTTGAGCAAAGTGTTCTTCGAGGGCTTTCCATGCCTTGGTCGTTGTTGGGTTGACGTTCTTGAGCATGACATCTCCTTTGACAGTTCGTGATGTACGGGGCCCTATTGGGGGTTGAAGACATCACGAGGAAAAGATTGGATCAGTGCAAATGATCATAGCGCGTTTTGCCGTCAGCGCACAGAGACAGTCAGGTCAGGAAGGGAGCAAAAAGGGAGGAAATTTTGGATTTTGTGCGCTAAATCGCTTATTTAAGCGCACCTGCTCACAGTGGTGGCGCAGGCGGGCACAGCGGGGGTGCAGCGCCCATCTGCCCTTTGTGCAGGGCCCAGCAGGGCGCGCGCATGGCGCGCTGAGTGCGCAGACGCGCAGAGTGCGCGCGGGTCGCGCGCAGGCGCGGACTAAGCGTGGCTTTGGCCAGCGAACTGCGCAAGGTCTTCGATCACGCGCTCTAAACCATGCTGACTGCTTTCCTTGCTCTGTTTTTGTGGCTTAGCAAGGTCAATGAAAGTCAGCTCTTCTTTTGGCATTTCACCGATAAAGCGGCTTGGCTCCTGTTGCACAATGCTGTTGCCTTGCTTGCGCTGGCGGGCCACCACGAGCGTGAGCTCTTTTTGCGCTCGGGTGACACCCACATAGGCCAGACGGCGTTCTTCTTCGATATTGTGCTCTTCAATGGAAGTGCGGTGCGGCAAAATACCCTCTTCCATGCCCAGCAAGAATACCACCGGAAACTCAAGGCCCTTGGCAGCGTGCAGCGTCATCATCTGCACGGCATCTTGCTCTTCGTCCTCATCGGCCTTTTTGTCCATCATCTCACGCAGGCCTAAACGCTCGACGGCCTCACCAAAGCGCATTTCTAGCGGCTGGTTCAGGTCGCTTGCAGCACCAGCTGCGCCAGCAGTGCTGCTCTTACCAAAAGAATTATTCTTTTGTCCGGTTAAGAGCTCCTCAATCCATCCCATGAGGATCTGCACATTCTTTAATTTCCACTCAAAGGCATTGGTGGAGGCGTTTTCGGCGCGTAAGTAACCACGGTAGCCGATCTTATCGATCAGGGTACGGCAGACCTCAAGATCGTGATGTTGGGCTAATTTATGGCGCAGGTCAAAGAGCAGTCCTAAAAAAGAGCACAAGGCATCGACCTGTTGCTTATTGAGCGCACTGTGCATCTCTTGGGAGATGGCGCAATCGTACAGACAGCGGTTAAATTTGCGCCCGAGCTCAGTCATGATTTTGATGGTCTGGGCTCCAATACCACGATGCGGCACATTGATAATGCGCAATAGGGCAGCATCGTCCTTTGGGTTGGTGAGCACACGGCACCAAGCCATAATGTCTTTGACCTCCATACGGGCAAAGAAGCTGGTGTCACCAGTGATCTTGCAGGGAATATGGGCACTCATCAGGGCCTTTTCCATATCGCGGGATTGAGAGTTAGAGCGATAGAGAATGGCGTAATCACCCCACTTGCTGCGGTGATCAAAGCGATGCCCTAAGATCTCGGCGGCTATGTATTCACAGCTTTGTTCGTTATCGTTGCAAGTCACCACACGGATCGGCTCACCGCCTTCGATGCCGGAGTAGAGCGTCTTACTAAAAAGGTGCTGATTGTGGGCAATGATGCTGTTAGCACAGTGCAGAATACGCGAGGTGGAGCGATAGTTTTGCTCGAGCTTAATGACCTTTAGCTCAGGGAAATCGACCGTGAGCTGTTTGATGTTTTCAGGACGGGCACCACGCCACGAGTAAATGGATTGATCATCATCACCCACCACCATAAAACGCTGATTGCTCGCTACAAGGCACATTAAGAGGTAGTACTGAGTGTGATTGGTGTCCTGATACTCGTCCACCATGATGTAGCGATAGCGCTGCTGATAGTAGCTGCGTACTTTTTCATTGAGCAATAAGAGTCGCGTTGGCAGATAGATCAGGTCGTCAAAGTCCACGGCATTGCAGGCACGTAGGTAGTCGCTATATTTTTGGTAGAGCTCTGCGGTGATGTGATCGCTTTTTGGATCTTTGAGGATAGAGCTAGGGTTTTTGAGCTCTCCTTTCCAGCGAGAGATATGACTGGCTACAGTGCTTAAATAATCGGCGCTTTGGGTGCTTTTGAGGGTGGAGTAATCGCTGGCAATAATGCCTTTTAAGATCTTTAAGGTGTCGGTTTCATCAAAAATAGAGAAGTGAGAGCCCAAACGCAGCAGCTGTGCTTGCTCCTTGAGGATCTGACGGCCTAAAGAGTGAAAGGTACAGATGGTGAGTTGTGAGCTGATCTCAGGGCCTACCTCAAGCGCAATACGCTCGCGCATTTCAGCGGCAGCTTTGTTGGTAAAGGTGACAGCGAGGATCTGAGCAGGCTGGGCTAAATTGTTACGCAGTAAGTAAGCGATCTTAGTGATGATCACGCGGGTTTTGCCTGAACCAGCACCAGCCAGTACTAAACAAGGCCCTTGCGTATAAGTAACTGCTTCTTGCTGTGCAGCATTAAGTTGCATCTTAGCCATACGACACCCTCAGAACTCAAAACAACCGATCCACCGAAGCCCAAAGCCAAAGCTGAGGCCCAAGCCCAGCGCGCCCGATCTTTTAGCCTTAGGCGCATAAAATAGGCTTTTGCCTCTGTGGCCGCTCATCTTAGCACCAAAAGCAAAGCCCGCCAAAAGCGGGCTTATGGGGCCAGCAAAGCGCTGGCCTGTGGAGCCCGCCGCAAGCGGGCCTTGGGTCAGGCCGTGGGCATCTGCCTGTGGGCCCCTGCTCGTGAGAGCAGGTTTAGCCTTGGACGGTGGAAAAGGAGAGTGGACGGCAGCTGCTATCAAGAGTCTTAAAGATGATCTCGTTTTCCTGTCCTTGCTCCATTTCAATGGTCTGCAGAGAGTTGCCTTCAAAGAGGTGCTTTTGCTCTAGAGAGCACCACACAATGGCGGCGATATTAAACTCCACACACAGGTGCGCAATGCGTGCTGACAGCTGTGCACAGAGACTTTGCTCTAAGGCAAAGGTGTCCACCATTAAAGTGAACTTGTCCATACCATTGAGGCGAGCCATAGTGAGGCCGTGATGCAGCGTTTGCTCAATGTCGCTAGTACTTAAGGACAGAGGCATCTCTAAGAATTTAGTGCGATAGCTTGGGGTACTCACACCTAAAGCCGAGACCGAAGCACCAGCACTGGCCGCTGCTGCCGCTGCAGCAGCTGCATTAGCAGCTTGATCCGTACCAGCAGCTTCATTTGGATTGAAGCTCAACAACGCACAGAGCATTTGCCATTGCATTTTGCTGCCTGCGTAAATGATGCTGTTGCGTGGATTCTCCACCAAACAAGCCTGCACTAAACGGCTTAAAGCCGCAGCAGGGCTGGCTAAAGTGTAGAGCAGTGGCGAGAGCTGCAACTTAGCTAAGCTCTCGAGGCTTAAGACCAGAGAATGTGCGGCTAAAGGCTCACTTGGTACTACTGCCTCTTGTAAGCGCACATCGCTGATCTCATTTAAGTGGTACAGCTTATTGAGCAGTAAGGTGCGATTTTGCAGCAGACAGAGGTTAATGCTGCTAAAAGGCGAATGCAGATCCACCACATGGCAAGTGATATTGAGCTCGCGCATGCAGCGCTTTAATTGGCGCTGAGCCTCATCCCATAAGGCACCATTTGGTAGGGCTACATAGCAACTGAGTCCTAAGTGGTCGCTACTGACACTCAGCTGAGCTCCGCTGTTTTCACGTAAGTTCAGCATAAAGTTTTGTAAGTAACGCCACAGCGATCCCAAGTTAGAGGCGTGACCTAAAGCTAAAGCAGGGAGGTTGAGGCTTTCTAAGGTCAGAGCATCAATCTCAGAGCCGGTAATAAATACAGGAGTGTGCCGCAACGTGGCTTGATTGATAGCCTCGAGGTTAAAGCATTGCATGGTGCCGATATAACGGCGCTCTTCTAGATCCCATGAGGCAGGCATGGCCATACCAGTGGCGTTAACGGTAGCGATCTTATAGGCCACAAAGCTATCGATGCTGAGCGGGATAATAGCGGCTTGCCATGTTTCCAGATTGTTAAGCTGCTGGATCTGATAGGCGCTGAGCTCTTGCATCATTTGGTTTTGTGGCAAGGTGCGATAGAACGGGTCATAGCCCAAATCAAAACGCGAGGCCACATCGTTACTGATGGCACGACCTGTAAAGTAGGTGCATGATCCTAAGTTATCATGGCAGCGGCTCATGTACTCGTGCATCATGAGCTGAGCTGGGGTGAGCTGATTAGCGCTATCGTCCTCAACTTCCTCGTCGTACCACTCATCGTCTAAGTCGTCGCTGCTATCATCCTCGGCTGACTCAGCTGTTACAGTAGAGTCAGCAGCCGTAGTCGCTATTGCAGGGGCAACAGCTGGTGTTGCTGTCGCCACGGGGGCTGTTACAGCTACAGAAGCAGCTGTGGCCGTGGCAGCTGGTTGTGCTACAGCAGCAGGAGCAAGCTCTGGGGCGGCAATGCTATTGGCCGCTGGGGTGACTGTGCTTGCAGCAGGTGCAGTAGACATAGGTGCTACTGGTGCCACCGGTGCTGTTGGAGCAGGTGGAGCAGGTGGCATGACTGTAGCGGTCTGGGTAGCGGTTGGCGCTGCAGCTGGTGTAGCGACAGGTGCAGTGGCCGGTGCTGGTTCCAGCGATGGCAGCTCGTCTTCCTCTTCGCTTAAGGTGAAGCCAGGATCACGATGCTGTGGGCGTGCGAGTGGATTAGCATCCTCAGGACGCAGGGACAGCGGATTAGTCCAATTTGGTGGCTCTAAGGTCGTAGACTCTTCAGAATTTTGCTGATTACCAAAAGGTGGAGTCAGCACAATCTTATCGAGTTTAGCAGCACTCAGTCTGGTCTTAGGCTTAACTAGAGGATCGGTAAGAGTGTTGATATCCACTACCTGAGCAGGCTCCTCATCCGGCACCATAGTAAAGAGAGTTTTCTTATGCTCTGTTTTTTGCGATGCAGCTTGAGCAGTGGCTGGTGTCAGGTTAGGAGTAGTGGTTTTGTGCTCAGCGGCATGTGAGCCTGCAAGAGGCTGACGAGCGCTTTCTTGTAAAAGCACCTTAAAAGGATCTTTTACTTCGGCGGCAGTGGAGCCGGTCGCTGTAGAGGCTTTATCAGCTGTTGTAGCAGCAGCCTGAGCAGCATCGTTATGGCCGGTATTGCCGTTCTGTGCATTGAGAGTAGCAGGGACAATCAGGTTGCCGATATGCAGAGTTTGCGAGACTTCTTTGATCTCGTCTTTGAGGCTCTGAGCAGCGGTCATAATGGAATCTAAGGCTTGCCGCTGATTTGCCGTCATACCAGACTCGTTGTTAGCAGTCCCAGTGGCATTGGCAGCGCCGCTAGGGCTTACTGCACTTAAGCCTGTGCTGAGCGTATCCGGCTTTTGTAAATCAGGATCGTGATTAGAGGTAATAACCGAAGCGCCAGTGAGCCCAGCGGTAAAGAGCTTAGATTGAGAGGCTGAGCCTTCTTTACGGGCAAGATCGCTTTCAGCGCTAGCAGAAAGCTCATCGAGCACACTTAAAGCAGCGTTTGTAGTGCTGGTATCTCTGACAGTATTACCGGTATTGCCGGTAACAGCATCAGCTGCACTAGTTGCGCCTTTAGCCACGGCTGCGCTCATAGCCTCTGCAGCGCCCATGGCGCTGGCACTGGCAGTGCCAGCAGTACTGGAAACGCCAGCTGTAGCTGGTGTCAGCGTTGGACGTGGCAGATCTAAAGGCTCACTCAAGCTTAAGATGTCTACAGTAGGGCCAAGGCCTCGGCCTGCGACATTCGAGCTGTGATTGTCCGCACGCATAATATGGGTATTACTAGCACTGAGCTCTGTGCGTATTAAATTGCTGATGCTGCTAGGAGTAGAAGTCTGCTGAACAGCAGGAGCTGGGCTGCGAGCAATAACAGTATTCGTGTTTGGTTTTCTGTTATCAGGTGAAGCAGCGGCTGACTTAAAAGCAGCAGCAGTATTGTTTGCGACCTTTATGAGATCGGACTCATGGGTAAAACGCCCCAGATCATCAGAGACTAAGCGACCACGGTTGTCACTTAAGATCGTAGTGGTGTGGTGATCGTTTAGATTGGCCAAGGTGGCAGCTGCACTTCGCGCCACATTGCTCATAGCAGGCTGAGCAGGCGTTGGGGAGGACGTGATCAGAGTGTTAGTAGTTGGCTCTTGATCGATAACGCGATTGTTTAAAGCTGAGGATACGCCAGAAATACGGGTAGAGTTTTCGTTTAAGCGATTTAAAGCAGCAAAGGCACGCTGGGTGTAGCTCATAGTACTTTGAGCCCCAGAGACAGATGGTGCAGGCTGATTATTTTGCTGCTGTTGCATCTGTTGCTGCTGTTGCTGGCGGGCATTGGCAATGCCGCGACTAATGGCATCATTGCTTTGATTAAAGTCAAAGGCAAGGCCATTGATCAGGGTTGAAGGTGCCTGTGGGTTGCGTAAAGGAGTGCCCTCAAGTGCCCCTGTGGCTTGCTCTACAGCAGCAGCTGCGGCGGCAGCTGGTGACATTGGCAGCGGAGCGGCAGTAGAGACTGGTGCAGATGCAGCATTGTAGGCACTGTTAGCAAGCGGATTAGTATTAGCCTCAAATGCAGTAGTAGCAGTATTTTGTGACACTATTGCGCTTGCTGCTGCCTGTGCATCAGGAGTAGCGGGAGCCGCTTGTGGAGCTGTACCCCAGATCTCAGCTGTGCGTTTGGCTATCTCGTCAGCTTGGACTTCACGGACTTGTTTACGCTCTGCTTTAGGCGCATTAGTGCGCTTACTTAAGCCATCACCAAAGATCGCGTTATGGGCTTGGGCTACTCGGGACTCAAGAGAGTTTGGAGCAAAAGTAGGCTGTTGGGCTTGGTCAAAGAAGTTGTTGCCTGTACCAACACCATCGCTGTTTGTTTCAGGGGCGGGCGCTGGAGCCATGGCAGCGGTAGTAGCTGCATTAGTGCTGTGACTGGTGCCAAAAGACGTAGGTTTGGCCAACATGACGCGCTCTAAAGCGCTAGGAGTAGCAGGCGCAGCTGCTGGTGCAGCCGCTGTTGCGGCTGGTGCAGCTGGTGTGGCAGGAACTGCCGTGCTAGTAGTAGCTGCAAATGCAGCAGGGGTCGCGAGAGATGCTGAAGCAGAGTTCTCTGGAGCTCTAAAGCGTGAGACCGTGTTTGGATTTCTATTGCGAGTACTGTTAGATGCAGCACTGTTAGACATGCTCTTGCTACCGGTACTATGGTTAACAGGTCTGAGCTCAGGGAAAGGCATGTCGATCTCTTGGACAGAAGAGTCAACAAACTGCTCCTGAGGCTCTGGTGGCACCACAGTTTTAGGGGCATGCGCGCTATTGGCGCGCTCACGCATTTGATTGATCTCTCTAGGATCAAGTTGGATTTGCCCCATCATAGCAGCGGTCGTAGCGGCCTTGGCAGCGGCAGCAGCATTCATAGAGGTTTGACGCTGCTGTTGCTTCATTTTGGCCAGCTCTTCAGCTGTCATCTGTACTGTAGAGACGTCACTGACATCGAAATCAGAGAGATCATTAATATCATCAAAGTTAGTCTCACGCTGACGTGCGTCAGTATTACGGCTGGAGCTTGGACTGGAGCTAGAGCGGAAACGAGAAGGAGCACTTGGTTTTGGCATGGCTATTAATCTCGCAAGAAAATCAGGCAATGGCGCTAGCGGCAGGGGCAGCAGCGGTAGAGCACTAGTTAAGACCTAGAAAAAGGGCAAACCATTTCTAGGCATTTGAACATTACAAACAGGAAAAACACGCACACAAAGATCGGACTGAAATCCCGATTAAGCCTAAGCTTTTGCGTCGCCTACAATCCATCTTATTATAACGGATGCAAGCAATAAACCGGCGCTGGCGGTAACGCTCATGGAGGCTCCAAAATTAGGTAAAGATGGCAATTCGCCTAAGGTATTCAGGCCTAACTGCTCAGGGGTAAAGCCATTGGTGGCGTGGGTTTTAGCCATACGTGGTGGCTCATCTGAGTAAGAGCACATGATCTTAAAGTATTCACCATGGGCTAAAGAGGCGGAGCTTTTACCCTTAGCTCCATCATCTGGGCCTTTTGGGTAGCCATAATTACGACGTAACTCGGTGCGCAGACGCTTAATGAGCTGATCACCGTGAGCGTGGGCGATGTCGCCTAGACGTACTCGTGAAGGATCAATACGACCACCAGCACCGCCAGAGGTGACTACAGGGATGCGGGCACGGTGTAAGAGATCAATGCAGCTAGCTTTAGCAAAAAGGTCGTCAATAGCCTCGGCCACATAGAGGTGTGGACTGATCTGCTCGGCCCAATGGGCAGCGGTCCGATGGGCAGCACTATTGCTTTCGACAGATTGCGTAGCTTGCTGACCATACAGATCACGATCTTGTTGTTTGAGCTTGAGAGCAGCAAGAGCACTAGGAGTCGGTAAAGCCCGTAAGTCTGGCTCTTGCGAGAGCTGCAGGATGTCTTTAGGTACACATAAGATGTGCGCTAAGCGATCTTGAACGTTGTCTTTGGACAACATTAAGGAGTAGGTGTACAGCTTGAGATAAGGGTTAATGTCCTTTAAACGTGCCCCTAAGGTTTGGGCCTTACTCTGGCCCAGAGTTGAGCTTAAGGTATGGAGCTGACGGTTAGAGTTAGAGAGCTCAATATCATCAAAATCCACTAGGGAAATGGTGCCCACACCAGTGCGACATAAGGATTCTGCAATCCAAGAACCGACACCGCCATTACCGATCACGACTACATGGGCTTTTTGTAAGCGCAAAAATCCCTCATAGCCGTACAGTGCACAAATGCCTTTAAAGCGCTCTAATTGCTCCTTTTGCACATCCTCTGGCATATCGAGGAAGCTGCTAAAGTGCTGACGTAGAGCTTTTACCGATGGTGTAGCACCTGCTGCAGTAGCGCTAGCAGAAACAGTGGAAGGATCGGAGTTGTTGGTGTGAGGGTTATTGAGCATAAATGTCCTTATCTTGGGGCCAGAGAGTGGCACAGAGTCACAAGCGGGCAAAAGACACATGGTGGCAAAGAACCACATGATAGCCACATGGCCGCATAGCCCGATGGTCACTGAGCATAAGAGCGGTAAATAGGCCCAAAGCCACAGATTGGCCGAATTTGAGGCTATTTTAGGGCAAATGTGTCGAGGCGCATAGCAGTCGGGATAGACTCCTGTGGTCTTAAAGCTAGATAGGGACAATCCTAATGGACAGCTATTTGAGGCTGCTGGGAGGTAAAAATCGGGCCAAAATAAGCGCTTTTACGGAGGTATGCACCGTTTTTGAACACCGCTTTGGCTTAAATATCGGCTTTTTACTCTAAGTTAAAAATTTTTTAAAAATTTTCTGCAATTGCTTTGCAAAGCCAGATCCGATTGCTATAATGCACGCACTTGATAGCTCAGTTGAGAAACGCAAATGACCCCGTAGCTCAGTTGGATAGAGTATCAGTTTCCGAAGCTGACGGTCATGAGTTCGACTCTCATCGGGGTCGCCATATCAAGTAAAAATCTGTATGCGAGAGTGGCGGAATTGGTAGACGCGCTAGCTTCAGGTGTTAGTACCGCAAGGCGTAAGGGTTCGAGTCCCTTCTCTCGCACCATTCCAGATAAAAAGACAGGGCACCTTAGGGTGCTTTTTTTGTGCCCGTGTGATGTATCTATAAACGCCAAAAAACGGCTTATTTAAGCCTAATCTCAAACAGCTATCCTTGTAATGAGGGGAGATGGATAGCTAATCTCTTGGCCCCATGAAGCGATCGCCGTTATAGTGGATCATGTGTCTAGGCTCATCAGCAATCCACACCTCAGACTCCCAAGCAAGCATCGCTGCAAACTTGTTAAAAGTCTTTAGATCAGGAAAAGCGGTGATGTAGACTTTGCCAGCGTTGACTTTGCTGGTCATGTCTTTGAGCTCCAAGACTCTCTTAGGATCCATTGGGCCGACAGTTGTTACTGCCTCAACGAAAATAATCCAGTTCTTTTCCCGTGAATAGAGCACTACGTCAGGCATCTTGCTGTGCGGGGTGATCTCAAGTCCAAGCCCTCTTAAGGTGGATTGATCGACGAATAGTGTTCTGTCTTCACTATCACCCACATATAGGCACTCAGCCTCAGGTACAAAATTAGGTACAAACTCTTCGAGGATCGCTTTTTGTAGCTGGTTATGCTTGCCCAGTGAGAATGAGATGGAAGAGCCATTGATAAGAATCGGGATTTTTCTGCCTTCTCGCTGAGATGAGTAAAGCTCAATCAGTGATGGGTGCTGGCTCAAGAAAGAGGCTATAGCGTTATTCCATTGCTCAGTGCCAAACGAGCGGATCAGTTGCAACATTTCAGGCGTAAGACGATAGCGGTAGTTTGGGCTGTTGGTCACCATAGCGTTGTCTTCGATGAACGCTGCGTTCCGGAAATGGTGCATAGCCTGCTTTCTAAAAGTCTCGCGAGTATTTTCCGCGTAAATCTGGCCATAGTGTTCTTGGATGAAGATGATGACATCATGGATCCTAAGCCATTCGTTAGTGGCGGTTGACCAAGGATCTTTTTCGGCTAATCCTGCCATTGCTAGTAGCGTGTAGCCACAAAGGACATTACGCTGTTGCTCCGGTACCTGTAACGCTGCCAGAAGGCTTCTGGCCTCGTCGAGTTTGCTCATAAAAACTCCCCAATAATTTGGTCACAGTTGTGGACAGTAAAATCTCTACTACTCATCAAAACCTGTCCCATTTTTCTGATGATGTCGACTGTTGGCACAGGCATGGAGTTAATCTCGCTGGCATTTACCTGAGTTGAGCCGTTTAAAATCCGATAGTAGTTGTCATATAAAGTCGAGTTGAAAAGCACATAGAGACCATAGACTTCACACTCAGAGAGATCATGATCCCCACTGATAAAGTTAACTTTATTTTCGGTGCTGATTTCTTCGTACTCTGGGTATTTACGTGCGAGATAGACCCCGCATTGTAGCCTACGCTTTTCTTCTTTGGCGGTGAAACGCTTCACAAAGAGGTAGTTGGCGTTCTTTTGGAGTAACCCTGCTTGCTTTGTTTGTAGGTAGAAGTTTTCATCTCCAAAAGGAAATAAGACCTTACCGTTCTTAATGTGCCCAGCCTCAAATAAAGGTACCGAGTCAGGCTTCTTGGTAGGGTGTAATGCCTCACGATTTCTAAAGCCGACCGTGAGCCCTGTCTTCATGCGCAACCCCGCATCAGCAAGAGTGCTACCTATGTTGCGGAGTCGTTGCATGGTTTGCACGTCTTCTTCACAGGTGAGGAAAAATACGTACTTGTCCTGTCCACAAACCACCAAATCGTATGGAGCAGCAAACTCTGTTTTGGCTGCAAAATCTAAGTTGCACCGCGAGGTGGTAAAGGTAATCTTGGCAGGATGCTCGGTGGTTTTGCGCACCTTAATGATCGTTGTCTCTTGCAACACGGCCTCTTGATCAAAGACCTTATCGCGGCTGACAAAGATGTGGATGTGTTCTAAAGCGCCTTGGGACAGAAATTTCTGACGAAATTTTTTGAAGTAAGCGCCAGATGTCCAAGAGCGTGGAATGATGTAGACAAGCTCGCCATTCGTCTTTAGGTTGAATAGGCTCATTGCGGCGAAAATAAAATACAGATTGGGAGCACCATAGCAGACATCCTCTGCTACTGCCGCCTCTGGCGCATCTTTGCGGAGCTTTTTGTAAGGCGGATTGCCAATCACATAGTCATAGTCATCTAAGCCCAGATCGCTTTTATGGCGGTAATCCGAAGCTTGAGACAGAATGTAGTTTTGGTTTCTCAGCTCATATTCCACCGGCTTCAGAGCATGAGCACAGATATACTCAAGATTTGACTGCAACAGCTGGAGGATATCAGGATTGCTCTCGTAGCAGACCAGCTTGATCTTAGTGATGCTTGGCTGTGCTTGTAGTCTTTCGATCATTGCAGCAGACAAGATCCCTGAACCTGCACCTGGATCAAGGACAGATACAGTTCCACATGCTGAGCTCAGATCAAATAGTCCCGCCATAAAGTCGGCTGTTTGCGGACTAGTGAAAAATTGACCGTACTTTTTGCGCTCTGCTTTCGGCATTGTTTCGATGTAGGCGTTTGTCGCGTGATTCACGTAGTCAAGCAAAGTCATCTTTGTGCGTCCTTTATCGAGCATTGGTTAATGCAGCATCTCTTGCTTTTTCTAATGTTTCGCTCCTTTAGAAGGACATTGTGCCCTTCGCTCAAAGGAATTGGCATTTGTTTAAATTATCGATCCAGTTCGTGGATATGCAAAATTGGTAACGAGACCACAATTGGTTGGAGGCGTATTTGTCGGTGAAACTTGGTATGCGAGCGCTAGCCCTGAAGGCGAGCCTTTGGGGCGTAGAAAGGGCAGCTTAGGGAGGTTTTAGGCGACTGCTATAGCCGCAGCAGCGCTGCGGCGAGAAGAGAGGAAAAAGAGGCGGGATTAGGCGTCGAGATGGCACTCTTGGCGTAACTGGGCACACCATGCCTTGATGCGCTCATCTGTTAAGTCGGCTTGATTATCCTCATCAATGGCTAAGCCTACAAAGTGATCGTGGTCTAAGAGAGGCAGTGGGCTGGTGAAGTCATAGCCCTGTGTTGGCCAGAAACCGACAAATTTAGCACCACGGAACTGGAAGGTCTCGTACAACATGCCCATGCCATCAAGGAACGTATCTGGGTAGCTGATCTGATCGCCGGTACCGAATAAGGCTACGGTCTTACCCTCAAAGCACATGTCCTCAAGCTGAGGCATGAAATTGTCCCAGTCCTCTTGCAGCTCGCCTACGCTCCAAGTGGAGGTGCCGATAATAAGAATATCATAGTCTTTCATCTGGCAGCCGTCAGTGCGGATGTTGTGCAGATCGACAATATCCTCACCAAGTTCTTTGGCAATACGTGTGGCCACATTGCCTGTGGTGCCAGTATAGGTGCCGTAGAATAAACCAATTTTCTTCATGATCTGAGACCTTAGAGGGATAGAGCCGTATAAAACAACACAAACGAGCTAGCGAGCACTTGCTTGCCTCGTTACTGCCCGCCAAACCATTGTAATATTGAGGGCATTTTACGCAGAAAATAGGGCTTTTTCGTGTATTTTGCAAATATTTTTCACGTTTTGTTATTTTGGGGTGTTTTTGTGCATCTGAAATAAAAAGCCGGTCAGAGACCGGCTTTGAGGTAATGTTTGGAGTTGCTTGTAAATTCAGTGAAGCTCTGAGCAACCGAGCCTGCATGCTTGGCAGGCTGAGCCTGCTGGCTTAGCAGGCTCAGCTGGTACTGAGTTAAGCTTGCAGCACTGCTTGGGCACTGTGCAGTACGTCATCTAAGAACGGACTTTGGGCAAATGGGCCTACAGTCACCACCTCTTGCAGTACCTTGGCATCTTGCTCCTTGCTGCCACCTTCAAATTTAGTTGGCAGTACTAAGCCTAAGGCTTGTACATACAGGGCATCTTGCAGCTGAGCTTCTGGCAGCTTGCGACGAGCGCGTTGCATAGCTAAAGCTAAAGTAAAGACATCATCTTGGTTGATGCCATAGTGTCTGTTATCGAGGCTTTCTAAGGCAGCTCGGCGTGGCAGAGCTAAGACCTTAATCATTTCGCGTCCGATCTGGACGGACTTCATGTCCATTTGCAGGACTAAGTTGCGGTCAATCAACTCTTGAGCCCAAGCTTGGGACATAGCCAGCAGTACGACATCAGTGCTAGTAGCGTAGATCTGGTATTCTGCCTTGAGCTCTAATGGGCCAGTGATCAGAGCGTGAGGGGCCATCTGTACGAAGTCATCTACGTACTCTCCCACTTGGAAGTAAGGCTCAATTGTATCTGGGGCCATATTGTGAGCTTTTAAGGCCTGATTGAAGCTCATAAAGCTTAAGCCGCCAAACTGGCCTGCTTGCTTAAAGTCTTCGTTATTGCGCAGATCCTCGCTATCGTATTGGCCACGCAGAATGTTGTTGAGTAAGGCGATATCGGCAATTTGTGGGGTCAGGGTATAGGTAGGCAGCACTACACCATAGAGCTCACATAGAATGCCATCACGCATATTGATGAATGGGTCTTTATTGCGGGTATGCCACATAGCGCTAGCTACGACGTGGGCAAAGTAGCGGCTGCCATAGGCACGGATATCAGTCATGCGACCAAGTAAATGCGAGCTTGGGCTGATCAGCAAATAGCAATCAATCTCGTCTTGGTCATTGAGGTGGATCTGGAGCATACGCTTTTCCAGATAGCCTTCTTTCACCCAGCGCTCGGCTAAGACAGGACGGGCTGCAAGGATGTCATAGCGGCCATCTTCGCTCACGTAAAAGGCGAATTGCTCACCGCGATCGCGATCGACACCGATTTTGATGCCGTCAGGTAAGACCTCACCTACAGGTAAGATGCTTGGAGCATCGTCATCTAAGTCCAAGACAAATAAGCTTTCGTTGATGCTAAAACTCGACATCCTTAAGTCCTCTATTCCTTTTCCTAGGAGCGTTCTCCTTGTGCTGTGTGCTCGTCTAGGCCTTATCTGGCGTAAAACCTGAGTGGTCTTTGAGCGTACACAGCATATCACTTTGCTTGGAGCCTTTTTGCTCCTTTTTTGCAGTAGCGATCTTTACGCAAGAAAACAAGAAAAAAGGCGTGGCCGCTTGCTGGAATTGCTTACGGTCACGCCTTTGGGGCTTCCTTTTGGCCGCTTTACTTTAAAGCAGTGAGACCTAAGGAAGCTTTTGCTTTAGTTATGAGTTGTTTTAGCTAGCAGATCCTTGGCTATCAGATGGAGGCAGATCCTTATTGCCTTCCTCTAAAGCACGCTGTTGACGTGCGCGGATCTTAGCTTCTTCGATTTCAGCACGACGCTTCTTCTCATCGGCTGGAATGTACTTCGTGAAGTAACGCATCACTAAGACGAAGAACACTGGCACGAAGAAAATAGCCAGCACGGTAGCTGAGAGCATACCGCCGATCACGCAAATACCGATTTCGTTACGGCCTGCGGCACCAGCACCAGAGGAAATGGCCAGCGGTAACACACCGAGCACGAAAGCAGCTGAGGTCATGAGAATAGGGCGCAGACGAATACGTGCAGCCTCAATCACAGCCTCGGTTAAGCGGTTGCCCTTATCGTAGAGGTCTTTAGCGAACTCCACGATCAGAATGGCGTTCTTGGCCGAAAGTCCCACTGTTGTCAGCAGACCTACTTGGAAGTAAACGTCATTACGTAGCACCGTTTGTACTGGTACGTATTGCGTGATCAGAGCTGCCAGCACTGCACCGATAATGCCTAATGGCACCACCAGCATCACAGCAAATGGGATCGACCACGACTCATACAGAGCGGCTAACGATAAGAACACGATCAAGAGCGACACAGCATAAAGCAGTGGGGCTTGGGTACCAGACAGACGCTCTTGGAAGGACACGCCAGTCCATGAAATACCGAAGCCGCTTGGCAGCACTTCTGCGGCAATACGCTCCATCTCAGCCATAGCCTCACCAGTGGATACGCCAGGAGCTGGTGCACCTTGGATGTTCATGGCACCCACACCGTTGAAGCGCTCTAGACGAGGTGAGCCATAATCCCATGAGGTGGTAATAAAGGCTGTGCATGGCACCATTTGACCAGTAGCGTTACGAATATACCACTTGCCTAAGTCCAGCTCATTCATACGAGCTTCGGCTTCAGCTTGGAGATATACCTTCTTCACACGGTTACGCTCCATGAAGTTGTCGATGTAGGCAGAACCCCATGCAGCGGATAAGGTAGTGTTGATGTCGTTGACGCTTAGACCTAAAGCTAAGGCCTTTTCATAGTCAATATTGAACTTGAACTGAGGCATGTCCTCTTGACCATTAGCACGAACCTGCATCAGCAATGGAGATTGCTGGGCTGCGTACACATAGTCTTGACGTACCTTAGTTAAAGCGGCGTGACCGGCACCGCCGTTGTCTTGTAAGTAGAGATCGAAGCCTGATGCCACACCTAATTCAGGAATAGCTGGCAGGTTGAAGGCGAAAGCTAAGCCTTCACGAATACCAAGCAGTGGCAGATAAGCACGTTGCACAATGGCGTCAGCATGCTGTTCTGGGTTAGGTCTTAAAGACCAATCCTTGAGCTTAAGGAACGCCATAGCAGCATTTTGACCAGCACCCGAGAACGAGAAGCCGGTAACTGCCATGATGGATTCGATATTGTCAGACTCATTGGTAGTGAAGTAATCCGACACCTTAGCCAAAGTACTCTTGGTCTTCTCTACTGTAGCGCCAGCTGGCAGGTTCAACATTGCCATCAGCACACCTTGGTCTTCGTTTGGTAAGAAGGCCGAAGGAATACGGACGAAGCAAAAGCCTAAAGCCACACAGATCACGATGTAAGCGAAGATCTGGCGTTTGAGCTGATGCACCACTTTCGATACGTGTTTTTGGTAGCTATTAGAGAAAGCAGCAAAACCACGGTTGAAGAGTTCAAAGAACTTATTGACTGGAGCTAAGAGGGTATTGGAGAGTTTCTTCCAGAACTTACCAAAACCTGTCTTTGGCTCAGCTTGACGATCTTCTAACGATTTCAGCATGGTGGCGCATAGGGCTGGCGTTAAGATCAGAGCGACTAACACCGAGAGCACCATGGCCGACACGATGGTGATGGAGAACTGACGGTAAATAACACCAGTGGAACCACCGAAGAAAGCCATAGGAATGAACACAGCTGACAGCACCAGAGCGATACCGATCAGAGCGCCAGTAATTTCATCCATGGACTTAATGGTGGCATGGCGAGGAGGTAAATGCTCCTCTTCCATAATACGTTCGACGTTTTCGACCACCACGATAGCGTCGTCCACGAGCAGACCGATGGCGAGCACCAATCCGAACATGGTTAAGGTGTTAATGGAGAAGCCCAATACCGACATGATGGCGAATGTACCCAGCAGCACCACTGGCACCGTGATCGAAGGGATCAAGGTGGCACGGAAGTTCTGCAAGAAGATGTACATAATGATCACCACCAGCACGATAGCTTCGATTAAGGTGTGGAACACCTCGTTAATCGAAACCTTAATGAAGTCGGTAGTGTCGTATGGATAGCTGTAATCGATCCACTCTGGGAAGTAAGGGGCTAAGTCTTCGATTAAAGCCTTAACGTTTTCAGCCGTATCCAGAGCGTTAGCATTGGCTGCCAGACGAATAGCCACACCAGAAGATGGCACACCATTTTCGGTACCGGAGTATTGGTAGCTCTCAGAACCTAACTCCACACGAGCAATGTCCTTTAAGCGAACCATGGTACCGTCAGTGTTGACGCGCAACAGGATGTTTTCAAACTCTTCGACCGACTCTAAGCGCTTCTGACCGGTGATGGTATAAGAGTACTGTTGACCAGGAACGGCTGGGGTACCACCTAAGGAACCATAGGTCACCTGAGCGTTTTGTGCAGTAATGGCTGCTGTCACCTCAGGAATGGTAATAGCCAAATTGGTCAGCTTCTCTGGGTCTACCCAAATACGCATAGCGTACTCAGCACCGAACACCATCAAGTCACCCACACCGGCCACACGAGCCAGAGGCTCACGGATGTTAGCGTAGATGTAGTCAGACAAGTCAGAGTTGTCGTGCAGACCATCGTTTGCGGTTAAGCCTACGATCATCAAGAAGGCATCAGTCGACTTGGAAACGTCCACACCGTTTTGCTGCACCACTGATGGTAATTGCGATTGTGTCTGCTGCATTTTGTTCTGCACTTGCACTTGCGCAATATCAGCATTGGTACCAGGCTCAAAGGTAATGGTGATCGAGGAGTTACCGTAGGAGTCAGAATTGGCTGACATATACATGTAGCCATCCAGACCGGTTAAGTTCTGCTCAATAATCTGGGTTACTGAGCGCTCCACTGTACTAGCATCAGCACCAGGATAGCTAGCACGGATCGACACCGATGGAGGCGCGATGGTCGGGTATTGTGATACTGGCAGGGTGAATACCGACACCAAGCCAGCGAGCATGATCACAATAGCGATCACCCACGCAAAGATCGGGCGATTGATAAAGAAACGTGCCATAAGAAAGTTAATCCTTACAAGATAGCCACTTCCAAAGCATCATGGATTCTTTGGCCCTTAAGGACAGCAAGCCATCCTAAGAGAGCTACAGCTTGTGATGATTGTGGGGCTACTTAAGGTTGTCTAATTGTCTTAGACCTTAAGCTAAGGAGATTTAGTCCTAGACAGGCAATGCCTTTAGGCGTTGTCAGCAGGGGCTGCATCTCCAGCAGCAGCGGCGTCAGAACCTGCACCAGCATCAGTGCTGGCAGCACCGGCCTCACCTGCTGCGCCTGCTTGCTCTTTCTTGATCTCCTGCACTGGGGTACCAGAGCGGATCTTTTGCAAGTTAGAGCTGATTACGCGATCACCTGGCTTTAAGCCAGTAGCGACCACATAGAAACCTTGGTACTCAGTTCCAAGCTTGACGATGGTACGTTGAGCTAAGTTGTGATCATCAATGATGTACACATAGCTTAAGCCACCAGCTTCACGGATCACTGAGCTTTGGTTGACTACTACTGCATCAGGCAGCATACCTTCGTGGATAGCGCCACGTAAGAACATGCCAGGCAGTAAGGTCTTTTCAGGGTTTGGCACTAAGGCACGGACGTTCACCATGCCAGTGGTTTCATCCACAGTCACATCAGCAAACTCTAATTGACCTTGGTGTCTGTATTTAGTGCCATCAGAGAAGTAGATATCAACAGGAGCCTTACCATCATTGGTTTTCACTGAGCCCTCGGCAATAGCCTGACGCAGAGCTAAGTGGTCTTCCACGGTTTGGCCTAAATCCACATAGAGAGGATCCAGTTGCTGAATGGTAGTTAATGGGCTGGTCTGCTGAGCATTAACTAAGGCACCCTCAGTGAAATTGGACTTAGAGATACGTCCAGAGATTGGGGCATATACCTTGGTGTAGGCTAAGTTAATATTGGCCGTTTCGAGGCTTGCCTCAGCAGCTTTCACTGCAGCATCAGCTTGCAGGTAAGCGGCTTGAGCGTCATCGTAATCTTGCTTAGACACAGCCTTCTGTGAGAGCAGTTGGCGATAACGATCGGCGCGTAACTTGGTGGCATAGAGATTGGCTTCAGCGCTCTTTAATTGAGCCATAGCGCTATTGACCGAAGCCTCATACAAAGATGGGTCGATCTGATAGAGCTGCTGACCCTCGGTGACGGAAGAGCCTTCCTCAAAGAGTCGCTTTTGGATAATGCCCGAAACCTGAGGACGTACCTCAGCACGACGAGTGGCACTTACACGACCGGTCAGGTTAGACACGATCGGCACTTCCATGGTGTGCACTGTAAACACGTCAACAGGTAGACTAGTTGCCTGAGTAGTTTGCTCAGCTTCACCACAACCTGACAGTAAAAGCGCTACTGCCAAAGCACTTGGAAGAAGATGCTTTTTATTAATGCTAGACAGGAACATACCTGAAATTCCTTGAACAATAAAACCAGTCCCGCGACGATGCCTCCGTCACACCTAATTTCTTCTCTGCTGTAGCGTGAGCCTAAAGTTGGGCTGATACTGCTTTGCGCAAATGTAAGCACAACTTTGAGCTTACGTGTTTTTAGAAAGTCGGTGAGAGGGCTCTAAATGTGGACATGCCTTTGCTTTTAGGCTTTCCACAAATAGGGCACCATCATACTGTTTACCTTAGAGCTGTTAGTTTTTAGGAGTAGCAGAGCAGCACTGAGGTAAATCCCTTGCAGGTTTGCGCTTTCAAACAAGAACACACGTTATCCCACGAGTGTCGCCGCTAGATCTGTCCTGCTGTTAGCTGTGCCTACTTAAGGCAAGCGAGCTTGCCTTGTAATTGGAGCTTGCGGCGGGGCAGCTGTTTGAAAGCAAATTAGCGGCTTGATTTTGTGCTCTTGTCCTCTTGCCTAGCAGTCCACAGAAATTGCTTTTTTACATTCAAATCTGCATGGATTGTTAATTTTGTGGGGGCAAAAGCAACGAAAGCACCAAACTCTACCTCCACAAAAGCCAACAAAAACCGGCTTTTATGCAATTGGGGCAGAGTTTGATGCTTTCGGTAAGTTGCACAAGACTGCACGTGGCAGTGAAAGTGCACTTTTAGGTGCTGTTACCAACTATTGCGTGGATCCATAGCCTCACGTTTGCGAGGGGGCATAGACTCACGTTAACGCTCTTTTCTTAGCGCTTAGTTAGTAAGTGCTCCTCTCAGTGGTGTACAGTCAGTCGTCCTTAATTCTAAACGATCCGTGCCCTGTGACGTAAGGGGGTCACTAACATTGCACTATGGTTAAGATCGAGAGCGTGAGTTTTACCACATTTTTTGAAAGACGATCTTTCACTGCGGCCATTATACGCTAATCATACAAGCGTGTATGTATGTTCGCAAAAATTTACATACAGTGTGTACTTGTTAGACAAGTAAAATCAGTCTTAATGTAGATAAACACTGATATATAAGCGAAAAATCAGGTTTAGAAAACTTGCATGATTGAGGGTAATTTTTTACAAACATACATGTATGTATGTTATGCTTGTCAGCAATTTAGGAGTAGCAAAACTTTTTTCGTGGTGGTTGCGACTTGAGGTTTCTATGTCAAAACGGACTCATGCTGAAGCTTTACAGACTAAGCAAAGCATTTTAGCTGCGGCACAGAAGATCTTTACAGAACGAGGGTTTGCCAAGGCCTCTCTCTCGGATATCGCACGAGAGGCCAATGTAACCCGTGGTGCTATTTATTGGCATTTTGAAAACAAAAGTGAACTTCTGGCAGCCTTAATGGAAGAAGAGGCTACCAAGGTCAATATTTACAATACTTTGCGGCAAGCAGTAGAGGAGAACCAGCGTGATCCTCTTGGCATCTTAAAAAAGTGGGCTTTGTCTCATTTAACCGATGAGGCCGCTTCGCTCTTTACTTCGACTTTAGCCGCAACTATTGAGCACGCCATGATCTCTGGAGTGAAGAGTGATGTGCGTGAAAAGATCATTGAGATGATGCAGGAGCGTTTCTTTGTGGTATCTGAGGCGCTCAGAGCAGCTGTAGTACAAAAGCAACTGCCAGCAGATCTTGATGTGGATGCAGCAGCTACCTTGTTGTGTGCCATGGTGAGCGGCATGATCGATCACTATCGTTTAGGCTTAATGAAGCACCATTTGACTTATTATCGGAACGCGATCGAAGTTACCTTTGCTCATTTGGGTGATCTAAAGAAGCCTCAGCGCACCTTTTAGCCTTGGCTCGAGGGAATCGGCTTTCCTGACCATTAAATACTTGCCTGCTTGTCTGTCAGGACAAGCGCAGTCTGAGTCTTCCTATTTTTGCTCTCAACCCCGTGCTGTGAGGCACGGGATTGAGGCCTTGGCTGTTGCTTGTTGCTTGAGTGCTGATGAGCCCCAAGCTGAGCCATTAGCAGCAGCTATTCCCGTTTGGCTTGTTCTGAGCCTCACGGATAGTCCCATCTTCCTTTAAGCCCACTGTACCAGCATCAATGCCGCGTTCAGCCACGATATGAGCCTCAGGAGGCAGTGGACGTGGACGTCCATTGTCATCTACTGCAACGTAGGTAAAGCAAGCTTCGGTAACAAGGTCGCGCTCAGTTTCCTCATGCTCGTAGATCTTTTTGACCCACAGTTCCAGCTTAATCTTGAGCGAAGTACGACCTACACGAATGCAGTGACCGTAGCAGCAGACCACATCACCGACTTCGACTGGCTTTAAGAAACTCATGGCATCTACAGCCACTGTCACCACGCGGCCATGAGAGATCTCGCGGGCTAGGACAGCACCGGCGATGTCCAGTTGGGACATGATCCAGCCACCAAAGATATCACCTGCTGGGTTGGCATCACGAGGCAGCGTCATGGTGCGCAGTAAGAGGTTGCCCAGAGGTGGGTGTGGGTGGACTTTGGCTTTTTCTTGGGCGCGCTTTAATTTAGCGGCCTCTTCTTCGGTCGCCGTTTGTGGTGCTGTGGTCGTATCGGCCATGTTTTCTCCTCCTTCAGTGAATATCAGACAGAGGCAAGAGCTTGAGAGCGAAGACTTGCTCATGCTCAAGCCAATGCTCAGTGATCTCAGCGTGAGCTAATGGCTCTTTGCCGCATGAGCATTAGTCCCCAAAAATTATAGGGCAAAATCCACGGCTGTGGATGTGCAACAACTAAGGCTTTGTTTAAAAAGGACAGGGCAAAAAGCGCAAGCTTAAGCTAGTTTGTGATAGCATTGCACTTTGTGTTTGGCTATTTTCTTTTTTCGTATGGACACGTATCCTCCACCTCAAAACAAACAAACAAATCGTACAAATTTAGGTGCTACTGAGGTTGGCACCACCGACAATATTTCCTTGGGCAAAGACACCGTAAAAGCTGATGCGGCCGCTGTATCTGCAGCTGCACCGGCAGCTGATGCGGAGTGCTTAACGCTAGATGAGCTTTATTTCCACTTAAATAAGGTCTCGCGCTCCTTTGCCATTACCATTCCTTTCATGAGAAAACCACTGCGTGATCAGGTGGCTCTGGCCTATCTCTTATGCCGTATTGTCGATACGGTCGAAGATGATGCTACTGCGCCAATCAATGAAAAGATCACGTGGTTGTCTGACTTCTCGTTCCTTGCAGATGATGAGTTTGCTGACGAAGACGTTTTGCACAGTCTAAAAGTGCGCGCTTTGGATTTAACGCGTAATGGCTCGGCTGCTGATGATATTAATCTGGTGGCAAATCTCGAGCGTGCTGTGCACCTGCTGCAAACTTTTGAGGATGAGGTGCAAGAGGTTATCTGCCATGCGGCCGCTATCTTGGCTCACGGTATGGCCACTTCCTTACGCAATAAGCGTGATCAAGAAGAGATCAGCTCTTTAGATGATGTCGATAACTACTGCTACTCGGTAGCAGGTGTAGTGGGTGAGCTGTTAGCCGAGCTCTTCTGTTTAGCCGATCGTCGGGCTAACAAAAAAGATCTATTGGAGCTTGCGGTGAGCTTTGGTGAAGGCTTGCAGCTGACCAATATCCTGCGTGATCGTGCCAAGGATGCCCAGCGCGGCGCTTCGTTCTTACCACCGGCCAAGGAAGACGAGGAAGAGAGTGTCTTAGAGTATGTAGCCATTACTCAAGGTCACTTAGATGATGCTATCAACTTCATCTGTAAGCTGCCATCACGCACGAGTGCAGGTGTGCGTATGTTCTGTCTCACCAATGTGGCCATGGCTATGGTGTTATTGCGTCAGGTGTCGAGACATCCGCTGGATCCAGAGTGCAATTACAAGATCTCGCGCTCGCAGGTGAAGCGTTTGTTTTTATTGTGCCGTATGTCGGTGCGCTCCAATCGTGCTGTAAGGGCTCTGAGTTTTGCTCTGTCCTTTGGTATGAAGAGCCAGCGACGCAGTGCCCGTCAATTGCGCGATAAGGTTTCTCTATGGGATCACTCCAGCACCAATTAGCTGATAGGCTAAGCTAAGCCGAGCTTAGCCAAGCCAAGTCAAGCTTAGCCAAGCCAAGCTTGTTCTAAGTGTGAGCTCAGAGCTGTGCCTTACACTGGACTAAGTTGGACTAAGTTAACAGGGTGCAAGTTAGATCCCTTTGGTCGTTTTTAGTGGAGAGTGTGACGATGTGGAAGAAATTGCTGGCAGTTGCTGGAGCTTGTCTGATGGCTTTTGGCGTCATGACGAGTGCTAGTGCTGCTGCAAGTACCGAGTACCAAGAAGGTGTGAATTATCAGGTACGCTCGGAGAAATTGACTGCTACTAAAGAGATCCGTGAGTTCTTTTCTTTTTGGTGCGGTCACTGTTTTGCTATGCAGCCTGACTTTGATGCCATTGCCGCAACCTATCCACAAGCACGCTTTGAGCGCAACCCAGTGTCTATGCTCGGTGGCATGATGGGCCCAGAGACCCAGCGTGCGATCGCAGTGGCACAAAACTTAGGGATCGAAGATCTCTTTGTGCATGAGCTTTTCCAAAGCATGCACATGGAACATCAGATCCCAATGAGTCACCAAGATTTAGTGGCCTTTGTGGCCTCTCTTGGCGTATCGCAGGATAAGTTTGAGCGCGAGTTCAATTCTTTCCCTGTGATTGGTAAGGTTGCTCAGTTTGATAAGTGGTGTCAGGACATCAATATTGAGGCCGTGCCTGAGATCGTGGTCAATGGTAAGTACTTAGTGACCATGGAGTCGGTAGAAACTCGTGAGCAGCTGATTGATCTCATTGGCTATCTGCTCAACAAGGACAATGTGCCAGACGCCAAATAGCGCTTAATGGCGCTTATTCGCGCCAGCCAAACACCAAGAGCCAAGCAGCAGCTTGGCCTCAAGAGAAGCTGATCTCCTCCAAGGGATCAGCTTTTTTTATGGTCGCGACATGAAGCTTTGTCGTGGGCAGCATTGGCGGAGCCAGTGGTGACAGCTTGCACTTTCACCATTTGGGGAAGAGCTATTGTGCTCTGTGCTTTTTATGCAATAGCACAGGCGTTTTAGGTGGGGGTCAATTTTCCATAATTTTACTTAATGGCTATAGCCACATATTATGCAGTTTTGAGCTCTGCTATGGCTTAAATTAGCACTGTGTAGGGAATTTTGTCATTGAAAAATAAAAATGTGAGCTACATCACTAAAGTATAGAGAAAAGTCAATATGGTGTAGTTTTTAGCTAAAATGGCTATTTGTTTGCACTTTTCATACACATATCCTTAGAGCCTGACTAATGACTGAGTTTTTGTGTTAAATACGCCCTTACTGGCTGTTGCTTGCCGATTAAAGTGGGAGCTAAGTGTGCGTTGTGCACTGTGCGTGCTGTGCTTTGAAGCAAACAAATTGGGATAGGTTGCTTGCTTAAAAGTAGGGTCGAGCCAACTCATGTGGTTTGAGTTTGGAGCAGTGCACTCATGGCTCAGTCGCCCTTGTTGCAGGGGTGTGGTGCTGCTTGGTTTGTGCTGTGAAGAGGACAAAATCCCATGATTAGTGCTTTCGTGAATCGCCCTGATCGCGATCCGAATATTGGCATAATAGAACGTGTGGCTTACGGCATGGGAGATTTCTCCTCCCAGCTGATCCTGACGCCTGTGAGCATGCTGTTCCTGTACTACGCAACGGAGTTTGTGAATATCAACATCTCCATCGTAGGCGGTATCATGCTGGCCTCGCGTGTCTTTGATGGTTTCTCTGATCTTTTAGTGGGCTATCTCATTGAGAAGACCAAGAGCCCTTACGGCAAGACCCGTGTCTGGATCTTGCGCATGCTGATCCCTTATTTCCTGTGCGGTATTGCCATTTTCTCGGTGCCTGAGTCGCTGCCAGATCTGGCCAAGTACATCTACATCTTCATCGTCTACAACCTGACCATTACTGTGGTCTACACCTCGATCAACCTGCCTTATGGTGCTTTAAGCGCCTTAATGACGCAGGATTCCTATAAGCGCTCGGTGCTGGTGATTTTCCGTATGCTGGGTGCAACCGCAGGTGGTACCTTAGTGATGATGGCCACTCTGCCACTGGTGAAGTATTTTGGTAATGACCAGTTTGCTTGGACCATCACTGCTGCCATCTTCAGCGGTATTGCTACCTTAGGTTTCTTCTTTACCTTCTATTTCTGCCACGAGCGTGTGATCTCTGCTCCAATGAGCGAGGAAAAAGGCAATACAGTGCGTGCCATTAAGAAGCTGTTCAAGAACAGCTACTGGGTAATGCTCTCCATTGCCATGCTCTTAGTTTGCGCCGCTGATATCGTGAGTGGCACTGCCAACACCTACTATTGCCGTTACTTCTTAGGCGATGACACCTTAATCGGTAATTTCTCTGCTGTGTCTAACACCTGCAAAGTGATTGCTATGATTGTGGTCGTGCCTTTGATGCTGAAGTTCTTAGGCAAGCGCAATAGCTTAATCATTGCTTGCTTACTGATCGTCGGTGCAAACTTCAGCCGTCTGATCAACCCATACAGCATTGAGCTGAACTATGTCATCAGCGGTATTTGCGGCTTCTGCTCTGGCTTCACTTACACCTGCTTATTCGCCATGATCCCTGATTGCATTGAGTACTCAGAGTATCGCGATGGTGAGCGCCATGAAGGCTTAGTGTATTCCTCGGTGTCCTTTGCTTCTAAGGTTGCTGGTGGTTTAGGTATTCTGATCTCCTCCATGGTGATGGATTTCAGCGGTTATGTGAATGGTGCTGAGACTCAGACCGATGGTGCAATGAACGCTATCCTCATGGTGGTATCCGTGATTCCTCCTGCCATGTTCTTAATTGCAGCTGTAGCCTTAGTCTTCTACCGCTTAGATAAGATTTACGACCACATCGTGCACGAGCTCAAGGTTCGTCACATGCAGAAGGTCAATCAAGAGGCTGAGGCCTAATTAGATTTTCCCAAAGTTTATGGCTCTGCTCAGCCGCAAAACTCCACAGAAAAATGCGGCACTCCACTGAGCTGAGCTGTTTAGAAAAGACACACCAAAAGGCTGCGCTCTGGGCTGAGCGTGGCCTTTTTTTGCTTTTTGGTTTGTGTGATACCGCAGAGTTTTGTCGTGCCAAGCTTGCCAAAAATAGGCTCATGCTCCATTCTGATAAGGGGAAATCAGTGTTGGGGGTTGGAGCTTTTGGGCATGGACGACTACAGAGGGCTAATACCGGATCCGCATTTGCCTCCGCAGACGATCTTTTTCGACGACACCGTGATCGCGGGCATTACGCCCATGCAGCGGGGCAAGCCTTATGATGAGATCATCGATCGTCCAAGGGGCATGAAAGGCTATATTCTTAATCTCACTATCGATGGCGAGGGCTTGGTGCGCGATGGTGCGCAGAGCTTTACCTGCCAAAAAGGCGATCTGCTGCTTTTTGCACCTGCAGTGCCGCATTATTACCACATTAGCCCAGCGGCCTCTCGCTGGTATCACCAGTGGATCTACTTCTTCCCACGTAGTCACTGGTTGCCAGCCTTAAGCTGGCACTGCAAAGTGGATCAGGTGGAGCACTATTCTTTGCCAGAGGAGAACTTTTCTGAGTTCTCGGGAATGTTTTGGGAAATCATTAGGCGTAACCATTCCCAAGGTGCTACTTCGCAGCTGCTGTCTCTAACCTATCTTGAGATGCTGCTGTTTCGTCGCCAAGAGATCGCTCGTCAAGAAGAGGATTTGCTCTTACCAGCCAGTGCGGTGAGTGATGTGCGCATCAGTCTGGCCATGATGTTCATGCAGGAAAACATGATGCGTGCCGATTTGACGCTTGAAGAGATCGCAGCCCACGTGCATCTTTCCCCATCACGCTTCAACCATGTCTTTTTAGCGGCTGTAGGCCAAAGCCCCATCAAATGGCTTAATGGCCAAAAGCTCAAAAATGCCAAGCGTTTGCTTGAGAGTACAGAGCTATCTATCTTGCAGGTGGCGCAGCGCTCAGGTTTCGTAGACCCAAACTATTTCAGCAAGTTCTTTCGCCAGCAAACGGGGCTGTCTCCGCAGCAATACCGTAGCGGAGCTGATGTTGCTGGGCCGAAAACGGCCGAGGGCAAGGCGAAAGCCGTTAGCGCCAGTTCCTCAGAAGCTTGAGAGGCTTAGCTCTGACGTCGGGGAGTTGAAAATGTTTTTTCCAAAAATCCAGCTGCTAGGCTAAGGATAAGGCTTCACAAGCACACAGCTAATAAAGGTTAGGCGTGGCTAATTAGGTAAAAATGGTGCCAAAATCCAATAAAAACACACTTTAATCCCAGATATGGGGACAAAGCTGTTTTAAACGCCAAACAAAAATGGCTTATTTATCGCAAAAAATAAATAGTTTTCAACTCCCCGACGTCAGTAGCTGCTCTGCTCAAGGCAAACCTCGCATGGGCCTAAAGCGCAAAAGAAAAGGGCGAAGCCTTGTGAGCCCCGCCCTTTTGGTTTCCTCCTGTGAGCTGGAGGTCATGCTAATTTGTATTTTTTGTGTTAGTTGAGCTCTTGCAGCACTAATGCGCCCCAATCCTTAAGCTCTAAGACCTCACCATGCTCATACTCTTTGCCCGTGAGCACGGCACGGCAGCGGCCGTATGGATTTGGCAGGCTCTGGTTTTGGCAAGAGAAGTTAAGCACAAAGTGCACTTTTTGACCTTGACCGTTAACAGCACTGCGCACAATCAGTGGGAACTTGCAGCTGACACGCTCTGGCAGTAACTGATTGCGCTTCACTACGTAGTCGGCAACCTTAGCGATCACGGCTTTTGGTACATTGGCACCGATATAGGTGGCCGAGCCTTCACCCTGCTTTTGGGAATAGGTAATGGCAGCATACTGCTGGTAGTACTGGTGGTGATAACGGGCTAACACCGTGACGTCACCTTGCTCTTGACGCTGAGCATCCACCGTAACCATTTCCAAGAAGTCGCTCAGAGTTGAGTCTACATCATCTAAATTGAGCTCGGCGCTACCGTCTAAGGTGACATGGCGTGGCTCAGCAATCAGCTGGTAAGTACAACCAGTAACCTCAGAGATCACGCCTGGTTGATCCACGGTGCGTACCTTAACGTGCTCGTCGGCATAGCCGCTCTTGAAGGAGTAGATCACGTGGCCGCCACGACGCACAAACTCATTGAGCTTTTGCAGTTGTTCATCTGAAGCGGTGTAGAGTAGAGGCAGCACTAAAAGGTCGTAATCAAAGATCCGCTCATCACTTAAGGTACGGATGTCAGCCTCAATATTTTCCTCATAGAGGGCATCATAGTAAGCACGAACCACGTCGTTGTAGAGGTGCTCGCTGTACTTCACGGTGTTGAGGCTTGGGCCATGGTATGGGAAGTAGTCGATCGAGCTTAAGCACTCGTTGGATACCACTAAGCAGACCTTACGCTCCTTGCGGAAACCGGCCAGCACAGGTTGCAGTTTTTCGAGATCTGCGCCAATTTGGCAGGCCTCGTTATAGACAGGATTGGCCTTAAAGTCATGGCTTAAGAGGCCTTTCCAATAGGTCTCAAAGGAATTGTGCAGAGAGTGCCAGTGCCAATAGCCGATCAGTTGAGCACCAGAGGCGAGGTGAGCCATAGCTTGCAGGTATAACTGGCCAGGGAATGGAGTCCAGTTCTTAAAGGCTTGCGCCTCGGTTTCCAGCACAAAATAGCGCTGATCTGCAATGGCGTAGATCTCATCACCACCAAAGGCGATCTCTTTACCGGTCAGGTCTTCTTGACCTGGGTGGTAGATGTCGCAGCCCATGACGTCTAAGCACTTAGCAGCAGCGAAATGATCCACGTCTGGCTGCACGCCAAAGGAGTAATTACGCCACTCAAAGTCGAAATTATGGGTGAGGAATTGGCCTTCTTTCAGGTATGGACGGACTAAGTCAGCCTGATGTTGCAGGTAGTTGGTAACTAATGAGCGCTGAAACTTCTTAAAGGCACAAGCAAGGCTGCCATTAATGGTGTCACGCACATCAGGAAAGTCTTCCCAAGAATCGATACGGTTTGACCAGTAATCAAGGCCAAAGTCAGCATTGAGCTGCTGTAAGCCGCCACGCTCTTGGTAGTATTGCTTGAGATGCTTCACAAAGGCGATCTGCACGTTAGGCGAAGCGCAGCCGTAATACTTGGTTTCATTGTCCAGCTGGTAGCCAATGATGGCAGGATGATTGTGTACTGCCTCAAGCATCTTGGTGATGATGCGATCACCGTAATAGAGATAGGCAGGATGCGTGATATCCATCAGCTGGCGGGCACCGTAGCGGTTACGGCCTTGCTGAGTTTCTGCCATGATATCTGGGTATTTGCGAGCTAGCCATGAAGGAATGGCATAGGTAGGTGTGCCCACAATGACGCTAATTCCAGCGGCGTGCATTTTGTCGAGTACGACGAGCAAGGTGCTGAAATCGAAGACACCATCGTCTTTTTCGTAGGTACTCCAAGTGCTTTCACCGATGCGCACGTAATTGATGTGCGCTTTTTTCATCATTTCGATGTCTTGATCGATACGCTCATAAGGCATGTACTCGCGGTAGTAGGCAACACCAAAGAGCAATTGATCGCGATTCATAGAACCTCCTCGGCCACAGAGAAACTGGGCTAGTAATTAGTGCCCTGAAATTATGAGCTTCAGGGCTAATAGCGGACAGGGGCGGGAGCGAATATTTACCGTCCCTGCCCATGTGTTTTTAGACTGAGCCTGCTTTGGCAGGCGCGTTGGCAAAAGTCTGCGTAGACTATTTCACCTTCTTGATCATCGCTAAGAGGATGGCACCGATTAAGGCTAAAGCGCAACCTAAGTGGAAGACATAGCCATAACCTAAGGTGGCGATAATGATGCCTGACAGCACTGGGCCAACCACCTGACCGCCGTTGTTGGCGATGTTAAGAATGCCTAAGTCCTTAGCAGCAGTTTTCTCATTTGGCAGCACATCGATGTTTAAGGCTTGATCCAGCGAAGAGAAGATACCGTAACCTACACCGGCTACAGCTGCATAAACCAGCATTAACCATGCTTCAGGTGCAAAGCTTGGGATAATGCAGCCTACTGACATTAAGAGCGAGGCAATCACAACAGGCCACTTTCTCCAATGGAACTTGTCAGCAATTGGGCCAGAGAACAGGGACAGCACAATGGACATCACCATCAGGATGGTGGAGATGATGCCAATATAACCAGCGGACTCCTCGTTGGAGAGCTTTATGTAATCGGTCAGGATGTAGAGTTGGTAGCCCGAGACAGTGAATTGGGCAGAAACCACACACAGCTTGCCGATTAAGGCGAGGTAGTAATCGCGGCAATCCTTAAGTGGGAAAGCAAAGTTGTCAGAAAGATTCTTTAAGGTCAGCTTTTCCACTGGCATGCCAATGGTGCTCTTTTCGCGGAGGAACACTGAGGACAGTGGGCCAGAGAGCAGGGCCATAAGAGCCATGAGCAGCACGCCGTAATACTCGTTTACACCAATGAAGAACGAAGCGAGGATCTGACCGCCGTAGTTACCCACCGAGAGGCCAATGGCATACATCGAAGAAATGGTGCCACGGTGGCGTGGAGCGACACGATCAGAGAGCACGGCGATTAATGGGGCCACAATTGCATTGAGGAAGATCATGTAGATAGCATCCCAAGCAATGATGGCGGTAATGGAATCGGCGGTTCCCCAGAAGTAGATGCTGATGGCAGCACCGATGGAACCGAAATATAACCATGGGGTACGACGACCGAAACGTGAGCGCGTGCGGTCTGACCATGCACCTTCTAAGATGTTGGCAATGGTGGAAACCACCATGGCGATTGCTGACATAGCAGCTAAGGCTGTGGCTTTGGCGTCTGGATCAATTTCAGCGATACGTGCTGGCACCAACACGCCCACCATGCCTAAATATGAGCCCAACCACAGGAAGACACCCACCACCATGGCAATGCCTTCCATTAATGGCAGTTTTTTCTGCTCCTCGTTGGTAGGAGTAGTCCAGTTGCTAGCTGGAGCAGCTTCTCCTTTTGTTAAAAAGCCTAACATGACACCCTCTCAATAACACAAGAAAAGGCGAATATATCCGCATTTGCACAATAGTTTCTATGTCGTCGACAGGGTAAATTTTAGAAATTAGGGGGCATGGGTGCACTAGACAAAAGTGCTTAGGATCTGGAAAAAACTGCTATGTGTTTTGCTTTGTGATGCAGTTAACAAAAAAGCCACTCTTGGTAGTTGCAGGAGTGGCTTTTGGAGAGGGTAAGGCTGTATGGCACAGCCTTACCCAGAGGGAAGCATGAGCCATATTTTGGGGCACATGTCCTTTTAGAGTTAATCTGCAGAGATAGAAGCAGTGATGCGATTACGGGCCGTTATTGGCTCATTTTCTTCCTGCTGCGTGGACTTTTTCTTGGTTGCCTTGGCCTCTGCTTCTGTTGCTGGTACATCAGCAGTTGTGGATGCGTCCACAGCAGGTGCAGCTGTGCTGCTTTCTGTATCGTTAGTATCAGGAGTAGATGGAGCATAGCCATTTTGTTGCAACAAGGACTCAATCAGATCGTCCTTGCGTTGCCACAGCTGGCGTAAATACATGGTAAAGGTGTGCTTAAATTGCTTGTCTTGCAGATAGTCACCGACCATGTGGGCATTGATCGTTTCTTTATCCATCACCTCGACACGTGCGATCACATGCTTTAAACGACCACACAGCATTTCCATGAAGATCGAGCCCTTGTGCTCACCTGGATAGACCAAGGTGGTATTGAGTAGACAGTCGATATGTGGGCCAATTAAGCCTAAAGCAATAGCCAGCGAGGCTGCTTTTGGTGGCATTAAATGGCGGTATTGGGATTGCTGAGCTTTAGCCTTTTCTGGAGTAAAACGGGTACCCTCTACAAAGTTGACGAGAGTCGAAGGGTGCTGCAGCAGGTTCTGACAAGCCTTGCGGGTGGCGTCTATATCCTTGGTCTTGAGCTTAGGATTCTTTAACAGCTCGTTGCGGCTGTAACGACGTAAAAAAGGCATGCCCAGTGAGTAGCAGGCCTGACCTAAGATTGGAATGTAGATCAGGGAGTGCTTTAAAAAGAACTTGGTAATTGGGATCTTGCCGCGATAGATCTGGCCTAACATCACGATGTCTGTCCAAGTGACATGGTTGGAGATAATGAAGCAAGAGCCTTTGATCTTCTCGATATCTGCACCTTGGATATCCCATTTAATGCGGTTAGTGAGCCACATTAAAAAGGCATTGTTGCTGATCCAAAGATAGAAAACGGCCTGATTGATGCGATCTACAAAGGAGAGCACAGGGCCAAAAGGCAGGATTAAGCGCACAAAAGCTAGGACAAAGACAGGGATGGCAAGGATAGCCGTAACCACAGAGATCAATGTAAAGTTGATCACAAAGAGGAGTGGAGCAGGTAGAAACGACAGCATGAGCAGATCCCTTCACAAATGCGATCTTGAGGCCATTGGGGGTTATGGCCAAAATCCCAGCCATACTGTGTATGTCATATAAAACAATGACCAGCAGTCGATATGGTGGGTGCTTTGAGGAAAAAAGAAAGAAATTTTGTGATGTAGCTCTCTTTTTTCGGCCGCCATTTTATCACGTTTTTGCGCGTGATCCCGTTTTCTTGGTGGGCAGAGTAAGCCTGTAGAGGGCTTTTTGTGCTTTGCGCTAAATTTGGCTAAGATGCAGCTATAGCACTGCGCGATATTGCGATAGAGAAAACGCGAGCGTGGCTGCGCGTATGGGTTTTTGGAGGGTAAATGTTGGGGCTAGGAAATTGCGTTAAGCATGGTTTGCAGGGCCAGCAGCGTCAGCTGGGCCAGCGAGGCCAGAATGGCCAGCTGTGCCAACAGGGCCAGCATGGCAAGCAGGGCCAGCGTGTTTACTGGAAGCATTGGGGACTTATAGCTAGTGTGGTTATGGCACTGGGTGGCGCTGTGTCTATGGTGACACCAGCCATGGCGGCACCATCCTCCACGGGAGCGGTGAATATCACCATTGGTGGCCGTAGTGATCCTAATGTCGAGCGCCTCTTGCCTGACTATGCTATGAGTTATGACCGTGTGAAGCGGGTAGTGGCCCTACACAAAAAAGATGGCAGTGCTAAGGCCTTTGTGCAGATCTTACCGGCAGCAGCTCACTTGAGTACCACTAAGGCTTATGCTCAAGACGTAATGGATTCCTACTCCGGCTGGGGCCTGACGGCTCAGATCACGCGTCGTGGTTTTAGTTTCCAATATGTGGACAATGCGCCTTGTGCTGGTTTACTAACTTATTTTGATGGTACTTCCTATCTGCTATTTGGCGCATGTGGCCTCATCTCTCAAGAGGAGATGACTAAGGCTTTTTCTCTAGCCAAGCTCCAGCTGGGCTTAGATGACATTACCTACCGTAGCTCTATGCCAAGTGCCTATTATTAGCCAGTCTCGGCATGAGCAGGGGCCCAAAAACAAAACGGGCCTACTCCTTGGAGTAGACCCGTTCTGGAAGCCATTGCGTGCGCGCTAGTGCTTAGCACGCAGTGCTAGTCAATTTCTGGCAGATCTGGGGCTTTCTTAGCCTTAACAGCTAAGTCGTAGAAACGCACAGCCTCATCGTCGCGCTTTAAGCGCTTGTTGAGATCAGCAGCCAGAATGTAGAGATCGTTATTACGCTCCATATTCAGGGCTTGGCTGATGTGATCCTTAGCCTCACTGAGCTTGTTTTCCTTAAGCTCTAAGTTAGCCATAGCCTTCAGTAGTGGCATATTGGTTTGGCTGCCAATAGCATTGGCGCTGGCTTGGCGATTTAACTCTTCTAAGACCTTAGGAGCTGCCTTGTCCCAAGTGGCGATAGCATTGAACAGAGCCTCTTGGTGCTCATTGTCATTTTGCAGCAGCTTAATGGCGAGCTTGCTAGCCTCTTCCACTTGATCCAGCTCGACTAATTTAGTGAGCACTGGAGCCATGATCACGGCATTGCGATGCTCAGCCTTGGACAGAGTGGCGATGAAGTTATCCACCTCAGCGGCCTCTTTGGCGTTGCGCACAGCATCAAAAGCATAGCTCTGAGCGATCTGGTCTGCGTCTTCCTCATCTACCAGCTTAAGCTTCTTTAAAGCTGGCAGTAAGTCCTTGATCTTGTCCAACTGTTGCTCGCTTTGGTAGCACTCATACTTCAGCTTAGTCACGCCAGCATCAGTGCCATCGCTACCTTGAATGGTATCGAGGTTCTCTAAAGCAGCGGCGGCATTGCCGAGCTTTAAGTTGAGCTTAGCGCGAAGTAACTTACAGGCGATGCGCGAGGTGTCTTTGCAGTTCTCGGCATGATCTAAGTAGTTACGGCACTCGTCTAAGTCATTGACGTGGAATGCGCACTTAGCACCAATTAAGAGGCTTGGAGCAGATAACTTATCCTTGCCGCCGACCTTATTTAATAAGCTCAAGCCACGGGCATAGGCAGCTTCTTCATAGGCTAAAGCAGCCTCGTTTTGTAAGTGCTGTTGTTTCTTGACGCGACGGCCTCTGAACCAAAGAGAAGTACGCTTTGGTAACTTAACCGAGCGGTTGATCAGGTTGACGATAATGTGCAGTACCAAAAAAGCTACGATGGCCAGAATAATGGCAGTGGTGAGCGAAGTCTCCACGATGTAGCCTTCGGTGGCAATGTGCACAAAGCCTTGGCTGTCAGCTAAGCGCGGACCTAAGAAGATCGCGCCGCACAGCAATGCAACTGCAATGAGGATCTTGATCATGATCGATGGGCCTTTCCTCTTGTCCTAATTAATTACCGGCTCTCATTAAGTGCTGTTGCGCAAATTGAGAGAAGGCGTTAGTGCTTTCTAATACCTTTGGCGTCTGAATGGTGATTTCGCTAGAGGCCAGCTCATTTAAGATAGCCAAGGTGCTAGTGGTGATTTCGCTCTCTGGGGAGAAGTAGGTGGAGATCAAGCCGATAGCAGCCTTTAAGTTGGCCTGCATGGCTTCTTTCTCACCATGGCCTAAATCAGCCTTAGCCAGCAGGATGCGAGTCTTGATGTTCTCACGTAAGTAGAGATCCTGCTCTGGAGTTAAGAACTCAGTGGCAGCCTCAGCATTACGACGACGCACTTCCACAAAGCGGGAGGCAAAGTCGGTAGCCGACTTGACTAAGTTTTCCTTCCAATCCTTGATGTCAGCGCTAGGCTCATTGTTGGCAGCCTTGTTAAAGGCAGCGGTACGTTGCTTAGGATCAGAGTAGCCTTCGAGCACTAATTGATCGACGTTGTCGTAAGCACGATCTAAGTTAATGCCCATGCCACGCACGTCTACCTTGTGCACGTTGTTTAAGGCAGCAATATCGCGCGAAATGCTCTCACGTAAAGACACAACCTCGGCATCCTCAATGCCAATTAACAGCTGGTCAGCTTGGGTCAGCATCCAGATTGCTGCGTCTAAGTCTTTCTCAAAGATAGCCTTAGAGGTGGCATTGTTGACTAAGAAGAAGCTTTCAGCCAGTTTCCAGTCGTTTGGATTACGCTCAGCATAGGACTGCACTTGAGCGCTAACGGCTTGGAAGCCCTCAGTTTGCTGAGCAAAAGCAGTCTTCAGTTCACCGACTTGGGCGCTGAAGGTGTTGTAGTTGTTGACTAACACATTGTAGTTTTGCAGCAATTGAGAGTTGGCGATCTGAGCCTGCTCTAAGGTGGCAGCGCTGTTCTCGATCTTAACTAAGGCTTCGCTGACCTTCTGATTGTTATCTAAAGCCTTGCTTTGCAGTAAGGTCAGAGTTTGCTGGTTTTGGAAAGAGGTATAAGCGGCAAAGCCTGCAGCGGCTAAGGCTAAAACGGTCACTACCCACAGTAAGCCTGTCTTACCACCGGACTTTTGGGCGATCTGATCGCTTAATTTGTTCTCTACATCTTTAAGCTGCTCAGTGGTGACCAGATCTGGTGTAGAGGCAGCAGCACTAGCACTTTCAGGCATGACAGCCATAGGCAGCTGAGGAGCGCTGTTGCTGGCAGCGGACTCAGGACGTGCAGAGTTTGCTGCATTCTGTGCATCGTTAGCATTTGCAGCCTGAGGAGAAGTGCTTTCAGTGGCGGATGTTTCTTTTACCATTTTGATCCCTATTGGGTCTTTGCCTAACAAAATCGTGAGCCCAAACAAGGCAATACACTAAAGCTCAACTTAGGCTTGGGTTGAGATCTAGCAGTGACGCTTGCTGGCATCTGCCGAGTGGCAGCAACACATTAGCAGCATCAGCACCGCACTTGTTGTGTGCTCCCACGGACTGACTTTCTTTGCTCTTAACAAGCAAAGTAGTTCCCTAAAAACCTCAGTCGAAGCTGAAGATAACGTCTAAGCAGAGCGGCCAGAGCAAGCTAGCATCTGCTAGCTTAAGCTAGCTTAAGCTAGCTTTGTCGCGGCGCTGGTTCCAGCTTTAACGCTGTAGCTTAGGCGTCAGGGGCTAAGGGTGAAGTGGCTGCCGTGGGCAGGTATTGACCCTTGCACCGCCTGTAACAACAGGGGGCTGTTATAAATGAAATTTATAACTTTTTGCACCACAATCGCACTAGGCTTTGTGGCCAAACATTTAGAACCTTTAGTTGTTGTCTACTAAAAGCTCTCGGAGGTGCCCATGCCTCCTCTAATTCGATGAGTCCTGCCTAACATAATAGACACTTGCGCAGAGCGCTAGTGCAGGTTAAAGGCAAAATCTGTCAGCGCTGACTTAGTGCCTACGAAAATAGTAGCCAAACACGGCGCTAAATACGGATTTTACCACTAATTGGGCAACTTCTAAGCGCAGCGCCAATATCTGTGAAGCGCGGCAAATATAGCCCATCCTAAGCTTTGTGATTGTCTGACAAGCTATCGCTTAGTTTGCACTGATGTGGTGCGCTATGTTGAGTGGTGCCAGAATTTGCCTTTTTACCACCATATGTGCACGTCTAAATGTGTTTGTCGTTTTCGAGGGGCATTTTCTAAATCAGTTTGTCGTTTTCTGCTCTGGCGCTCTAAATAGGTTTGTCGTTTTCATGCAGGTCTCGCGGCATCCGCTGCCTTGGTTGGAGCCCTATCTGGCCTTGGTTCTGCGCCCATTAGCGCCACTTTTACCCACGACAATAGCATATAGAGGAGCGACAGCGAAAACGACAAACCTATTTAGAGCCGAAAACGACAAACACATTTAGACGTGTAC
>DXEV01000218.1 GCA_019114785.1 Candidatus Anaerobiospirillum pullistercoris | reverse complement strand
GTCTCTGATCTCACCGCCATGAAATTCAAGGAATACGTGGAAGAAGCTTCAGGCGGCAAGATGGTGGTGAATATCTTCTCCAACTGCGGTCTGTCCGGTGGTGACTTAACTAAGGCCTTAGAGCTGACCCAGATTGGTAACATCGATATCCACTCGTGCGCTCCTGCCAATATCGCTAACTACGATCCACGTTTCTATGCCTTCTGGCTGCCTTTCTTGTTCCCAACTCAAGATAACTTGCTCAAGTTCTGCTCGAGTCCAAAGGTACAGGCAGAGGTGAACAAGTGGTGCAACGCCATTGAGATGGAAATGCTGGGTATTAATAACGCTGGTTCCCGCCAGATCTCTAATTCTAAGGGTGAGATCCGCACCCCAGAAGATCTGAAGGGCATGAACATCCGTGTGCCAGGAGCCAACGTCTTCATTACTCTGTACCGCGATTACTTCGGTGCTAACCCAACGGCTATGGACTTCTCTGAGGTTTATACCTCACTGCAACAGGGTGCTATCGACGGTCAGGAAAACCCAATTGCTGTGTTTGCCTCCTCCAAGTTCGATGAAGTGCAGCCATATGTCACCTTATGGGATGGTGTGCGTGATACCACTATTTGGGTGATGAGCTCGAACACCTTAAACAACAAGCTCACTCCTGAACAACAAAAGATTGTGCGTGACTGCGCTACCCGTGCTCTGCAATGGGGTAACGAGTATCTGGCACAAAGTGAAGACCAGATCATCGAAGACTTAAAGAAGAAAGGCGTGACCTTTACTTACCTGTCTGATGAGGAAAAGGCTGCTTTCCGTGATGCTTGTAGTGGCATTTTCGACGAATACCGCGAGTCGATTGGCCCTGAAGTGATTGACCTCTTCACCAAGGGCTATCTGGAGGATTAGGTATGAGAAAGTTATGGGATAACTTTGAAGAGTACCTTTGCGCCATTGCCTTGGTGGTCATGGCTCTGGTTACCTTCATTAACGTTTTTTCGCGTAAGGTCAGCTTCATCAATCTCTCTTTTACCCAAGAGCTGGTGACTACCATGTTCGTGTGGGTGTGCTGTTTGGCTGCAGCTGCTGCCTTTAAGACTAACTCACATATGGGCTTTGCCTATTTGACCGATAAGCTCACCGGTACTGCTAAGAAAGTGCACACCTATCTGCGTGCCTCTCTTATCTCCATCAACTATATTGTGTGGCTGGTTTACGGTATCGATGTGGTTTACCGTCAGGCTCACTACAACATGCTAACCGGTGTGTTAGAGATGCCTATCTGGATGATTGGTATCGCTATCCCTCTCTCGGCCGTGCTGTCCATTATTCGCCTGTGGCAATACACCATGGGTAAGCGCTTCGGCGATAGCGAAGAAGTCAACCTCAACTAAGGCAAGGAGCCACAAAAATGGTAGAACTGATCCTCTTTGGCTCACTGGCGGTAATGATCTGCTTAAACATTCCAATCGCCATCGCTCTGGGCCTTTCCAGTATTTTTACCCTCGTCTATGTAGGCGACCCATTAGGTGTGGTGCCTTCGATGATGCAGGCAACGGTGCAGAAGTTTACCCTGCTCACCATTCCATTATTCATCTTGGCCGGTGCCTTAATGGATAAGGGCGGTATCTCTAAGCGCCTGATCAATTTAGCCAACTGCTTCTTCGCTGGTATGCACGGCGGTATGGGTATCGTGGCCGTGATTGCAGCTATGTTCTTCGCTGCAATTTCGGGCTCTGGTACCGCAACTGTGGCTGCTATCGGTTCCATCCTGATCCCAGCCATGATCAAGGAAGGCTATAACGGTGGCTTCTCTGCCGGTCTATCCGCAATTTCTGGTTCGCTGGGTACCGTGATTCCACCTTCGATCACCTTCATTATTTACGGCATGATCACTGGTGAGAGCATTGGTGACCTGTTCTTTGCCGGTATTGTTCCAGGTCTGCTCTTCGGTGGCATTCTCTGTGTCTATACCTACATTATCGCCAAGAGGAATAACTGGGGCGGTCAAGGCAAGATGGCCTCGGGCAAGGAGATCGGTAAGGCCTTTATCGATGCTCTGTGGGGTATCTTCTCGCCAGTTATCGTGTTAGGCGGTATTTATACCGGCATCCTGACTCCAACTGAGTCGGCTGCTGTGGCTGTGATCTACTCCTACATCGTGGGTGCCTTTGTTTACAAAGAGCTCAGCTTTAAGAACTTCTTATCCTCGCTCTTTGTGACTGGTAAGACCACCGGTATCATCCTCCTGATCATCATGAACGCCGGTATCTTCTCTTGGGTGCTGACCGAGCAAGGCATTGCTGCCCGCTTAACCGAGTTTGCTCTGTCTCTGACTCAAGATAAGTTAATGATGTTATTGCTCATTAACATCGTGTTCTTATGTGCCGGTTGCGTCATGGATAATACCTCGGCTCTGTTCATCTTAGTGCCAATTATTCTGCCAATTGCTAAGGCTTTAGGTATTGATCTCATCCACTTAGGCGTGGTTTTAGTGCTCAACCTTTCGATTGGTCAGGTCACTCCTCCAGTGGGCCCTAACCTCTATGTGGCCGCAGATATTGCCAAGATCAAGTTTGAGAGCATTATGCGCGGTGTTACACCACTGCTCTTGGTATCACTGATTGCCTTACTGTTAGTGACCTTTGTGCCATGGTTCTCGCTGTGCTTACTCTAGTTCTAAGCAGAACAGTACCAAACAAGCTCCTAGCCGCCATCCACACAGGCGACTAGATCATGCAGACCCCATCATTTCTCTGCTCTGGCTTACACATTGGCTAGGCCAAGAGCCAGGAGCCAAGAGCATTAACCTAACCATGGCTCTAGGACGATGGGGCAATCAGTTAACTTAATTAAGTTAGGAAGCAGGCCACTTCTCAACCAAGTGGCCTTTTTTACAGGTGGCTTAGTGCAAGTGCTGAGCTCAAAGCTGAGCCCAGCTGGTTCAGTTACCGTGGAAGCTCCCTTGTCGAGAAAGTTATGTCTAAGAAAGTCTTAATTAACGTGGCTCCTGTGGCTGCTACTTGCCGTCACATTGATCCTCAAGCTATTGCAGCTGATGTTTTAGAGTGCCGTCGTCAAGGTGCTGCTATGGTGCACTTGCATGTGCGTGATGAGCATGGTGCCTTAACCCCTGACACCAAGCTGCTCGAGGAGACCTTAAAGCTGATCCGCGAGCAAAGCGACATCATTATCGAAGTCTCTACTGGCGGTGTTTCGGATCTGACTATTGCTGAGCGTTGCGCCCCAATTCCTCTGCCATTAGTTGAGGCCTGTTCGCTCAACGTGGGCTCTACCAACTTAGGTGACGCCGTCTATGTGAATCGTCCTGCTGACGTAGAGTATTGTGTGCAAGAGCTCCTCAAGTACCACAAGATCCCAGAGGTTGAGACTTTTGAGATCGGCCACACGCACACCACTTTACAGCTGATGGAAAAATTCCCAATGCAGCGTCCTGTGCTCTTCAGTGTGGTGTTAGGTCACCGAGGTGCAGCACCAGCTACAATGCAGGCTTTAGATCTCATGGTGCAGATGCTGCCAGATGACAGCTCTAAGGTGCTGTGGGGTATTACGCACTCAGGTCGTAAGAACTGGGACATTATTGGTGCAGCCTTAGATCGCGGTGCCAAGACGGTACGTGTGGGCTTTGAGGACAGCAATTACGTGGATGAAAACACCACGACTACCAATAACTACGATTTAGTGGCCAAGGCCGTGAAGGTCATGGCTGAACACGATTGTGAGCCAATGACTCCAGAAGAGGCTCGCAAGCTGCTGCACATCGGCTACTAGCCCGCCTGTGCACAGCCTGTATCAGGCAGCTCTAACCTCAAAAGCAGAGATGAGCTGGACTGATGTAGTTTTGAGCGCACCTTAAGGCGCATCACCCTCAAACGAAACTACGAAATTAAAGCTCTTGGGCGCAATGCAACCAATGCTGCCTAAGGGCTTTTTTGTTTTGTGCAGCTTTAGCGGACTGAGCGCACTGCCAAGCTAAGCGCGCTTTATTGCACGCGCATGAAGGTGTGGCAGCTGATCCAGCATGGCGGCACTAGTGCGTTATTGTTGCAGAGGGGCTTGGACTGTAGCTTGACTCCGTTTGTGCCACTTGCGCTGGTTTGGTTTCTCTCACTTTTTACAGTGTTTGTTGGAGCATCTGCTGGTGCTCATGATCTGACCAAAACGTGAATGCTGGGCAATGTGGCTTTTGCGTTTTACCGACAATGCTTGGGTTTGAGGAATCCGCTTGTGGTTTGCGCACATAATCGCCATAGACATCCATACCGCCATGCAGACGCTTGAAGATGGATTTAATGCTTTCGATGCTATTGTCGATGCCGATCCATTTGCGTCCTAATTCGGATGCTGCTCCTAAAGTAGTACCACTTCCGGCAAAGCAGTCCAGCACTATGTCATTGGGAGCCGAAGAGGCCTCAACGATCATTTTGAGCATGTCGTAGTTCTTCTCTGTTGGATAGCCGGTCGTCAGAAGGTTTTGGTTTGTACTGTCTCTAAAGTCGAGCCAAATGTTTTGGCGCGGCACACCAGCGCTTTGATCCAAGAAGACCTTACGGCGGGGATTGCCATTTGGGCTCCAATAGATTTCGCCTTTAGCGTCAAGTTCATCCAATGTGGCTGGGCTGTACTGCCAATGCTTGCCTTGAGGTGGCATCATTCCGCGCCAAGGCTTACCAGTTTCGCCATTACGTACACTAGGCGCATGGATAGGTACTTTTTTGTAGCGGCGACCAGAGACTGGATCTATGCAAGGATACTCACGTTTGGCTTGCTCTTCTTCCCAAGGTACCATAGGGCGCTGCCACGTGTAAGAAGATCCTTTGGAGTAAAAGAGAAGATAGTCCGCAATATCACCATAGCTCTTTCGGGTAGAGTTCTTGGTACTGCACTTTTTGTGCGTGATGAAGGCACGGCAGTTCTGAGGACCAAAGATCTCATCCATTAAGATCTTGGCGGCAAAGATCATATTGCTGTCGAGATGCAAGTGGGAGCTGTTATAAATTAACCAGCGGCTTAAAATGCACCTTTCTGAGGTAGTCTAAAACCGCTCTCTTATGGCTGTTGCTCTGTTTTATCAGTGCACCAAAATTTAATTTATAACAGCTCCCAAGTAAATAGAGCCAGTAGGGGCTAGTAACTCACGAAGTAAGATCAAGCGAACGCGAAGAAATTCGAGGTAGTCAGCTCCACAAAGCGTGTCGCAATAGGCCAAATTTTGCTCGCGGTTAAGGAAATCCATGCTCGTGGCGTAAGGCGGATCGATGTAAACGAGCCCCACCTTATTGGCAAAACCGTTGTGAAGCAGAAATAGCAGAGCATCTTGGTTGTCGCCAAACAACACGGCGTTAGGCATTATCGTTGGCAGCACTGAACTCTGCTCTGACGGTTTGGTTTGGTGCGAGCAGGCTGATACACCAGCTGCGCTAACCTCAGCTATAGGCGAAAAGTTTGTGTAGGGGTGAGCCAGAATCGAGGTTAGGCTTTCTTTGCCTTCGTAGGTTAAGGTAAATTGCTTGTTAGAGCAATTACAGCCATGTTTTGCTGACGGAGTGGTTCCTGTTGCCATTCGGATTAGCCTTTGGGGAGCTGGTTAAGGAAAAGCCTTTAGCAAAGCGCCAGTGCTCGTAGTGATTTCTGTTTTAGTGGTGGTGAGCATGTCCAGAAATAGCAAACCCTGCAAAAGCAGGGTTTGGAAGCAATGGATGCAATGAGTGGGACTTTAGATCATGGAGGCGTTGATCAGCTGCAAGATCATGTTGGACTGGGCGTTAGCTTGGAGCAGCATGGCCACAGAAGCTTGCTGGCGGATCATGGCGTTCATGAGGTTGGCAGTCTCTTCGGCGTAATCTGCATCTCTAATACGAGAGCGAGCATCCGAGAGATTGGTGATCATGTTTTGGCCATTGCGGATAATGGACTCAAGTCGTACTTGAGAGGCACCTAATTCACCGCGTTTGCTGTCGACCACTTGGATCAGCTTGTCGATATTACCCAGTGTATTTTGGGCTGCGTCGACTGTACTGACGTCAATATTGCCTTCAGCGTTGAGGATAGTGGTACCACCATCGGCCACTGATGCAGCATCAAGCTCTTCTAAGGTGAAGCTTTGGGTCATATCGATATCGATGGTATCACCGGCATAAGCACCAACTTGTAAGGTAAGAATACCTGTACCCTCATACATGGTGCTTTGGTCGCCTAACAGAATAGTTTGGCCACCATATTTAGTCTGCTCAGCAATACGGGTGACTTCTGCGGAGAGCTGATCTACTTCTTTTTGGATAGCCTCACGATCTTCGGCTGTGTAGGTACCGTTTGAGGCCTGAACAGCCTTGGTGCGGATATCCTGCAACATATTGACGATCTCATCGAGGGCACCTTCAGCGGTTTGCGCAAAGGCAAGGCCGTCAGATGAGTTGCGGTTGGCTTGGTACAGACCATTGATCTCACTAGTCATGCGGTTAGAGATCTGCAGACCAGCAGGATCGTCTTTGGCTGAATTAATACGAAAGCCGGTAGCTAAGCGCAGCATGGCGGTATTAACGTCATTAGTGGCGTTAGTTAGGGCTCGGCGCGCCTGTAGAGACGCGATATTTGTGATATACAAGGCCATATAAGGTTTTCTCCTGAGGCAAGCGAGAGCTCAAAGCAAAACTCAGAGGTGCCACTATCTTTGCGTTCCCTGACCCATCAAGACGCCATTACTTCTTTGAGATCTGGATTGTGACGGTGTTGGGAGCATTCCTCCTCTTGTCACTTTCCTTAGAAGTAAGGGAAGTAAGCTAACGGGCAGGGCTCAGAGCAAAGATAGTGCTGTCGGCGACTTAGGGAAAACGACAGCATTGGCCAATCATCTAGTCTTTTATGCCTGATTTTTGGGTTTGGAGCTTGCTGAGAGCAAAAACAAAGGATCTGAGGGATTTGTTTCATCTTGCGGCGATCGCATTTGCAGCGCAGCACACGCGTCTGAAACCAGATCGTTTTGACCCCATTCCCAAAAGCAACTCTTGCTTCAGAGTCTTGTTTGGACGTTGTCGGCAAAAAGCGATGATTCCTGCTCTTTTCTCTTATTTATCGGCAATTTTAACGTTTTTTTAACTTTGTGAGGTGTGGTGCGTAAACGAGCTAGTAAGCGTGGCTTTCTCGCAATGTAGGTTGCGTGAACCAAAGAATCAGGCTAAGTACCTTCTATTGCTTAGAGAAAGCATAGATCTAAGCCCAGCTGTTGGCTTTTTTGCGCTGAAGGGCCTGCATTCTTCTTTGCTTTTGCTATCCTGTAAACAGGATTTTGCTGATACTTTCCCCGCAATCTTCAGATTGATCTCATTTGGTTGTGAGTGTGGTGCTCTCTTTGGACTCGTTGGACTCTTTGAGAGGCAAGGGCTTGTGGTGAGATTACATCTGCTAGGAAGATACGGGGCTGCCTGAGGCGCGGTCAGGTAGGTAAGTGTCAGCGTGAATGTGAGGAGATTTTGAGTTGGACAAAGCAGAGCAAAAAACGCAGGGGACATCTGGGACTTCTTGTCCTTCGTCTGCCTTAACGGAAAATACGGGTGGGCATGAGGTGCATGCTACCGCGCCCCAAGGCTTTGCCTTGTATGGTGATGCGGCATCTTCGGCAGGTTCTCATGTATCGGCTACTGGCGCGATGTCAGTTGCTGCTGGTGATCATGGTGCCTTACTGTCATGGGGAGCTATACACTATCGCCAAGAGGTGCAGCAAGATGCTGTAAGTGGTGGCATGGTGTCAGGGACAGAGAAATTACCTGAGGTCGATCAGCACTACTTAGAGTTACTCTCTACTCAGTACCCTAATCAGGTTGCCGCCTTTTCGGAGATCATTAATCTACAAGCGATCTTAAACTTACCTAAAGGTACAGAGCACTTCGTCAGTGATCTGCATGGTGAGTATGGTGCTTTTCGCCATATCCTCAATAGCTGCTCAGGTGTGATTCACGAGAAGGTAGATGATCTCTTTGCTGAATTGAGTGCAGCCGAAAAGTCAGAGCTGTGCACTCTGATTTACTACCCTCAAGAGGTCATGTCCTTGCTGGCGGAGCAAGGTAAGTTAAATGATGCTTGGTATCGCGAAAAGCTGTTGCAGCTGATTGTACTGTGCAAATACCTCTCAGCTAAGTACACGCGCTCCAAAGTCCGTAAGGCCATTAACCAAAACTACAGTTACATCATTGATGAGCTCTTGCATGCTCAGACCGATGAGAGCAACAGCAGAGCTATTTATCACGAGCAGATCATCTCTACCATTTTGCGTACTCAAGCCGCTCCTCACTTTGTGAGTACTCTGTGCGCATTATCCAAGCGCTTGGCTGTGGATCATCTGCATGTAGTGGGTGACGTGTTTGATCGTGGCCCAAGTCCAGACAAGATCATGGCTTTGCTGATGGACTATCACAGCCTTGATATCCAATGGGGTAATCACGACATCCTGTGGATGGGCGCAGCTTTAGGCTCTGAGGTCTGCATGGCCACAGTGCTGCGCAATAACATCAATTACTTTAATTGCTCGATGCTGGAAAGTGCCTACGGTATTTCTCTACGCAAGCTCAATGACTTTGCTCAAAAGACATACCGCAGTCCTGTTAAGGAGCGCTCGCCACAAGCTTTAGCCAAAAAGGCTCAAGTACAAGCTATGTGGCAAAAACAGCAAGCGGCAGGCAATATCCCTGCATCAGTGTTTACTCCAGCAGACTACTCGGGGATTAGTGTCAATGAAGCTGAGCAACATGCTATTGCGCATGCGGCAGCGGCTGCAGCTGTGGCAGCTGCAGCTGAAGGCGCAGCAGCGGCTGCAGGGGCGGGCGCTGCAGATGCTGCTGCCAGTGGGGTGGTTAATGAAGTGGATCAAGCTCATGAGTATGAGCTCATGTTGCAAGCCTACGCTGATGACAATCGTGAGAAGATGGTTAAAGCCATTACGGTGATTGGTCTGAAGCTACAAGGTCAGCTCATTAAGCGTAATCCTGATCTGGGAATGGATGATCGCCTCTTGCTCGATAAGATGGATCTAAAAGCAGGAACGGTGAGGATCGGCGATAAGGAATACGCTCTCAATACTGTAGATCTGCCTACAGTAGATCCAAATGATCCTTTTGCTCTGACTCGTGACGAGGCTTGGATTGTAGCTGCCTTAAAGAAATCCTTTATGGAGTCTCGAGAGCTACAACGTGAGGTGGCTTTCCTCTTCTCTCATGGTTCTATCTACAAGCGTTTTAATGGCAATTTGCTTTACCACGGCTGTGTGCCGATGACCGATGATGGGCAGTTACGTGAGATCAATTGCCACGGTCAAGTGCTTAAGGGCAAAGCTTTCTTGGATTACTGCGAGCAAGTAGCACGTCATGCTTTTGCCTACAGAGATCAGCATTCGCTCGATTTCATGTACTACCTGTGGTGTGGCTTTAATAGTCCTCTGTCCGGTCGTGTGATGAAGCCATTTGAGCGCTACTTCATTGACGATAAGTCTACTCACCATGAACCACGTGATCCGTACTATCGCCATTACTACTCTGAGGACGTGTGCCGCATGATCCTTAAGGAGTTTGGCCTTGATCCGGATAAAGGCCATATCATCAATGGTCATACGCCAATTAAGGTACGTGAGGGTGAAAAACCAGTGCGAGGTAACGGCAAGCTGTTTGTGATTGATGGCGGTCTGTGTCAGGCTTACCACAGCACTACAGGAATTGCTGGCTATACCTTGATCTGCTCTAGCCATGGCATGACTCTTAAGGCTCATCGTCCTTTTGAGAGCACTGAAAAGGCCATCCGTGAGCATGTGGATATGAAATCTGATGCCTCCGAAGTAGAGCACTATAGTGAGCGTTTGCGTGTGGCCAGCAGTGATACGGGCAAAAACATCGTGCGCACGATCCATGAGTTGGAGGCATTGCTGCAGGCCTATCAAAACGGCACGCTGATTGAGCGTGCGACCCCTGCACGTTATGGCCAGCGTTAGCCAGAGCTCCACTTGGGGCTGGATCAGCCCCAGCTGACGCTGGAGCAGCCCCAGCCCCAGCC
>DXEV01000217.1 GCA_019114785.1 Candidatus Anaerobiospirillum pullistercoris | reverse complement strand
TTAATTTGCGGGCAGAAGCTTAATGCAATTTTTCTGCAACCAGATAGCCGGATACCGCTCGCTATGAAGAGGGAGCATATAGCCATTTAAAGCCACGAAGAGCTTAGCAGGGAGGAAAGTAACGCCGATCTGGCTGGTAAATCTGTCCTGTTTACTTTTATCCTCTGGAAGGCCCAGCTCAGCAAGTCTGACAAGACTACAGGACTAAGTTGTAGCAGAACGACAAGGGTGCACAACTGGTGAGCAGACGCTGGCCTCAGCGGAGCTTGTTACCAAGCTCCGTCAGTATCCAGCAGTATTAGTTCTAGGCTGTAGCTTATCCTAGACCGCTAAAGTCTTGAGATTAGAATGGGTCTTGAAAAGCTCCGACACATGACGCGCGGCTAACTGCTTCATATTGCTTTGGGCTTGGGTCATGGCTTCTTCTAGACTAAGCCCGTCATTAATCAGCCCAAAGGCCGCAGAAATATGGTGCTGCTGTAACAGCTCAGTACTGCATTTAACCTGTCCACACAGAGCTATTACAGGAATACCTAAGGCAGCAGCACGCTGAGCTACACCGACCGGTGCTTTACCCGCAAGGCTTTGTTCATCCAAACTGCCTTCACCTACCACCACCAAATCACAGCCCTGTAATAACTGCGTAAAACCCACGGTATCCAGTAAGGCCTCAATACCAGAGCGCAAAGAACCGTGCAAGTAATAGAGTAGGGCTGCACCCAAACCACCGGCTGCACCAGCTCCAGCCGTGTTAGTCAGGTCGTGGTGGTAGTGGGCCTTAAGCACTTCGGCAAATGAGCGCATGCCTTGCTCTAAGAAGTCGATATCTTCGTCAGTGGCTCCTTTTTGCCGTGCAAAGACATGTGTGGCTCCATGAGGGCCAGTCAAAGGATTAGAGACATCGGTTAGACCTGTAACCTGTACCTGTTGCCGTTTTAGTAAGTCATCTAAAGCTTGGCTGTCTAAGCCCGCAATCCTCCCCAGATCGCCAGAAGTTAACAGGTGTTCTTCGGTATTGCTCTCGGTCATTTCAGAAGATAAGGTGAACTTTACCCCAAGAGCTTGAGCCATACCGAGACCACAGTCATTAGTACAGGAGCCACCTAAACCGATCTTGATGTCAGTGCAGCCACGCTCTAAGGCGATCTTGATGAGCTCTCCTAAACCATAGGATGACGACAAACGGATCTGTCTGAGGTGAGGAGGTACCAAGGGCAAGCCTAAAGCTTGGGCTGATTCGATGATGCACTCATGACCACGTACCAGCATCTTGGCCAAGTTTGGCGGTAGAGCTAAAGCTTGGCCTTTAGCACAGAGCACTGGTGGCTGTACGGGTACAGAGACCACTTCGTAACCTTGAGGCAAAAGATGTGGCTCTAAGCACGCAATCAGACCTTCACCTCCATCAGAGATCGGTACGGCCACCGTTTCCACCGGAGTATGGCTATCACCTTGTGTTAGCTGGTAGGCTTCTAAGCAGCCCTCCAGTACTGCGGCACAAGCCTGTTGGGCAGTCATTGAGCCTTTAAATGAATCCATTGCTGCTAAGATCTTCATCGAAAAATCACCTTAATTAACATGGGATCTTGATACCAAATCAGCGCAGATGCGTCAGTACTGATCATCAGCGCCCGCCCCTGCATTAGTCTCTATCTAATAATAAGCTCTTTAAGGCTGAGCCGAGGAACCGGCACTGCTGACACTGCTGGTTTTGAGTAGGGGCTTTAAGATCTCAAGAAAACACTTGGAGGCTTGCGATAGCATGCTTGTTCTGCGCCACGCAAAGACCAGTTGCGCAGTGTTGTTTTGCTCCAATGGCTTAAAACACAAACGCTCGTTCTCGATCAGTCCATCAATGCACAAGGCATAGCCCAAGCCCTCCTCAACCAAGATCGCAGCATTGAAAAGCAGGCTATAAGTGGCTACTACCTTAAAGCGCTCCAAACCATGACCGAGCCACCATGACAGATCGTTTTGCTGTAGCACTTGTCGAGGACAGATCAGTGGCAGTTCTTGTAAGAGCTGAGCCTCAATGGTCTGATGTGCAGATAGCGGATCATCTTGGCGCATAAGCAGCCCAAAACGATTAACCATGGGGAGGCGTAGATAGTCGTATTTGCTGAGATCGGTTAGTCCTACAAATAAGCCGAAATCTAAAAGACCTCGGTCTAAGCGCTCTGCAATGATCTCATCATCTCCGCTGTACAAATTGAAGCTGACTAAAGGGTGCTGTTCCTGCATCTGCTTCATTGCTCGAGCCACAAAGGCCATGCCACGGGTCTCACCCGCTCCAATATAGATCTCTCCACTAATAGCACTGTCTCGCGATTGGAGATCAGCTGTTGTTTTGTCTGCTAAATCCACCAGTTCTTGGGCTCGCTGGCGCAGAAACTCTCCTTCTTCGGTCAAAGTGACTTTGCGCTTACCACGGATCAGCAGCTGTGTACCCAACTCAGCTTCTAACTCCATTAGCTGTTTAGAGAGCGTAGGCTGTGTGATGTGGATCTTGGCAGCAGCTGCGGTAATGTTTTGCTCACGCGCTACAGCCAAGAAGTAACGTAAAACTCTAAGCTCCATGGTCATCTCTTCTTAACTCTTATTATGCTTAAAAAGCATGGTAAATGATTCTTAATAAGTATTTGCTATGATAGCGCGCCAAACTCTATACTTTAAGACTCAACCATCGCAATGAGCTACGCTGTGTATTTCCGCGCAGTAATATATGTCTTCAGAGGAAAGCACTACCATGTCTGACCTGCCTGTATTCGACCGTGATTACTTCATCCAATCCTTGTACGACGGGGCTTACATCGATACTTCCAGTAAACTGTTTGAGTACTTCCACCATTACGCTCGCGAAGCGCAAAAGATCACAGCCGTGATCAATCAGGGCTACCATGATCCAGTCGAGCTACGTCAGCTCATGTCGCAACTGATTGGTGAGCCAGTAGATGAGAGCTTTAATCTCTTCCCGCCTTTCTACACTGATTGTGGAAAAAACCTGCACTTTGGTAAACATGTCTTCATTAATGCAGGATGCCACTTCCAAGATCAGGGTGGTATTTACATCGGTGATGGAACACTGATTGGCCACGGTGCCATTTTTGCCACGATAAATCATGAGCTTGATCCACGCAATAGAGGTAGTATGACAGTACGTCCTATTCACGTAGGAAAGAATGTCTGGTTTGGCTCTCGAGTTACCGTGACGCAAGGTGTGACCATTGGCGATGGAGCCGTGGTTGCGGCCGGTGCAGTGGTAACCAAAGACGTACCACCAAATACGGTGGTCGGAGGAGTGCCAGCCAAGATCATCAAGCATATCGAACTCAAGGAGTAATGAGATGAGTGAGCTTACAAACACGATTAAGCTCAACAATGGCGTAGAAATGCCGCGATTGGGCTTTGGTGTCTTTCAGGTGGATGATCTCAAGCTATGTGAGCAGGCTGTCAGCGACGCCTTAGCTACTGGCTATCGCTTGATCGATACAGCAGCCACTTATAACAACGAAGCTGCCGTCGGTGCTGCAATCCGTAAGAGTGGTATTGATCGCAAAGAGATCTTTGTTACCTCCAAAGCTTTTATCCATCAAATGGGCTATGAGCGCACTAAAGCCGCTTTCAACGAGTCGTTGGAAAAGTTAGGCTTAGATTACATTGACCTCTATCTCGTGCACATGCCTTTTGGCGATTATTACGGCTCGTGGCGTGCTATGACCGAGTTCTACAAGGAAGGCAAGGTACGTGCTCTGGGCGTCAGCAATTTCCTGCCGGATCGCATTCTCGATTTCTGCCTCAATCGCGATATTGAGGTGAAGCCTGCTCTAAATCAGATCGAAATCCATCCTTTCTACCAGCGTCCTGATGAGATCAAGCTGCTGCAAGAGCAAGGTATTGTGCCTCAAGCATGGGCTCCTTTTGCCGAGGGCATGAACGGCATGTTCACTAACCATGTTTTGCATGGCATTGCGCAAAAATACGGTAAGAGCGTAGCTCAGGTGATCTTGCGCTGGAACTTACAGCGTGGGGTATGCGTGATCCCTAAGTCGGTACACCAAAACCGTATGGCTGAAAACTTTGCGGTGTGGGATTTTGCGCTCAGCGCCGAAGACATGCAGGCAATTGCGGCGTTAGATCTCAAACGCCCACAAATGGTGGACACGCTCAAACCAAGCGAAGTGCATCGCCTCTACGACTACGTGAACAATCCTGTCCTCACCAGCCTTTAAAGCGCCCGCCCCAGCCTCATTCAAGCCTCATGGCGTTACCTTGCTCGTAAGTCCTTGATAATGGCAGACAGCGGTGAGGTTGGGGCTTGGAGCTCTAAGCATGTACTAATTTAGGCGTTCTAAAAAGACATTATCTACAGCCAAACAAAGGCTATGCCTTTGCTTTACCTTTGCTCCCAAAATTCACTGAGGTGGAAACCAGTGAGTTGGAGGTAAGGGCTTTTACTTTTTAGGCTTTATGCCAAGCCCCTATGTTCTTAAGGGCCATCATGACAAGGAAAACACCATGTTAAGAAGAATGCTGGGAGCTTTAGGAGTGCTCTTCACTGTGGCTTGCAGCTCTAGTTTTGCGGTATCAGTTGCAAGTGCAGTGGAGAACTCCATTTTGGTGGCTTACTTCTCAGGCACAGGCACGACTGAGCGCGTGGCTAAAATGCTCTCTGAGCAGCTGGGAGCCGATTTGTACCGCATAAATGCTAAGGATCCTTTCACCGCTGAAGACCTGTCCTATGATCCTGATAGCCGCGCTAACCAAGAAAAGCAGCACTTAGACTTGCGTCCAGAGATAGCAGATCAAGTCAGCAATATGGAGCAATACGACACGGTATTGATCGGATATCCTATTTGGAGTGAGCGCGCACCACGCATTATTGCCACTTTCTTAGACAGCTACGATTTTGCAGATAAGACGCTGATCCCTTTCTGTACCGCATATACCAGCGGCATTGAGAATAGTGAGCAAGAACTGCGTGAGCTCTATCCTCAGTTAAAGTGGGTACATGGCCAAAAGTTTTCACGCACTACGACTCCTGAGGAAGTAGGAGCATGGCTGCAACAGCTACAGCTGAAGCCTTAGCCTTATCTCTTCTGCAAACAAACAATAAGGAACAACAATATGTTACGTCGTCTTTTTGCCTTAGCAGGCAGCTTACTACTGGCGGCTCTATGTAGCACCAGCCAAGCCGCTACAGCTACACCTGATACCAGTACAGCCAGTTCTGAGATGGCTGAAGGTAAAGTTTTAGTCGCCTACTTTTCCGGTACCGGTATCACAGCTGGTATTGCCAAAGATATGGCCGATCTGCTGCAAACTGATCTCTTTCGTATCAGCAATGTACAGCCTTACTCAGTCGCCGACATGGCCTATGATGAAAAGGCTCGCGCCAACCAAGAGCAGAAACAAGCTGATTTCCGCCCTCAGATGGTGGGCAATGTCTCCAATATGGAGCAGTACGACACAGTACTTTTAGGCTACCCTATTTGGGCTGGGTTAGCTCCATGCGTGGTTCTCACGTTCTTAGAGCGCTATGACTTTGCCGGAAAAACCATTGTGCCTTTCTGCACTTCAGGTGGTAGCCCACTTGAGCCTAGTATTCCCGAGCTCCAAGCCCTCACTCCACAAGCCCATTGGTTAGTAGGTAAACGTTTTGAATCCCATGCTTCCCGTGACGACGTAAGAGCATGGTTGCAGCAGCTCAACCTGCTTGGTGCCCATACCAGTGCAGCGGTTTTAGACCAAACAGCGGCGCTTACTCAGTCTGATCAGGCTAAAGCTCCTGTTTTTAACTTCGAGCAACACTCTGTCATGCTCAATAGTGGCTATGAGATGCCTATTAATGGCATCGGTACCTACAGCCTTTTAGGCGACACCTGTTATGACGCTATTACTACCGCCCTAAAGACAGGAGTGCGTCTAATCGACACCGCTTACATGTATCGCAACGAAGAAGAGGTAGGTCGGGCAATTCGTGACTCTGGTGTACCTCGTGAAGAGATCTTTGTGATCACTAAGCTCTATCCCAACCAGTTTTTCCAGCCAGAGGAAGCTATTGAGCAGGCTTTAAAGAAGCTCAATATTGGCTACATCGACATGATGCTCTTACACCACCCTGGGCATGATGACGTTAAGGCCTACAAGGCTGTGGAAAAAGCAGTAGCCGCCGGTAAAGTGCGCTCCATTGGCCTCTCTAACTGGTATGTAGAAGAGCTTGAGGAGTTCTTACCTCAAGTCAGCATCATGCCTGCTTTGGTGCAGAACGAGATCCATCCTTACTACCAAGAAAACAACGTGATCCCATTCATCCAGCAACAGGGTATCGTGGTACAGGGCTGGTATCCATTAGGGGGACGTGGTCACACCCAATCGCTGCTCAATGATCCGGTGATTACTAAGATCGCTCAGGCTCATGGTAAATCCGCTGCTCAGGTGATCTTGCGCTGGAATCTGCAAAAGGGAGTAGTTGTGATCCCAGGCTCGAGCAATCCTGCCCACATTAAGGAAAATACTGAGTTATACGACTTTGAGCTGACGGCTGAGGAAATGGCTCAGATCAATGCCTTAGATCGTAACGAGAAGCACGACTGGTATTAGACTGGCTGATCATAGTTAAAAACGGAGCTCTGTCTTGTAGTGAGGCAGGGTTCTTTTTATCGCCTAGAACCGGCTAAGCTCAGGGCAATCTTTTAATATTATGTTACGTGTAAATACCAACATGTGAAACTTTCCTGAATTATGTTGTGCGATTTTAGCAGCGCCCGCCCCTATGCCCTATGCCCTATGATGGCATTGGCTCCAAGGGCTATTGTCTATTGCTGCCAAGCTTACAGTGTCTGCAGAGAGGGCCAGCAGAGTAGGGGCTTTGTTACTTCTGTGGCAAGGTGGCTACCTTCACCCTTTCACCCTTTCCTTAGCCCGTTAAGGTATGAGCTCGTTTCTGGTCTACAGCAAACTAAGGGCAGACCAAATAGAGCTCAAAAAGCCTTTGCCAAGAGAAAGGTGTTGTGCCAATATAGCTGCGTTGTTGCTAGGTCATACAGCCGATACTTAGCCTGTTTAAGCGCGGCTCTGACACTGGGCAATCGTTTGTTTTGTTGTTTAGCGTGCTGCGCCACTGCTAACTGCAAAGTATGCAATACAGCTATTTGAGGGAATAGCTGCGCCTTGGTAGGCTGCCCACAAGCGTTACAGTCTTGAGTTTCTCGAGACCTCTTGGGGAAGAGCGTTGTGTTGGTATTAGAGCATACTCGCTATTAAGAAATGGCAGACAGCACCACGTTTTTTGCGCTTATTTGAGCTTACTGCGCTCTGAACTCTGCGTTCTAGAGCGTGCTCGCTACGTTCTCAGGAGAGAGATAACTATGCCTTCGTGGGACATGGGCTATCATTCTGAAATTTTGTACACCTACGGCTACTACAAGGAAATTAATCCGCTGTGGGCTAAGTTTTTATTCGCTAATGCAGGTATTGCCTTTCCAAATATTCGTGTCGGGGGGGGGTACGTTGATGATGTAACCGGTGCTGCCTGCGCCTGTGAATTAGGTTTTGGCCAAGGTGTAAGCATCAACATGCACGCCGTTGCTTCTGGTATGCAATGGTATGGCACCGACTTCAATCCTGCTCAGGTGAATTTTGCCAAGCACTTAGCTGCTCATGGTCACGCCCATATTCACCTCTACGACGATGCCTTTGGCGATTTTGCCCAGCGCACCGATCTGCCTCAATTCGACTACATCTGCTTACACGGTATCTGGTCATGGATCTCCCGTGAAAACCAGCAGTACATTGTCGATTTCATCCAAAATCACCTCAAGATCGGCGGTGTAGTCTATATCTCCTATAACGTCAGCCCAGGCTTCATCATGTTTGAGCCAGTGCGTCATCTGATGAAGCAGTTTAACGACAGCCTGATCGCTGAGAGTCTCAATAACGATGCCCGCATCAGCGTGATCAAGAACTTCTTAGAGAGCGTAGTTAAGGTCAATCCATCGGTATTGCTCAACAACCCAGGTCTGCCAAAGCGCATTGATGATACCCTGACCAAAGACACTCACTACCTCACCGGTGAGTATCTCAATGAGTTCTGGGACATTATCCACTTCAGTGATATGGCCAAGAACTTAGAGCGTGCCAAGCTCAACTTTGCTTGCTCGGCCACTGGTACTGAGCACCTCGATAACATCAATCTCACCGCAGAGCAACAGCAGCTTTTAGCTCAATACAAGGGTACTCCTCTGTACGAGACCATTCGTGACTTTATCGTTAATCAGCAATTCCGCCGTGACTTCTTTGTTAAAGGTTGCATGAAGCTGAGCGAAGAGCAGCAGCAAGAACAGCTTTATGCTACTGGTGTGGTCTTAACTGTGCCTGCTGAGGACGTGGCTTATACCGTCAATACCCGTATTGGTGTGGCTAACCTCAAGAAAGAGATCTATGAGCCAATCGTCAAGCTCATGAGCGATCATAAGGTCTATACCTTTGGTGAAGTGATCAAGGCTTTAACCGGCAAGAGCGCTGGTAAGGGTGCTAAGTTAACCGAGGCTCAGATCTTTGAGGCCTTACGTACTATGACCTTGTTAGGTACCTTACAGCCTGCCGTAAAGGAAGACACGATCTCTCCTGAGATCATCATGAACTGCCAAGAGTTTAACCGTGGCGTGCTGCTTGATGCTGCCGGTACTCAGATCAATTACCTTGCCTGCCCTGTGATCCAAGGTGGTATGTACGTTAATCCAATTGTGATGCAGATGCTGGCCATGACGCTGCGTGAGCCAAAGGTATCCGCAAGCCAGCTCACTGATCGAATTTTAGAGCAGATCCAGAAGCACAACAGCGTGCTCAACAAAGACGGTAAGCCAGTTACCGCCGAAAAGGAAAAGCGTAAGCTGATCAGCGAGATGGTGGATAAGTTCACCAAGATCACGCTGCCAATGCTTAAGAGCTTCCAGATGATCTAAGTCATCTTTCTGCGTTCAGTATAGCCGTCAGTCATACTGGGCTATGCAGCCGCGACGCTCGGACGATCGCTTGTGAGGGTCGCGGCTGTAAGTTATTCCTGACTTTCTTCCCACCTTACCAGCGCCCGCCCCACAAGGGTACATTGGGGCTAATACCCCAAACGCGCAATTTCCTCCATCGAAAGGGGCTGAGGGCCATTAATACTGCGCTGTAGCGTCTGATTGAGCTCACTCACCTTATCCAGCACTTCCTTTTCAGACAGTGGCTTATAACCAGAAACGTCCACACCCACGTTCAGGGCGTTATAGAGCTTACCTGCAATGGCATTGCAGTATGGCATGCTGTGAATATGGCCATAGAGCATGATGCTATGAGGTTTACCTGAGTCATTCCAAAAGAGCAGCGGGAAGTGCATCATGGTGAACGTGTACCCCGAGCCCAGTTTGAGCTCCTTATAGCGCATGATATCCACCAAAACGTCTTGCCACTGCTCTGGATGTTTGAAAGCAAAGTAATCGTGATTGCCGAGGATTAAGTGCTTGCGCCCCTTAAGCTGCAGTAAATAATTACGGGCGACTTGGCCTCTTTTCATAGTGAAGTCACCTAAGATCCACACATCGTCATCGTCAGTGACTGTAGCGTTCCAGTTATCAGCTAAGGCCTGATCCATTTCCTCCACCGAGGAATAAGGCCGTGAGCAGTATTTGATGATGTTGGCGTGACCAAAGTGTAAGTCAGCGGTGAAGAAGTTCACGATCTCTCCTCCTATTCCCTCAAAAACGTCAATAAGAGCTTGCCAGTGCTACCTAGCGGTGCTACAGCATAGGATAGCAGGCAGCTCTTGTTGGATCTAAGAAAAGAGTGCTAAACCGTGATTTTGGTTAGTTTGGCCGTGATGGTGGTATGGCCCCAGCGGTGACAATAATCTAAGCTTTTGGCTAAGAACGCAGTGTGAGCCTCTTACACGCTAATGCTAGTTGCGTGTCATAGAGGCTCAGTGCTGATCTATCGTGAAGAGATGGAATGTTAGGCTATGGGAAAACTCAAGCTCTCGTTACTGGCAACAGCTCTGGTGTTATGCACGGCATGTAGCCAAACAGCACCAGTGACACAGAATGCCGGTGCTGAGAATTTATTAGTGTTAAGTGACCAAGGTAGCTTCTTTGTTGGCGGATCAGTCAAACAAGCCAAAGGCACTTACGATCACCAACAGCCATTAAAGAGCCAAGGCCAAACCCTGCATGGTGATCATGCCTATGTCACCTATCAAATCCCTGCACAGCATCGCGAATTGCCTTTAGTGTTCTTACACGGTGCCGGTCAGTCTGCTAAGACTTGGGAAAGCACTCCAGATGGCCGTGATGGTTTTGCCACTTTAGGTTTGCGTCATGGCTATAGCACCTATCTTGTAGATCAACCTCGTCGTGGCCGTGCCGGTCGTAGCACTGTGGATGAAACCATTAAGGCCACTCCTGATGATCAGTTCTGGTTTGACAATTTCCGTATGGGCGTATGGCCAGAATACTACGCTCACAGCCAATTCCCACAATCTGAGAGAGCATTAGAGCAATTCTTACGTCAGATCACCCCAAATACTGGTGCCTATGATGAGCAGGTGATTGCTCACAGCATGGCAGCTCTCATGGATCAGATCGGTGGCGGTATCTTAATCACCCACTCTCAAGGTGGCGGCCCTGGCTGGCATACTGCTATGCAGAGCTCCAACGTCAAGGCTGTAGTGTCCTACGAGCCAGGCAGCGGTTTTGTCTTCCCTGAAGGTGAAGTTCCAGAGCCTTTGGATACCATCAGTCCATTTGGTGCTTTAAGCGCCACCGCAGTGCCTCTTGAGGACTTTAAGAAGCTCACTCAGATCCCAATTGTGATCTACTACGGTGATTATATTGCGACCGAGCCAAGTGATAACTGGGCTATGGACAGCTGGCGTGTGCGTTTAGAGATGGCTCGTCTCTTTGCTGATTGCATTAACCGTCATGGCGGCGATGCTACAGTAGTGCACTTACCAGAGCTCGGTATTAATGGTAACAGTCATTTCCTCTTTGCTGAGGAAAACAATGTGCAGTTAGCAGATATGCTGTGGCAGTGGCTCAAGGATAAGGGCTTAGACCACATGGCTCAATAAGAGCGCAGCCTAAAAAAGCACAGTCAGCTCTGCTGTATAGCTGCAGCACAGCATGGCTGCAGCGCAGCATAGCTGCATAGCAGCCGCAGCGCAGAGCTGAGCTTGTGCATGAGTAAAACTGGTATAGCCCAGTTTGGGGCTCTTGGAATAGGGACAGATTCCCATGGAAAAGCGTAAGTTAGGCAAGCAGGGCCTAGAAGTCTCAGCTATTGGTTTTGGTTGTATGGGCTTAAGCCATGCTTATGGTGCGGCCCTTAATGAGCATGATTTTCGAGAGGTAGTGGTTGCAGCCATTGATGCGGGCCATACTTTCTTGGATACGGCTGAGGTCTATGGTACTTCTGAGCAGCCTCATCACAATGAGGATATGCTGGGCAAGATCTTACCTGAATATCGTAATCAGCTGGTCATTGCCACTAAATGTGGATTAACGTTTGATACCAGCTCCGACGTTACCCCTTATCCAGTGATCCCTGACAGCCGTCCAGAGAACATTCGTAAGGCTATAGAGGGCTCCTTACAACGGCTGCACACCGATCACATCGATCTCTACTACCAGCATCGTCCTGATCCAAAGGTTGAGCCAGAGGTTGTGGCCGAGACCATGAAGGATCTGATTAAAGAAGGCAAGATCCTGTATTGGGGCGTATCTGAGGCTCCAGCTGACTATATTCGTCGCGCCCATTCCGTGTGCCCAATTAGCGCCATCCAGAACCGTTATTCCATGATGGCTCGTTGGCATGAGTCTTTGTTCCCATTGCTCGAGGAGCTGGGAATCGGCTTTGTTGCCTTCTCGCCTTTAGCCAATGGCTTGCTGTCCAATCAGTACACCAAGGACTCCCACTTTAATAAGAGTAACGATTACCGTGCTTCGATGACTCAATTCCAGCCAGAGAGTTACGAGCAAAATGCCCAGCTGTTAAAGCTATTAACCGATCTGGCAGCTAAGAAGCAGGCTACCCCTGCACAGATCGCTTTAGCATGGGTAATGGCTCAGCGTCCTTGGATTGTACCAATTCCTGGTACACGTAATCTCCAGCGTGTGCGTGAGAATGCTCAGGCCGCTGAAGTTAAGCTCGAGGCTGAAGAGCTACAAAGCATTAATCAGCAGTTAGAGCACATGTCCATGTCAGGCGTCTTTGGTGGTACCAAAATCACTGCGCGCAAATAGGCACTTAAGCAGAATCTCTTAGAGCTGAGAAAGCTCTCAGTAACATCCCCTAACAGAGGCCGTAGCGGTTTAACCGTCACGGCCTTTATTATTTGGGTGTAGTAAGGGCAGCCATGAAAACATTGGCTTGGGCCGTATGCGCTGAGCCGTATGTACCACATGTTTTCGGTATGTTTTCGGCCATACGGCTCAGCTTCAGCGCATGTGGGAGCTAAGTTGCTATTTTCCCAGATCGTCCTTAAGACGTAAGCTGCGCATGCGCTCGAAGACTAAGAAGATCACGGTAGCAAGCACCATAGCAATTGGCATCAGACTCATAGAGATGTCATAGCCCACCGCCTCGATCACATAGCCAAACACGACATTGAACACGATATCAAAGATGGTGGCCACGCTCATGATCACACCAGTGGCAGTAGCGGCGTTGTAGGCAGGGAAATACAGCTGTACGCTCAGCATCATGGTAGGGTAGATGATCGAGAGCATAAAGCCAGCAAGGGCAAAGAGGTAGTAAGCGTTACCACCAAAGACAAAGGCAATAACGTAGATCACTGTGCCGGAGATGAAGCACAAACGCAGGCTGCGCATGATGCCAGCCTTATCTACTAGCTTAGACAGCAGTAAACGGCCTAAGGTCATACCACCAAAGAAGAGAGCTGGGAATACGGCGGCGTCGGCGGCAGTAAAGTTTTGGCCACGGATCAAGTAGATGTTCATCCAGTTCATGATGCCGTGCTCGCCTACGAAGTAGCAGCCAAAACAGAGGAAGAAGAACCAGAAGGCAGGGGCACGTAAGATCTCTGAATAGCGGACTTTTGGGGCGGATCCTGATGTGGCATCTGAGCCAGCGGTGTCAGTAGGGGCATTAGAGCCGTTGAGGTGATCGCGATTAAGGCCCTTAATACCACGGCTTAAGAAGGCAAAAGCCAATACAGCCACAGCTCCCATGACCAGCAGTGTGCCGTTTACCAGCTTCCAGTCGACAAAGGAATCCACCGAGGAGCTGATCACGCTCTGGGTAAAGGTAGTACCAATGCCTTGGGTGAAGAACAGGGTATTGAGGATCATGCCAGGGGCGGCAAAGAGGAATGGCGACATCAGGTTCAACATGATGTTGAGTAGGGTAGATGCGCCCATGGCAAAGAACATTCCGCCTAAGAGCAAGATAAAGTTATCGGTGAGCAGATAGAGAGCTAAAGCCGCCATCCAGAGGAGCATGGTCGCAATAAAGACCATACGCAGGCCAAAGGCATCGGAAATTCTGGTGCCGAGCAGCATGAAAACCAGATTACCGACGTAGCTGACGGTGATGATCAGAGACAGGTCACTGGCGCTTAAGGTGAAGTGCTCCTCAAAGATTGGAGCAAAAACGCCACGCAAGGAATCCGAAGAGCCCAAAGCCATCATAAGGATGGCAAAGACAATGTAGAGCGCGATCTGCGTCTGTTTGGAAACAGTAGAAGACATAGGCAAATACCAACAAAAAGCGGCAAGCTGCCCAAAGCCACAGCGCTCAGGCGCAGTAGTTATTGCAGGCAGAGCTGCCAGACCAAGCACCTTACGGTGCTTAACGTTGTTTTTGCCAAAACCAAAGTTAACCAAGTTGTATTGGAGTCTAACTTAGCACAGTCACACGCCTTGTCAATGAACACATTGTCAGATCTTGCACGGAAACTCAGTCTAAAGTATCAGCCTTAAACACATTTTTAGCAGAGGTTTTGCAGAATTTGCGCAAAGCTCCGCTGGGACTTTCAAGGACAGACTGCCTCAATTGTGGCCTTAGCCTTAGCGGCCTTAGAGGCCTTATCTTCCTTGGCTTTGGTGGCCTTCAGATTCGCCAAGCTTGCTCGCAATAGTAGCGCCCGCCCCTTTCATTAACGCTACCTGACCTACTTAGACGCTAGATTCATATGGTTATAAAACCGGCAAAACTCGACGCCTGCCTAGCTGTGCTGAGCTGAGCTGAGCTTGATATTGAGTAAGGTGGTTGCACCATATACCTAGGCAGCAAAAGGCCGTTGAGAGCTAGGAATCAGAGAGCCCTTGCACCATATCCATACATTTGAAGCTTTTTTGTATTTAATTTGCATGGAAACTCAGATTTTTCGAGTATCTAGGGTAAACTAAGCGGAATAATTTTTGTCACTGGCCTATAGCTTACCTAGATCACGCTAAATTACGTGTGCTCAGAAGTGATTGCTCTTAGGCCACAGGGTACAGGGTAGTAATACCAAGCAGGGTTACAGTTGGGTTAGGAGGGATTAATGGCCTGAATTTCTGGTGCAGTGGTAAACCCTATAAGGAAGTCGCATGCAGGGCAAGCCTTATGGGCCCTTAATGGATTTGTGTCTTGGTGTCTGGCAAAGAGCGAAGAGAATGTTGTAGTGTCGAAGTTGAATCTGCGTAGTCTAAAAGCTTTAGGGGCGGGCACTGCTGTATGCCTAGCCGCTTGGTCTTGTTCAACCGTAGTAGCAACAGCACAGGCTGCTAATGCCTATGTCGATACCGAGCAGCAATTACGTCTTCGCTTAAGAAACGACTTTCGTCGTGCCCAAAAACCAAGCTCAGGTGAAGAGTATGGCTCTGTCTACGCTTGGGTACAAAGCTTTTTGCTGGAGTACGACTCTGGTTGGCTTAACGATGTGGTTGGTGTAGAGGCAGGTGGATTCTGGACGCAGCGTATCGACGAGGATCCTAACTTCTATACTCGTTTGTACTTACACGATCGCGATAGCTTTGGTTATGCCACTGCTGCACTGAAGTTTAAGCTGGGTGACTATGGTCTGATCAAGGCTGGTAGATTCATCACGGATCATGACTATGGAGCTTTGCCATACTATGTGCCTGTACTGACCGCTAACTCCAATCGTCCACTGCCTTCGGCCTCTCAAGGTGTGCTCTTATACCTGACCCCAACTGACTTCATGGATATCTGGGCCGTATGGCGTAATGAGATCTTCATTGCTGCCAGCGCTATGCAGGGTGGTTTCCGTAATGAAGGTGTGTTCAATCCGGCCTCGATGGATTATGACGAGCAAAAAGCTAATAACATCTTAGCTGTGAGCTTCTATGGTGACAATTGGCGCTGGTCTACTGGTGGTGGATACCAAGAGGATGTGCAGACTCAGGTCATGACTCAGCTGGAAAACAGCTTTAACTTGGGTCAAGGAAAGAAGATCACCACTGAGCTGCGCTATGGCTATGTAGAGGCTAAGGGTGATACCAAAGAGCTGGCTATGCGTAGCTGGCCTGATGGTACCGCCAATCTCTTTAAAGGCTCGATCATGTACCACAGCGATTGGGGTAGTATCGGCTTTAGTGCAGCCTATCTCGACCACAAGACCATGGGACAGGTGTATGACCCTGATATTGGTGATCCATTCAACAACACCATCCCTAATAACTTTGAGGAGATGCAGATCTACCAGCTGACCACTGCTTTTAAGCTGCCATATGACTTCAGACTGATGATTGCTCCAATCTATAGCCATGGCTATGAGGACAAGTCTAAACAGGTGCCGATCGATGGTTACGACTTCAACATCGCAGCCGTTTATATGCCAAAGAGCGGGCCTTTGGCGGGCTTATTGGCTTACCTCTCGTTTAATCGAGCCATCGAAAACCGTCCAGGCAGTGAGTACGGAGACCATCTCCAATACTGGGATGTGAAGATGGGCTTCCGTTACGATCTCAATTTCCTTAAGTAAGTGAGCTCCTCGCAATGTCCCGAACTGGTTGAGAGCTTTAGCCGCTGCACAGCATATTCTTTGGCTATCTCTGGCCAGATTCGGGAGCTTTCCCCGCTGTAGTAGCGGGCTATTGCGGTTGAGAGCGTCACTAGCCTTGCGGCTTCTTGCGGTAACGTTTCAGCTTATGCTGATACTCGCCATTATCTCTCATCTTAGCCGCAATACGCTGCATAGTACGTAGAGAGCAGTACTTTCTACCCTTGGCCAGCTCCTTATAGTAGATTTGCTTAATGCTCAGATCTGCATATTCAGGGAGGCAGAGAACGCTCTTAACCTGTTCTATGTCCTTCTGTGGCAGTGCCCAAGGTGGCTTGCGATTTGGGTTGGGAAGCGTGCGACGATCCACGTCACAATCATCCCCTTTGGACTGCCAGAAATAGAAAGAGCTACGACTGACACCGATTAGATCACAGGCCTGCTCTATCGAAAGCTTAGCTTCATCCACGAGATAAGCGACAAGGCTCAGCACAGTTTTGTGATCTACAGGAGGCTCAGAGCTAGAGTTGCTCGAGCTAGCTTTTACTCCTTGTAGATCACTTTGGCTTTTTTTGAGAGAACGAGCTCCGCATATTGAGCAAGAGCAGAGAGTTGTCGATCCTTGGACTTGCCCATTTCAGATATGATCGCCTGTTGCCCAGCAACAGTATCGCTCAATTCCTTTATTTGTTGCTGCAGCGCAGAAACAGATACCTCAAGAGCGCCTGTGAAGCCTAAGCCTTGGCCACCATACTTATTGCCCCAATCCACAATCTGACGGACATCGTCTACTTGTACTGAGTGTTTGCGGCAAAGCTCACAAAAATCACGATCCTCAAAGCCATCTGCCATAGCTGTTGCCACCAGTTTGTTCTCAATTGCTCTAGAGACATTTGACAGGTGAGGACAAGGTGGAATCTTCTGGCTCTGGATAGCCTGAAGTTGCTTACGACTTAGCTTCTTCAGCCCATTCTTTGGTACCCAAGCGTAGATCGTTGGAGCAGGAATGCCGTACTGTTCCGATGCTTGCGCAATAGTAAGCGACTTATCCTGAATCAGCCGAATCACTTCAGCCTTAAGCTCAGGGGCATAAGAAGTTCTTGCTTTCTTTGCCATAGTTGTCCTCCTCTGAACTGGTTAAGAGTTCGAGCCACTGCATAGCGGATTTTGGGCCAGCTTCGGCCAGCCTCCGGAGCGTTTCTCGCTGTAGAGGCTGGGGTATTGAGGTCGAAAGCATTAATAGCTTTGCGGACTAGTCTTGTGGCTTCTTACGGAATTTCTTCCACCAGTGCAGCTCTTCGTCAGGCTCTCTTATCTTAGCTGCAATGCGATTCATGGTACGCAACGAGCAGTATCTGCGATGTTGAGCTAGTTCGCTGTAATAGATCTGACGAACGCTCATATCGGCATATTCAGGGCGACTGAGAACGCTCTTGATCTGTTCTACGACCGTTGGTGGCAGTGCCCAAGGCAGCGGCTTGCGATTTGGATTGTATATCTTGCGACGATCCACGTCACAATCATCCCCTCTGTAATGCCAGAAATAGAAGCCGCTACGACTGACACCGATTAGATCACAGGCCTGCTCTATCGAAAGCTTAGCTTCATCCACGAGATAAGCGACAAGGCTCAGCACAGTTTTGTGATCTACAGGAAGCTCGGAGCTAGAGTTGCTCGAGCTAGCCTTTATTCCCTGTAGATCACTTTGGCTTTTTTTGAGAGAACAAGATCCGCATATTGAGCAAGGGCAGAGATTTGATAGTCCTTGGACTTGCCCATTTCAAAGATGATCGCTTGTTGCTCAGCAACGGTATCACTTAACTCTCGGATCTTGTGCCGCATCTCAGAAATAGATACCTCAAGAGCGCCTGTGAAACCTAAGCCTTGGCCACCATACTGATTGCCCCAGTCCACAATCTGACGAACATCGTCTGCTTGTACTGAGTATTTGCGGCAGAGTTCAAGAAAACTCGTACTATCAAAACCCTCATCCATAGCCGCCGCGACAAGATGAATCTCAGTGCTCTTAGGAACACCAGTAAGATGCGGGCAAATTGGAATCTTTTGGCTACGGATAGTCTTTATTTTCTTACGACTCAGCTTCTTTATTCCGCTCTTAGGTGCCCAAGAGTAGAGCGTTTGAGTGGGAATGCCGTACTTTTTCGAGGCTTGTGCGACAGTAAGCGACTTATCCTGAATCAGCCGAATTACTTCAGCCTTAAGCTCAGGGGCATAAGAAGTTTTTATTTTCTTTGCCATAGAGATCTTCCTCTGAACTGGTTGAAAGGTTGAGCCACTGCACAGCGGATTTTTGGCCAGCTTTGGGCGCTTTTCCCGTTGGAGTAGCGGGGTGTTGAGGTCGAGAGCGTCACTAGCCTTGCGGCTTTTTACGGGATCTCCTCCGTTTATGTTGATATATGCCATCAGATCTCATTTGAGCAGCAATGCGATGCATGGTACTTAGCGAGCAGTACTTGCGATGTTGAGCTAGTTCGCTGTAATAGATCTGACGAATGCTCATATCTGCATATTCAGGGCGGCAGATAACGCTTTTGACTTGTTCTATGGTCGTTTGAGGCAGTGCCCAAGAAGGTGGCTTACGGTTAGGATTGTGACCGAATCGCCGATCAACACCACCATCTTCACCTAGCTGCAACCAAGCATAGTAAGTGGATTTGCTGACATCAGCTAACATACAAGCCTGAGCCACGGTCAATACCTTATACTTGCCTGTAAGGTAGCTGATCAGGGAAATGATCTGCTTGCGATCCATTAGATATTGGGTGCTCTTACCACTTGCTTGAGCATCACCATCTAATGAATCGCTATCCCCTTTTTTTAGCAGCACTTCCTTAGCGTATTTGGCCAATGCACTATCTTGCCCAGACTTGACGTTATCGATCTCCTGCATGATAACACTCAACGTAGCAACTTGGTCTTTGAGCCCCTTGTTCTGCTCTGCGAGCTCATCGATAGTGAATCTAAAAGGCTGGTCGAATACGACCTTGTTCTTGGTGGCTTTGCACCAGTCATCAAGACGCTTGATATCTTCAACCATGACGCCCTCCTTTCGGCAAAGCTCACAGAAAATAGGTGAGTCAAAGCCGTATCGTTGCCCCAAGAGCAGCAGCGTCATAGAGCCCTTCTCATCGATTGCTCCTACCTCTGGGAGTGGAGGCATAGTACCTTGCTTAATCGCAGTACGTGTCTCCTTAGGCAAAGAGGCACCTGCTTTAGCTGAAGGAGCGTCATTCGCTAAGTTAACCCATCTGTAGATACTTCCCCTAGCAACGTGATAGTGCTGAGCAGCTTGATCAACTGTCATTTTCCCTGAGGCAAGCTTCTCCAATATCTCAGTCTTAACTGCCTGAGGAATGAAGTGCTTGGTTTTTGTTGGCTTAGCTGTAGTCATAATTGATACGCCTCATAAGTGATTGGCTGTGCTGCCTTGTACTACAGCCAGCAGATACCAAGGACAATGCCCTGTCAGTTATATTACGAATTATAACAGCATGACAGCGCCCGCCCCTGAAGCTTGATCTAAGGTTTTACGTCCTTAGGCCTTAGTCTCTAGCAACAGTTCGGTTGCAAGGGGTTGTTATTTGCTCTTTTTCTTTGTGGCTGTGTTGCCGAGAACTTCTCCCAAGCTGCGGCCATCATCTGTTTTCCAATCTTTTTTACCGTTACGGCTTCCTCCTGCGACAAAAGTGGCGGCATAAGAAGGGTTATCGCAAACGTAATCTTCGTTTAGCACATAGCGACCGCTATCGTCACGTATGATGGCTCCTTCTGACAGTAGCTGTTTACGCATATTATTGCGCTCTTGACAACTCTTGTAATACTTTGGATCATTGCCATAGTTGATCGGAGTGTCGAGATCTATGTGAGAGCCCTTTAGCACCACGTATTTCCCATCGTGCACCACCATTTGTGCTATGAACTGTATGCTTTTCTTTCTAAGCGAAAAGACTACATGAGCCAACGTAATATCTTGGGCAGAGTCAGGTTTTGGCAGGGGCAAACCTGAGCTTGAGCTTGTTTCTAGGCCGGTATTCTCATTGTAATCGTATTCACTGGCCTGTCCCAACTTAGTGGTGTCAGCGTTGTTGTGATCGTCTTGTATTTCACTTACAGTGGTTGCATCGGTTGCATCTTGCTTTTCTGCTGCAAGCTCGTCGTGAGAACCAAAGATCTCGCCTAAGGTATAGCCGTTGGCTGTTACCCACAAGACCTTACCATTACACGCACTTCCTGCCACAAAGGTTGCGGCCGCACTAGGTGAGCTAAAAGCAAAATCAAGCTGACAGCGGTAGATCTGAGGTGGGTGCTTTTCGGCCACCATTGGATCGGATGGTAGCTCGGGATAGAGCAAACCTTGCTTAATAGCGCGACGGCGTAATTTGTTGAGCTTGTCGGAGTTCAGAACCTTATGGCTCATATTCACTTGTGAGCCCGCTAAAACTACGTACTCTTTATAACATTTGCCATTACGTACTGTGTTGCGCACTACCATGGTGGCCATTAATTTACGGCGGGCTAGGTAGAATTTGAGCTCACTGTTATCTTCGTCCTCATCCTCTTCCTCCTCTTCTATGACAGCGACAGATACAGGAGAGTCGATTTTAAGAGGTAGGGTGCTATCACAGAGGACAAAGACTCCATCAGGGCTATCATTTGGTAAATTGATGCTGTAGACGGACATAGACGCAACCTCGCTGAACAAAACTCACAAAGCAGATAGCTGATAGCTAACTTGCTGGTGCTGATATAAGCATACTCGGGGGCGGAGCATGACGCAAATGGTGCTTAAGGCCATGGTTAGCGCTAAAAGCTAAGACCTAGGTTTACGGCGATCAAGGGAAGAAAGTGCAGTTCAGTGTGACTACGAGTCTTTATTTGCAGAGCGTCCTTCCTCTTGTCCAGCCATCATGTTCTTTGAGTCAGCCTTGACGGTGATTATGGTCTAATAACAGCAAATAGGGGGCGGGCGCTGGTCACTGGTTAATGGTTAGTCGCTCAGCAGCCAGTTAATCGGGTAGTTTAGAGCTGCCTCATCAGTCCCACCATCCAGATTAGCTCCGACTATTACCCCTTTGTCTCATTCGTAACCAATGCCATAGGATGGAGCTTTGAGCTCTGAAAGTCCGGTCAGATAGGAATACGACTGACCATGCTGTCAGCTGCTCTTACTCTTTTTGGCTTTGCTGTCGAGAAAATCTCCCAAGCTGCGGCCATCAGCTGCTTTCCAATCTTTTTTGCCATTACGGCTTCCTCCTGCGACAAAAGTGGCAGCAGAAGAAGGGTTATCGCAAACGTAATCTTCGTTGAGCACATAGCAACCACTATCGTCACGTATGATGGAGCCATCTACCAGTAGCTGTTGACGCATATTGTTGCGCTCTTGGCCGCTCTTGTAATATTTTTGCCCACTACCAAGGATGATCGGGGTATCGAGATCTATGTGAGAGCCCTTTAGTACCACGTACTTCCCATTGCGTACTACCATTTGCGCTACCAAATGTTTGCTTGGCTTCTTAAGCGAAAAGACCACCTGATCCAACGCCGTATCTTGAACGGTATCAGGCACAGACTGAGCCGAGCTGTGGTTTGCCTCCGAGCTGGTGTCCTCAGTGGCCTTTTCCAACCCAGTGGTGTCAGTGGTGTCGTGTTCCTGAGTAGCTACATCACTGGCTGTATTGGCGGTATTGTTTTCTGTTGGCACGGCATAGTTATCCGCATACTCAAACTCATTTTGAGTACCATAGAGCTCACCTAAGGAACAGCCATTGGCCGTTACCCATAAGGCCATACCGCTGCACGAACCACCGGCCACAAAGTTTGCGGCTGCGCTAGATGAGCTAAAAGCAAAATCACGCTGACAGCGATAGAGCTGTGGTGGCTGCTCTTCTGTCTCTAATGGCTCAGATGTAGGCTCAGGATAGAGGAAGCCCTGCTCAATGGCGTGACGGCGTAACTGATTGAGCCTGTCGGAGTTAATGACCTTATGGCTCATATCCACTTGTGAGCCCGCTAAGACCACATATTCCTTGTAACATTGGCCATTGCGCACAGTGTCGCGGATCACCATGGTGGCCACCAATTTACGACGGGTCATGTAGAATTTGAGTTCGCTGTTATCCTCTACCTCTTCTTCTATTATAGCGACTGGTACAGACTCGTCTGGTTGTGGATTAGGCGCAATATCATTTCCATCGATATTGCCAGTGTTGGTGGTAGTGTCTGTGAGCTTGTTCTGAGATTGTGTTTGCTGATCTGATATGACCACTAATGGCGGCTCAAAGTCAGCAAGAGGGCGCAGCCCGATGAAGTTAGTAAAGAACCAGAACTTTTCTAAGAAGGCCATAGCGTTCTGCCGCTCACTATAGCTGGCAGGGGTGTAGTTTGGCACCTGTGTGTTAGTGACCTTAAACTTACCATCACGTTTAAGGCGCTCGATGGCAAAGGCTTCGAGACAGGAGATGATATTGAGGTCGAAGTTTTGAGGAGGTGCCAGCATGAGTAGGGCGCATTCCCAGAAATCTTTGCCGATTTCGTGATCTTTGATGCGATCTACCCCGCGTTTCGTTTGCCCCACATAGATCTCGCCTTTGCCATAGAGAATGTAGACGCCACGAGTTTTGTCGTGGATCTCCTCACTTGCGGCTGCATCTTTAGCTTTGCCCCTTGGAATGTAGAGGAAGATCATGGGCATGGTGATGCTGCTGAGGATGAAGACTCCATCAGGACTATCATTAGGGAAATCAATGCTGTAGACGGACACAGACGCAACCTCGCTGAACAAAAACTCACAAAGAAGATAGCTAATAGCTACCTTGTTGGTGCTGTTATAAGCATACTCGGGGGTGGAGCCTGACGCAAATGGTGCGATGGGGCTTTAAGCCATAGATAGTTAGCTCTAGAAGCCAAGTCTTAGGCTTACGGTGAGCAAAGAGGTAATAAAGCTCAGTTCGGTGTGGCGTGTGGTGTGTCTATGTGCCTTTACGCGCAGAGCGTTATGCCAACCGTCGCAACAGTCCAGTCTCCATGCGCCAGTAGTTAGTCTTTACTGTTATGATGGGATAATAACAGGTAATAGGGGCGGGCGCTCGTCACATCATGGCCAAGTTATGGTGATTAGTGCTTGCAAGTAGCAGGAGTTAGCTAAAAGGGATAGAAACGTGCTAAAAATCGATCAAATTCGTGAAATTAGAGAGCTTAAGCTGAATGAGAATTTGTCTAACAGCAAAATAGCTGAGATAGTTGGACTCTCTCGGAGTTCAGTCGCAAAAGCTCTGGTTTGCAGTGTGCAGCTGGAAGACATGCATCCTCATCGCAAGTCCCCATACAACCGCTCCCCAGGTAAGCTATTTTTGCCTTACGTGAAGGAGCTTCTGGCGCAAATCCAGTCTGAGGGTCAGAGTATTTCTGCTGCGGCGATATACAGGAGCCTAGAGGAGCACAATCCTCCATTTTTAGGCTATCCGCCGGTCTCAAAGCGCACCATTGAGCGCATCGTGAGGCTGGCCACAATCGACTTATTTATTAAGTCTCGCCATGAATAAGATCTCAAGTCGTAAGAACATCAGAGACACTCTGCATGCCTACCAAATGGCTAAACGCTGCAACGTTAAGCGGGTTATGGCCGAAGCTGTTAAGTGGGGTGAGCGTGGGGCACGTATTAACTCGATTTCACCTGGCATCATTGTCACTCCTCTGGCAATCGACGAGTTTAATGGCCCACGTGGCGACTTTTACAAAAATATGTTTGCTAAGTGTCCAGCAGGTCGGCCCGGCACGGCTGACGAGGTGGCAAATGTAGCAGAGCTACTCTTGTCAGATCGTGGTGTTTTCATTACTGGTTCAGACTTCTTAATGGATGGCGGAGCTACTGCTTCTTTCTTCTATGGGCCTTTGCAGCCTGCCAAATAGCGTAGATAACAGCTGACCGCCCCAGTGCTATACCCTTCTTTGGATGTAGCATAACAGCAGAGATATAGGGGATAGGGGCGGGCGCTGCTTACGCAGAATGCCGCGATAGTCTCATGAGCGTTCATGAGACTGCGGCAGGATAAAGCCTCAAGGTGGTCAGTGGAGCTTCGATTACAGCGAGACTTGTTGGATTGATAAGAGGCCCTAAGAAGTGCACTCGTGAGACCTTCAGTACCACCAGCATGCAAGGGCTAGTTGCTCAGTAACCAGTTAATCAGGTTGAGCGACTTGATCCCCTCATAAGAGGCATCAAGACCTTGATCCAGTGACAGCACTAACTTAGGGTAATTGTCGCGGATCTTTTGCAGTGGCGCTAACTCACGCTTGCGGACATCCTCACTGAGCATGGATTCAGTCACTTGTATGTAGAGTTTGTCATCAGTGTTGGTCGCTATGAAGTCGATCTCTTGATTGTCGATCTTGCCAATAGCTACGTCATAACCACGGCGCAGCAACTCAAAATAGACCACGTTCTCAAGGGCATGGCCACTGTCACGATTGCGAAAACCAAGCAGGTAATTACGCAGCCCCATGTCCACAATGTAGTACTTTCCTAGGGTGCGCAAGAACTCTTTGCCCTTAATGTCGAAGCGCTTGATCTCGTAGAAGAAGTAGCTTTCCTGCAGCGCAGTGACATAAGATTGGATGGTGTGAGGGCTAGGTACTCCTTTGCGTTTGCCGCTATCTTGCTCCATTAACCCTGCGTTAATTAGGGTATTGCCGATGGAAGAGAGGGAGATATTGCTGCCGATGTTGTCAGCAAGAAAGAGCACGATCTTACGCAGGAGTGTAGAGTCAGTGATCTGCCGCATTCCGCGTCTTTTTTCGCGCTCCAGTATGTCCCGTACCACCACTGTCGAATAGATGCTGTCCAAAAGAAGCAAAGCTCGCTCTTGATCGAGACCAATATCTGCTATCCCAGGCATCCCTCCAAAGTGCATATAGGCATCAAATACCTCTCGTAGGTCATACCTGTTTCCGTCTTGATCGAACGCTTGGCTACGAGGCTCGCTCAATGTGCCACTCCATGCGCTATTAACTTCCTCAACTTCAAAGTCATGGAAAGCCAAAAACTCCTGAAAAGATAGAGGCAACATTTTGATTTCCACGCACCGACCTGACAGGTAGGTGGAGTACTCAGAGGAGAGGAGGTAGGCATTTGATCCAGTGATGTAGATGTCGCAGTCCAAGTCAACACGAAAGGCATTGATCGCCTCTTCCCAAGCCTCGAGGTGCTGCAGCTCATCAAAGAACAGGTACATACGCTTATCTGGTAAGGCCCGTTCCTTAACGTACTGGTAGAGCCCATCTGCGGTCATGTGCCGAAAAGCAAAAGACTCAAAATTTACGCTCAGGATCTGTTCTGCAGAAACACCTGTGTCCAGCAAATGCTGGATCATCAGCTGAAGAAGGCTGGATTTGCCGCAACGGCGAATACCAGTGGCGATCTTTACTGGCTCGGTGTCTTGGAAGGCAATGAGCTTACTTAAGTAACTCTCTCGGTTTTTGAGCTTGTGCGATTTGATCATAATGACACCCCCTGTTACCGTTACTCCTTTATCCTGACAGGGAAATCGTAGCACAAAGAGAGCAATTTCCAAAGTTTATGCAATCAATAGCAAAAACTTTGGATTTTTGATTAAAAATGCACTTAATAGCAAAAATATGGCTTTATCGGTAAAGTTATAGGTTTTCCTGTGTGGCACTCAAAAGATTAAGCTGGCATGAGCTTGCACGATAAATTCGTCTGTATGGCTAGATCCAGTGTAGTTCAGCCCTAAGCCTAAGCTGATGCCACTAATGGACGAAGCCTCAAGGCCTAAGCTGGCACTGTAGGTGAGCTCATCTAAGACCTCGGTTACAGTTGGATAGACGCGATCGGCTATACCACTCCAGCGTACATCACCTTTTAGATCATGATCGCCGAAGATCGGCGTCACCGTGAGATCTAAGGCAGGCTGTACCGTCCACTCGGCCGATGTGATCTCCGTACTCAGCATAACTCCCAAAGGAATATAGATGACATCCATACTGCGCGCGGTAAAGCTGGAGTATTGCTGGCCTCCTTTGCCAGTAACATCGTAGTCATCTACTACCTCAATATGGTTGTAGCGTAAGCCCACATGAGGCGACAGTGTGAGATCATTAAGCTCAAAGTCTAGCTTTGATGTCACTCCAAGGCTAAGGCTGGTGCTGTCACTGGTAGCAGATACTGAGCCTAGGTTTGTCATGCCTGACAAGTCATTATCCACAGCAGTGTAGCTGAGATCACCAACTAAGGTCAGGCTACCGGCCTGATAGGCCGTATAGGCACCTAAGTCCCAGTACTCAAAGTCATTGTCTATAGCAGCGCCCGCCCCTGTACCATCGACTTAATACTAAGTTAGATGAGGTTCGGGTATTTGCTTCTTGGGCTGATAAGTACTTAACTGATGAAGTACTTGGAATTGCTCCTACACTGGAGAAATCCTTAGATAGTGCCCAAGCTCGTTTGCAAGAAAAGAGAGCAGAGTTGAGTAAGGTTAAGGCCGAGCTCAGAGAGCGTACTAAGGCCTTAGACGAGGGAACCAAGGAGTTGATCGTCAGGAAGAAGTTAGAGGAGCTCTTAAGTAAGTAAAACTGCCTCTGCTGGCTATCAACAAGCTCTAAACCTTGGAGCTACCACTAAATTACCGAGTAATCTGTTGCTACTGTCAGACCTGTATAGGTATCAGAGACAGCATAGCTTTAGTTAGTGCGAAAAGCCAGCGACGGCGTTAAGCCGCAAAACGCTTTACTAGCTTAGAATCTGATAAGTGAGCCCAAATATGGGGTTACAGGGGCGGGCGCTGTTATAAGGTAACTGCCCTTATTGCTCAATGGCTCAATGTATACTGGTGAGGCGCATAGGAGCGACATACGACAGCACTACTGAGCCTGTATCTTAGGTACCTTGAGCCTAAGCTTATACCTGTAGAGGATAGTAGTAGGTTACAGTAGCCTGACTGATGATTCTTGAGGGTAGGTACGTGAGTCAAAAGCCTAAGCGCTGAACCAAAGGCCTAAAGAGCACTGTGCTGGATGTGGATGATTATGCCCCATAAGGAGCTTAACTTGGTAGCCGACAAACCTCGCAAATTCGGCAGAGCCGTAGTTACACCGCATGCGTACCACAGTAAAAAGGTAGGGCGTAATAAGGCTGCGGTCGAGGCCAATAAACAGCAGATCCATATTATATTGGCTGAAGATGAGGCTCAGTTGCGTCAAGACATCGTGTCTGCTGAGCTTGTTTCTGATGGCAGTGGTGCTGGTAAAGAGCAGGTTGGCGTAACCGCAGCTGCTCAACAGTCCACAGCTGGGACTATTTCTTCCAGTGTTGGAGTTAGTGGAGAGGTGCTGGCTGACATTGATAATCCGAATTGTGAAGCCGCATCTCAAATCTCTAAGAAGGCTGCAAACAAGCCATGCCAGTTTCAGGGGCATCCGGCCGCAAAGTTTTTAGATGCAGAGGGTAACTACATCGGTGGTGGCGCTGGTCGGCCGCCTTTTATCGATGTGTACTCAGAAGGTTTCGATAAACTGCCATTGGATGTTCAGGTTGCCTCGTACCAACGCTTTAGAGAGCTGTCGAAGTTGAGGATCAGCTTCCTAAAAAAAGCTCAGGCCTTAGCCAAGAAGTAGATACTGACACACGATACAGGATCTATCTTGAGTTAAGGCGCGAATTTCCTACCAGCAAGAAGACTTACGTTCTCCAAGCCTGTGAACTGAATCCCACCTGCCTGAAGTTCTACGAACAAAAGAGCATTCGGCCTGATAAGTATGCTGAGGTTAAAAAGAGCATGCTTAAGATCTACGAACAGCGAAATGGTCGTGTAGGTCGTATTGTTATGGCACAGGAGCTTCGCAAGGGAGGCATTTACATCTGCGATCAGACAGCAAGGAAGCTTATGGCTGAGCTTGGCCTGAAATATCGAAAGCGAGAGCAACCTGCGGTGCCTGTCTCCTGATACGAAGTTTGTGATAGGTAGTATTGCGACGCCTGACGTCTTACCAGTGGTTAAGGCATACCGTTATAGCCCAAGGTGCATGTATAGCTTGGTGCTTTCTAAGGGAAGCGGGCACGGTCAATGTCATTTAGATGCTACAGATCCGTGTCAACCCCTCTGAGTGTTCGAGGTAGGGTCAAGGGTAAAGGTAAGGGTAGGGGCGGTCGCTGTCAATCTCGCTCTAGCTGGGAGATGAGTATGGGTACCGTTATAGGGAATAGGCTCCAGAAAACCAGAGACGTTTTGACGCATGCTTTTTGTTGTTTGCCTGTAGTTGTCACAAATATCGCTCAAAACGTCGTAAAAGCGCTTAACTAGCTTAAAAGCTTATAAATAAGCCGAAATCTTGCAAAAAATCCTGATCTGGGGCGGGCGCTGCTAAATGTAGGCTGATTTACGGCCCAGATGAGTACCGAACGCTAAGATCTCATTTCAGCAGATCTGCCTTCAGCCATCTGCGCCTAAGGTACCAACTCAGTGGCGTCTGTTCGTAGTAAGCATGATGAAGCTAATACTGCACTGGCTGGCACAGTGTTCATGGTACTGCAAGAGACCAACATCGTGCTCGCTCCAGCAGTACCAATACCAGCGCTATGCTGCTATGCCACTAAGGCCTCTGTGGCTAAGACATGGCTCCTAGCAAGCCATTTGTCCTCTAAACCCCATATATAAGCCATTTCTTACTTGTACAAGCAGCCAAAAGCGCATAAATAAGCCAAAAACAGCTTAGTAGGCCCCTACTGAGCCATATATACCAAGTTAGCCTTAGCTAACTGTGCTTATATACCGCTGTGCAGTGCTCCTTGATATGGCTCATGCGTATGCGTACATGTTGCACGCACGAAAGCCTTGGTGGCAGCTTGGTGTGTTCTGGGCTATCTTAATTCTTAGGCCTTTTAGGTCTAAGTCGCTAACCTCAAAATCACCACCAGCTTGATCATAGTCACCCAGAGCCTGATATGCCTCCAGCTCAACCTTAGTCCTTATTTAGTAATCACCGCAGCCATGCGGTGCATGTATTACATGGAGCAGCTATGAGGTCAGACCCAAGGTCGCCATAACCATTGTGCATAACGAACACGATCAGACTTACAGCCACCCAAAGATGTCTCCAGCCACCAGCCGTATGGCCGCATTCACAGGATCCACAGGGCCCCAGCCCCACCTAGACCCCTGCTACTAGAATTTAACATAATACCCCTTATGCGAAGTCGGGTGGTGGGAGTATTGGTTGTGTGTATTTTTTAAAATTTGTCGTCGCCACCAGCTGACACAGCAGCTGCTGATGCCATGTCTGGGGCTGGAGACATCCTTGGGTGACTGATGGCCATGACCGTGGATGTTATATGGTTTTGGGGCTGGAGGCATGGTCAGTTTCTGAGTGTGAGTAGATTGTGGAGTAAGTGGTGCTGCTTAGATGGTAGACTGAGCTCGGAGTGCTTGGGCAACAATGAGCAGATGAGCTGTCGAGCTGTAAGTTGGTTTATGGCCTCAAGGGCTGCCGTTATGTGGTGCTAGATCCATTATGGCCAGTCTGCCAGTTTGCCTGTAAGCATGTGAGGTGGTTAGTGCAGCACAGCCGGTGCGCTGCTATCGAGGGCAAATAGGCGCTGTCTCTAAGCATAGCCTGTAGTGCTACTGAGTAGTCTGTCTCAGTCCCGTAAGGCTGCCTAAGGCTATAGCGGGCTTGGGAGTTACGGTGACTAGCTTACGAGGCATACCAGCCAGCTGGTGGCATTAAGCCACTCAAACAGGTGTCAGTGCAGGCAGGTGCAGGTGCTCAAGCAAAACAGGCAGGCAAGACCACAGTTAGGCACGAGACTTGAGCCTACGCCCTATTCTCTGCCGCCCTACCCCCTATTTCCTCTGAGCGTGTTAGCTTTAGGCTATACTGCTTTGTACCCGCTAAGCCCTGTAGCAGCCTCGCTTGCTAAGAGCTGGTTGCTGGCGGTACAGCTAGCCTGCCATAAGCAAGATCTGGCGCTATTACATGGCAGCACGGACTGACGTGATGTAACGAGAGCAGCGCCCGCCCCAAGATGTTAAGCGGCTTATATATCACGCTCATGAGAGACAAGTGCTTTGCGCCGTTTTGAAAGATATTTGTGAGTAAGTACAGGCACAAGCCAAAAAGTATGCGTCAAAACGTCGCGAGCCAATGTACTATCTGGTGACCTACGCCCGCCCCAGTAAGATCATCAGTTCTTCTCCTCTCTTTGTCTAAACAGGAAAATGATCTGCGTATGAGCAATACACCGACAATAGAAACCGAGCGACTCATCCTACGTCGTTTTACCTCTAGTGACCTTGAGGCTCTGTTTGCCATCCTTAGGGATCCAATAGTTAACCGCTTCTTACCATGGTTTCCTGTGACCTCCTTGGTAGAGGCAGAGGCTTTCTATGAGCAGCGATATGCACCTGTCTATCAGGCCGAGCGTGGCTATGCTTACGCTATTTGCCTCAAGGAAGACAATGTCCCTATAGGCTACGTAAACATTGGTATCCAAGAACCGCATGACCTTGGATATGCTTTGAGCCAGAAGTTCTGGCACCAAGGTATTACTTCTGAGGCAGCACAAGCGGTGGTAGCCCGAGCTAAAGCTGATGGTATTCCTTACATTACTGCGACTCATGACCGCCTTAATCCTAACAGTGGTCTAGTCATGCGTAAGCTGGGTATGAGCTATCGCTACTCCTACGAAGAGCTATGGATGCCTAAGGAGATCAAAGTGATTTTTCGCCTATACCAGCTTAATTTCACCGTGCACCAAGACTTTACGTACCAAAAATACATGGAGCAATCACCTCATCACTTCGTCGAGCAGATATAGGCTGCCTGACTGTAACCTAGAACAGTAACAGCCAGTACTGTGGCAACAGCTGTAACAGCGCCCGCCCCTCTCACATCGCTGGCTGAATCAGCCTTTTAGGGGTACCTAATGTGGCAAAATTGAGATTGCTCTTAGGAATACCCTCAGCCCTCAACACCTTGCTGCTTATGTCAAAGAAAGCCGCTAGGGTTCTCAAAGCGCTCTACCACCGCAATATTACATGCTCGCTCAATGACGAGATGATGCCTTTTACGCTCACATTGGTATCACGCCGATATGACCATGGTGTTACGGGCAAAAGCCGTATGACCTTAGTGTTACAGGTAGATGGATGCGGAAGGAAGTTCAGGAGGAATAGCTCCTGTCCATACTGCACCTAAGCTCTAAGCTACTGGCGCTTCAGTGCTATTAGTTGATGCCTTAGCCATAACTGGCCTACCAGCCCCTGCTTTAGTTGCTGTTTTGCCGCTACGTTTTGGCCTTTTACCTTATCCCAGATCTTCTGGACTTGGGTCAGAAAGACTAGACTTGGGGTAGCAGCGGTAACAGCACCCGCCCCTATTTTCTGTAACTGTTGCCAGCGACTTGCCTTTGGCCATTTGCCATAAGGACGCAAAATAGAAGAGCCGCAACAGCTCTCAAAGCTCTCTATACTCCCGCAATATTACATGCTCGTTCAATGACGAGATGATGCCTTTAACGCTCACTGTGGGGCACACCGTATGACCATGGTGCTGCAGCTGGATGAGGCGGATGTTCCTGTGATACAGCCTCAGTACCCGCTTTCCCCTGCGCTATAACGCTCGCGGCTTCACCTTGTTCGATGTAGCTTGAAGCAGTGTTTGATGTCATTGGCTGTTGCCGTGACACTAAGCACTACCGTTAGCCAAATTTGTTGTCTCTGAATAAGAGCCCTTAGGCATATGGGGCGGGCGCTTTAGAACGCAAAGCCAAGACGTAAGCCTAAATTAACAGCCGTGTAGTCCGAGCGAAAGAACTCCCCAGCCAGCTCAGCTTGTATGAAGAAGCTGGAAGGATGAGTGATCCTCACACTTGACTGCAACACCATTGAGTCCTTACGCGGTAAAGCAGTCTCAGTCGAAAAGCCGTAACTGTCATACCCGCTAAAGGCTGCATCTGTATCTAAAGTGGTATTAAGAGCAGCATGCTGCCAAGCCGCTAAGAGATTGATGTTTAAGCTCTCCCCGCTGGTAAAACTGCTATTCCAACCAACGTGTGCTCCTAAACAGAGAGCTAGCGACTGGTAGAGCTCGTCAGATACACTCAAGCTGGCTGCTTGTCCTAGCCGCTCTTCGATGTTTGGTCTTTGCAAAAAGCTATACTCAACCCAAGCTAATGGCCCGGCTTCAATGTTACCGTTACCTTGGTTGGAGCCTATTTCCCAGCTCCAGTCTTTACCGCCACCAATAAGTGCACCACCTGCTATCCCTGTCCAGTGGCTTTCAGGACTACGGATATAGCCGTTAAAAGCTACAGTGCGATCCATGTCCCCATTTTCGATAGTCAGCCAAAAACCATCCCAAGCGGCAGGTGCCCATAAACTGTGCAGGCCTACGAAGATAGATTGAGTATCTGCTTGAGCTGCGTGTTCTCCGGAAATATCGATGCTTCTGTCCGTGATGGCCAGATGAACGCCCACAGAAAGCCCATCGGAAAAATAGCGCTCTGCTCCCAAAATAAGTCCCATGCCTGAACTTTCCCAAGCAGATACATCTTCATGGCTTTTTTGTCTTGTTTCTGAGCCATACGCACTGACCCAAACTTGGCTGTTGCTGTTATTGTTATCAGTTAAGAGCTCGGGTTTCGTAGTACTCAGCAGGTGCTGCAAAATCAGTTGGTTGAACTCTCTGTGCTGGGCTAAGCTGGCGCGTGCGACTGCATTATAGGTTTCTGCTCCCAGCTCATTAAGAGCTGTTCCGATCTCGTGCCCGTCTACAGCAGACCAGTCTAAGGCAGACAGTAGTGCTTGCATGTCACCTGTGGCCACCGAGGCAATGTCATATAGCCCAAAGCCCAGATCTGCTGCACTTGAGTTTAAGGCATAGCGGGCATAAGCATCTTGAGGCCGTGTTACTACCACTTGGCCGCTATAACCACCACCTGAGCTTTGAGTAGTGTTTAGGAGGTGAGATTCCAAAGTGGGAGAAGACCACTCTCCCCAATCGCCATAATAAGAGTTGAAAGCACCAGTGATCTGGTCGCTCTGAATGAAGTTTTGCACCGCTATCGCAAAATCATTGCGGTAAAACTGACCTCCGGCCAAACTCACAGAGAGATTACCGGCAAGGTGAGCCTCGTCCTCTACCTTTAGCGCTGTATTTGACCCATCACTGTCTACAGTCACAAGTAATGTACCGTTCTTGCTCTGGGTGTACGAGCCTACAGTGAGGACAGGATCTTCGTAACCTAGTGCTACTAGCCCATCGTTGATCACCTGCTGGGCAATGTAGCCATCTCCTCTGAGGGTGCCATCTTTAGAGACCACAACATCACTCTGTTGTAGCTCACCGCCAGTACGATCGGAGCGCTTAGTTACAACCAGTACTCCCTCCTCTACCAAGGTTGCGCCAGCATAGGTGTTATTACCACTTAAGATCAGTGTGCCCTGACCTGTTTTGCGCAGGCCAACATCCTTACCGACCAAAGCACGAGCATGAGATGAATAGGCTCCATTAGCACTAGAATGATACTCAGGGTGATGGTAGCGATCAATCCATGACCTTTGTGCAATATCATTGCTGAACTCAGCCACATAGCCAGCTGTATCGAACGTCTCTATGGCAAAGGCTCTATTGTTAAGCGCAGGCACTCGTACCACATTGTTGCTGGTCATGCGATTAGCATCAAGCAAAGCTGGGCCGTGTACTGCCTTCCCTACATCCAATATGCCTCGACCAAAGACCTCTTCCTTAGAGAGTACCGATATTCTTAAGCTCTTAGCCTCTAAATCATCTAAGACAAAGGGATCTCCGCCCATCCATGCTGCTTGGTCTTGGGAAATATGTCTTTGCACCAAATTCCTGATAAAGGCAAAATCATCATTACTAAGAGCGCTCACATTAAGGCTCAACTCGTGCCCTTCTATCGATGCTGTGCCTTTTTGTTTGAGGGCGTCAGCTTGTTCTTGAGTAGCAGCAATGAGCACTAAGTTTACAGTTCCATGTTTTCCCTCTGGTGGGTTTAGATTAGCGGTGTCGTAGAGCACGGTATAGGCCGGAGCCTCGAAGTCATTATTAGCGATAGTCAGAATGACATCAGCCAGCTGTTTGCCTGTCATCAAGGATATGCCTGTGCTACTAGCGCTAAAGCTCCACTGACAACAGGAGCTGCCATGCTGGTTCCCGAGTCCAGCATGTAGCCATTATTACTGGAGTCGAGTGAGTAGATATTAGAGCCAGGGGCCATCACAGTGAACAACTCTGCGCCACGTGCTAGATTGGTGAACCATGGAATGCTGGCAGCGCTCAGGATCTTCCTCCCGCCGACTTCTTGGATCAGCTCAGGATTGGAGTTAATAGCTCCCACATTAATGAAGCTGGTTAAGTCTCTACGGAAAATTGGAATATTGGCAGGGAAGTTGGGGCTAAGCTGTCCTTCGTTACCAGCGGCAAAGACAAAAACACTTTCAGGGTGAGCTTGAGCATGCTCGATCATTTCGAGTACCTCAAAATCTGGGAGCAATTGTTCCTGCAAGTAGTCATTGATGCTGATGATGGAGCCATCATCATTGAAGATAGGCCAATATTCAGTGGCACCCCAGCTGTTGTTGAAAATACGGACTTCAGGATGGCTGGTAAAGAACGTGGGTAGATCTAAGTAGCCATAGTTATTGAGCAAGGCACCTGCCCAAAGCCTCGCATCAAAAGCAATGCCGTGCATGCCTATACCGTCACGTTTGGCGGCAATAATACCTGCCACATGAGATCCATGATCTTCGCTTTCCCAGTCGGGAACTATAATTTCTCCCTCGCGCGTTATGGAGAACAGATTTGCTTTACCGCTGAGCTCGGGGTGATCAACGCGCACAGGGGTATCAAGAACACCAATGGTTTGCCCTATCCCCGTATACCCTTGGGCATAAGCTTCTGCAGCATTGACCAGATCTAAGGCCCCAGAAGCCCCGTACTCTTCAGTTTTGAAGCTTTCTTGGGCAGAGGCATAAGTCTGCATCGGCAAAAGAATGGTTATGCAGGACAGGCTGAGAGCAAGGAAAGATCGTACACGCATAGATCACTCCTTTGAGCACGAAGGGAAAACCTTTAGGTGCCATATATGGTACGGGGGCGGGCGCTGGAACTGCCGTGTGAGTAGTGATGCCTTTAAAGCTCGAAGTGGTATCACACTGTGTGACCTTGGTCTTGGTGTTGCTGATGTTGACCTGCTGATATACAAGATATGCAGGTAATACAGCTCCAACCCCTAATTTACCCACTTATAAGCTATTGTAGGCTACTTTAGCTTGCGGCTGCGAGCACTATCTGTAGCTGACAGTGGTCGACATTGTCTCCTGTATCTTAGGGGCGGGAGCTGCACATACTGGAACGTGCGTAAAGCACACTACACTGGAATTGCAGAGCTGCTGTGTAGAGCTAAATGATCAAGAGGAACGCTGTCGCCTTTGCGAGCAAAAGAGTGAAAGCTCAAAGCTCTGATGCCATAACGCTTTGCCACCTCGCTTTGACCGAGCTTAGAGCTTTGCTCTAAGAACTTGTTCCAATCCCAGATCAGCAGATCTAAGTAAAGGTTTTGGTGGCCTAAAGCATAGCCGACAACATCCACATCAAGACCGATAATGGCTTTTAGCTCTGCGCTTAAATCCTTGAGACAGCTCAGAAAGTAAGCTACTTGCTGTACTTCAGCGCTATAGGTCGGTACCTTAGGCTTATCAGCCTCTGCTTTCGTAGTTGTCTTGCTTCTACGTTTTGGTTTTCCTTCTAAACCTTGCACCTTGTTCCAGAGCTTCTGGGCTTGAGCTAGAAGTTCAGGACTTAGAGTAACAGCGCCCGCCCCTCTGATTTTACCTGATCTTTGGAGCTCTCTGGGCTAAATCCCTCTTATGGCTAAAACGAACAAGATATTACCGTCTTTGCTGTCTTTCCATTGCCCCAATGATTGAGTACGACCATGCGACTACAACAGCAGCCACATGATCGCTACCCCATAGGCAGGCCTATAGAACAGCCCCGCTCTCGACCCTACTCCCTGCTGAATACGCCATTAAGTGGGGCATGGTAGGTGAGGGATGACTCCCTTCTGGCCTAATTGCTCTTACGCCCAAAGCTATACTGAGTCTCGCTTGGAGATTGCGGAGGATTAGGGATCTCATACTCGTTGGCGTTTGGCAAAGTGCTAAGGATCTGTAAGCAGATCTCGTAATTGCCAACAAAATTCAGTCGACGGCGTACCCTAGACATCCGATACTCAAAGCCTGGAAGGAAGTACTCCTTGTGCACATAGCCTTCATTAAGGAAGTCGATGGAGGCGTAAGCCTCTGCGAAGCGCTTTTGCGTCCAATAACGCTTTTCCTCTTTCTTGTAGGAAAAGAAATTCTGCAGAGAAGTAAACCCATGCTTTATCGCAAATACCGAACGCCAATCTTCGCAGACCAAGTCATGATCCGGTTCTTTGAGATTAAACACCAAATCAAACGCAGTCTGTCCTTTAGAGAGCAGGTCTTCGTGCCTTACTCCATAGAGCTCATAGGCAAGCGCAATGAAGTCACTAGGCACAGGATTGCGCCTAATTTTCCAAGCCGCTTGCGTACACACCTGCTCAATAATATGAGGAGGAAAACACAAAAGACCTGAGGCAATGGTTCTTAAGATCTCCTTTGAGGACTGCCCTTGCAGCATTTCCAACGCATTGTTGATGCTTTGGAGCAAGCTAATCGCAGCAATGTTTTGCTCGTATTGCTCAAAATGATCACCGCAGCAATCGCCATTATTGCCAGTATTCAAGTCGACCTCGTCATTATTGTCGAGGTCGGCATCACTGGCTACGCCATACGTTTTCGGAACAGTGAAAATACTCATAGGCACCTCCGATTGAAGAGAAAAAAGATTTTATGTCATCATGGGAAGCATGATGACCGTTATAAGCAGCCACTATTGGCATGGAATAAACAATCACCGATAAGAGCCACCAATCGTATTGCTTGCTAGCCTGCCATTAGAAGAGCTAAGCCACATGGCTAGCTCTGTCTACATAGTTAGACGGCACTAATCCAGTCCAAACACCAAAGCTATTGCGGGTTAACGTTTGGGGCGCATAACTGCCTTACAAGGACTATCGCCAACAGCGCTCTTTGGTGGCAATGGAGCTGACAAAGCCGGATGTTGTACTGACAATCCTGATTTTGGTTGTGTAAGGCTAGACTGATATAGACCAGCTGAGCCTGCTAGCTGTTGCATATACTGCCCTTGATGAGCTTGAGGCAGACTCTGAAGAAACTGTACCTCAGAAGAAAGATCCTGAAGCTGCGGCTTGTGTCTCTGAGGATGAAGGCCACGCTGTATCGTTTTTTCTGCTTGTAACATAGCAGTCATGGTATGGCGAATAATAGCCCAGCCTAATGGTTTACCGGCGCTGTTAGTACCGCTCGCTAAAGCACGGTGCAGGACAGAATGCCAGTTCTTGATCGGCTCTTGTTTGATCATCCAATCCTTAGCCTCGTATTGATCGAAGAAATAGCTGGCGGAAGCATGCAGGTTAAACATAGGGTCTTCGAACAAGTGGGCATACTCAACACGGTCGAGGCTCATGATGTAATTCTCGACCTCTTTAACGTCACGAGGTCTATTCCACGCAGATTGAGTGGCGATAGGCTGCACCACAGAAGCGGAGGCAGAGGCAGAGGAAAGATTTGCTCCTGCTGGTACAGGTACAGCTGGTACGTATGTAGGCTCAACTGCATTGGCTGACTGCTGCAAAGAGTCATTGTCAGAGTGAAGTGAGCTCTCTGCGTATGTACCGACAGGAACCATCGACTCAGTATCAGCTTGCGTTGGGGTAATTAAAGCGGATGCGGATACTGATGGAGCCTCAGCTGGCTTTGCGGAAGTGTTGTTTTGCTGAGACTCTTGGGAAGTAGCAGAAGCTGATCCAGTTGGGGTAATTTGGCCTGCGGCTACAGTCTCCGTTACAACCGTAGCTGTAGCATCCATAGGATCGACAGGCAAATAACTCATAGGCACAGCAGCAGGTAAATCCGCGTGATAGTGGACTGGCGACATAGACGTGTTACCGCTAGGTACTACCAGTTGCTCATCGTTAATGACCACTGTCATGGATGAATCAACCTCAACATCCTTAGCATTAGCAGTCTCAGCAGCCGCTGTGACTACATTGCTCTTACGAGCAGTGTCATTAACCGTAGCAACGGTAGAGGTTGCTGGCAGAGGAAGAGAACGCTCGGTCTCAGAGCATGAGAAAGCGCTTGGTGAAGCGACAGCAGCGGTAGCGGCTGCTTGCATCAAGACGTTAAGCTCCTGTGGTTTAGGCACAAAGATCAGCTCATCGTCATGGGGCACTACTTTCTCCAGCGCAATAAAGCGATCAATGATTTTCTGGCAGCGCTTGATGGTCAGACCAGCACCCTTGCGCAAGGTCTCCATTGAGCAGTGGCCAAAATACTTGAGCATGCCAAGGACAAGGGCCTCATCTTTGTTAATAAGACCGTTGTTAACCGCGTCGTAGTTATATTCGATCGGCATCATGCACGAAACCGTACTCATGATTCACCCCCTATCTTTGTCGCTTGCTCTAAGGCTAAAGCAGTAGGCAGTTTCAGTTTTGTCTTGGGTTATGACGCCCTTGCCATGCTGGTTAACCATACTGGTACCGTTGCAGCGCTTACTGCTTTAGCTCCAAGCTCTAACTGTAAGTCCAATTGGGACTTACCCGCTCTGTGACTAGAGGCTTCTACACAGAAGCATAAATCACAGTATCTTGGCTTTGCTCATTAAGCTCATGAGGATCCAGCAAGTCCTCTTCTTTTTCCGCGAACAAAGTCCATGCGCCCCTGAAGAACAGGTTAGTTTTGCCGATGCTACCGCTACGGTTCTTGGCAACGATCAGATCGCGTTGAACTATCTCGCGATTGTAGTCATTGCCTGAACTGGAGAGGAACATCACCACATCGGCGTCTTGCTCAATGGCTCCAGAATCGCGCAAGTCGCTTAACTTAGGTGAATGATTATCACGGGTCTCGATATCGCGATTGAGTTGAGAGAGCAGCAAGACTGGGCAGTTGTAGTCCTTGGCCAAAATCTTGAGCTGACGAGTCATATTGGCCAGCTCAAGATTGCGGTTAACGGCTGGTGTGTTGCGATCGCGAACCATGAGCTGCAAGTAGTCGATGGCAATCATAGAGATATAGCCAAACTGCTGCGTGTAATTACGGATCTTGCTGGCTAACACGTTTGAGGACAAAGTGCCGCTATCGTCTAACAGCAAAAGGCCATATTTCCCGAAAGTTAGTTGGCTGAGAGTCTCGGTACACTTGTTAATTTGGCAAGTGGAGACGGCTTGAGCTTCAATGTCTTGGATCGAAGCCTTAAGCACAGAGCTGGTCAACCTCTTGGTCAGCTCCTTGGCTTCCATCTCCAAGGAGAACAGCATAATTGGTTTGGCCAAAGAGTTGCGTTCGGCAACATTCTTGAGGAGGTTAAGAGCAAAGGCGCTCTTGCCTACAGAAGGACGGGCCGCAAGCACATATAGCTTGCCTGATTGCAGGCCGCCCAGCATGGTATCTAGCTCTGAAAAGCCAGTTAACAGTCCTTTGCTACTTTCGCTGTTGATCACACCGGACTGGACGTTATTTAGGTACTCAAGGCTGAGCTCAATAAGGTCATGAGAGTTAGCTGTAAGCTCCAGAGTGCTGCGCTGCATCACGTTGTTTAAGGCTGCGCTGGACTTGGCCATGAAATCGTTAAAAACGACATTGTTAGGGCACATCGACACTTCCACCATGTGGCGAGCGATCTTGTAGACCTTGTTCCAGCAGCTACGGCTCAGGATGCTCTCAATCCAAGAAGTAACCACCGTCAACGGCACGTTGTTTTGGTGCACGTTGAAATAGAGGGCCTCGAGTTTGACCACCATCTCAGGCTGTACGGAGTCGACATAGCGCTGTCTGACGAGTGGATAGAACGTGTCGTCATAGATCTCAGACTCAGGATCAAAGGCCTTAACTTGGTCTAAGACAGACATGAAGTCCTTGAAGAGCGCAGCAGTGTCATCATAGGAGAAATCGGCCGATTGCAGGTGATGCAGCTGAGGATCAAGCTTTTTGGCCTCTTCTGGGCTATTGATCATCCACGACAACAGCAAGGCCTCAACATCGGTGTTCACGTTGAGACGATTGAGGTTCTCTGGGGTGAGAAACTCTCTATGCGGGGAGTATGGCAGGGGTGAACATTGGTCGTTAGTCATAATCTCTCTCCTTGGTGGGCGTTATACCTACAGGGAAATAGCACCACCAATAAGACATGTCATGCAGCCTGCACTAAGGTTTTAAGCGCTAAGAGACCCAAGGGATCAAAGCTTGATAGACACTAACGGACGGTATGACTCGTCAAGCCTAAAACCTAATGCCAGAGCTAGATCTAGCTAGATCCAGCTGCAGCGCTGCATTAACATGTATGGAAAGCTCTTGCCTTAGCTCAAGCGACCCGAAAGTGGCCGCAAACAAGGCAAAAAGGGAAAAGTAGAGAGCACCCAACGTCTCACTAGACAGGCAGAGCATGTCATGGAGCACATAGGGTATGTATGTGACTTTAGGAATGGGAGGGGTTAGGCTGGTTACGGTTAAGGTGCACTACTAGAGGGAAAGAACATCAATAGTTACAATAATCCCGTGAGTAGTAGACTCTAAGACGCAGCAAAGTGAGCGTCAAACCCTAGGTTATTATCAAAATCAGCTTTAG
>DXEV01000216.1 GCA_019114785.1 Candidatus Anaerobiospirillum pullistercoris | reverse complement strand
TACTACAACCGCCTGCACTCGATTAAAGATCCAAAACTTCAGAGAAGATGTTTTGCGGTGAGCCTCATCTTAGGATCCCCAGAGACCGGAAATACAGCTTCCATGTCAGAGCAAGAGGCCTTAGAGGTCTTAGAGCGTATGGAAGTGAAGGAAGCAGTCGAGTCCTCTGCGCATCAAGATGACTTAGCTGTCTTTGGTGACGAGCTGGATGAGATCTTCGCCAATAAAGATAGCCCTGATATCGCCAGCAAAGCGATCGCTGTTAATACCGCAGCTGAGTCCTCAAAGGGGCGCTCCAACGCACATACTGACGATAGCGTAAGCGTAGGACAGGATCAGGCACAGACAGCAGATCCTGCTGCTTCTGAGCCTTCATCTACCGTGCTGCCAGCTTCTCTGTTAGCCACTGTGCAAAATGTAGCTTCCGAGGAATTAGAGGCCATGAGCACCACTGGTGTGTCCTATTTTGCGGACACACTGAATGATCAGGACAATTCCGTGGTGCAGTCCATCAAACAGCTGCATTCCAACGAAGAACTGATGTCCTCTCAGTTAAAGGCTCGTGCACGGAAGCAAAAGACCAAGGCCGCCTCGGCCTCAGCTTCAGCTGCAGCTACTGATAGCGGTAACGGTAATGGTAACAGTAGTGTTGCTGACTTAGACAATACAGACTTAGAGTCAGCAGCTGAGTCAGCTCCCGATGCAGCTAAAGCCACCACTTCACGTGCTAAGCGTACACGCCGTACCAGCACTAAGAAGACCGCTACTAAAGAACAGGACACAGAGACAGCTGCAACTACTGCAGCCTCTGAGGGTAATGCGTCCGATATACATGTGAGTGGAGTAGCGTCCTCAGCTAACTTTTCTGCTAGCTTCTCGGCTCACCAAGACACCCCTGATGCTGACATCAGTGAGAGTACAACTGAGATTAAAAAGACTACCTCAAGAGGCCGCAAATCAAGCTCTAGTAAGTCCAGCAAAACAGCTTCTACTAGAGGCGTGAGCCCTGCATCCTATACAGCCTTATTGGGCTTTTACCGCTGGCTGAAAAAGAAAAAGCTGATCACCACCTCGTATGGTGTGGATCAGATCATCACCATTAGCACTATGTCGGCTGACTACTACAAGAAAGTCACTAATGGCATTCTGCCTTATCTTTCGGCCTTAACCTCAGGTGATCTCTTAGGCTTGCTCTCTTCATCAGAGCAAAAGCTACCAAGCTTTATCGAGCTGGTACGTCACAATAAGATCTTTTATGCCGCTTTACACTGCTTAAAAGATAGTGCCACCGGTCAAGCTTTAGGCAAGCTCTTGATCTCTGATCTGGCCTTTGTTGCTGGTGAGCTCAATGCCCAAGGTGATAGCGATCACCATAGGGTATCAATCTTTATTGATGAGGCCGCTGAGCTGGCTCAAGAAAGCTTAGTACAGCTTTTGAATAAGGCCCGTGCCTCTAAGTTCTCAATCACCTTAGCTACTCAGTGCGTGGCTGATTTGGCCCGTCGTGCAGGCTCTAATGAGGCTGCATCGCAGATCATCGCTAACTGTAATAATCTGATCTCTTTGCGCGTCAATGACCCACAGTCGGCAAAAGTCATAGCCTCAGTTTTACCACAGACAGTAATTGCTGAGCGCAGTAGCTCACAATCTCGTAGTGAGGGATTAGCACTAAATGACAGCTATTCCACTTCACGCTCAGTAATGCAAAAAGAAAGTCCTCTCTTTCCACCAAGCATGCTGACCCAATTGCCTGATTTTGAGTTTATTGCCCGTCTGGCCAATGGCTCCTTTTATAAGGGCTTCATTCCTCTGCTGACAACCAGTGCTAAGGCAAGCAATACTCTGAATCCAAGTAATGCCGAGAGCTCTGACACTGCAGGCCTAGCTGGCCCCGCCAGCCCAGCTGGCATAGCTGCTAGCCCTGCTAGCGCAGCTAGCTCAGCTAGCCCAGATAGCTTTGCTGGCTCGGCGTCTACTTCTGTTGACGCCAACCACGGCTCATCTGCTTCAAGCGCACCAAGCACATCAAGCTCATCAAACTCATACGGCTCCCCCGATATAAGCAATGCAGGCAATGTAAGCCATGGCAGCGATAGCTGCTATAGACGTACAGATAGCACCAGCTGCACGGCTGACTATGATGACATTTATGCCCAGAGTCAGCTGGTAGATTTAGGCTATCAGCCTTACCAGAGAGCAAATACCAGCCAGACAAACAAAAATCAGTGGCAATCGACTTCGCAGAGCGCCTTTGCTTCTCAGGACAGCCATTCCCAAGCTTATGGCTCTGCTGATGAGCAAACACTTCGTTCTGATTGCGACAGTGTAGATCAAGCTGTACCACCTCTGCAGCCAGAGAGCGCTCAAACAGAGCAATCAGCACCTGATTCTGCTTTAGGCGCAGCTACGGCCACAGCTGCAGCTACGGCCACAGCTGAAGCTGCAGCGGCAGCTGCGGATACAGCAGCATCTACCGCCACGGACACATCAGCTCACTTCGCTGCTAGCCCTAATGAGCCTTTTGCGGCTCCAAACTCTGCTATGAGTGGTAGTGGCATTGGCAGTGGTAGTGGCAGTGGCAGCAGCGGCTGCTGTGGCAGCGGCCGTGATAGCGGTGATAGTAGTGGTAGTACTCGTGATAGTGGAGTGAGAGACGGTAGCGGTAATACCTCCCAGCAAAGCTCTGCCCATCGCTTTAGCTATCACTTTGTGGATATGTCCCCTGCTTTTGAGAAGGGTGGTAATTGCTTAGATCCTGAGGCAAAGCAATTAGGTGGCATTACCCCACCTGTCTTTACCCGACCTCAATTTTTCGGATCAACAGACAGCTTTGCTTTTAAAAACTACAGCGACGATTATTACCGCGCTCCTTATAGGGCCTCAATAGAACATCCTGATAACAATACTGTTACCCCAATAGTGTTAGAGGCCTTAGCAGAGTCCTGTAATAAGTTTGATCGCGAGTATGTGTTAGCACATCCTGAGGCTGCACCCAAGACAGGTACTTTAGGCTTATTGGTGCGCTTAACCCAAGAAGCCAAAGCCAAGGCTAAAGCCCAAGCTCAAGCTAAAGCCAAAGAGCAAGCTCAGCAGGCACAGACCGAAACCCCAACTTCCCAAGGCTCAAACTGTAGCTCTGAGGCCACTGCTGAGGCCAGCACCACACAAGGCTCCACCACAACTAACACAGCTGCTAACCATGTACACAAAGCCATAGCGCTCTTGCGCTCATGCTGGCAGCGCCTTGTACCGTCTTTAAGGAAGTTTGGGATCTGGCTACTCAAAGCAGTTATTACCGTAATGCTGTCTTTACCAATGCTGACTTTATATCAGCGGGCCTTTGAGTGTCTGTTAGTACTGCTCATGACGGTAGCAGTGAGCTTTATTGGTCAAGGCTTTACGGCCTTTAGTGAGCTCTTTGGCAGTATGGGGCAAACACTCTCCTACATCGGCACCATGTTCTCGGTACTGACTTCAGGGGTATATGAGCTCAATACGGAGATCTCTATTAATGAGTCTTTTTGGTCTCGTAGTTGGCAGGTAGTGATCGTCTATCGCGATCTCTGGCCAGTAGCTTTAAGCCTTTTAACCACAGGCTTACTTCTGGGACAGAACTTTAGTCTGATTGCCGAGATGCGGCATCGCTCTCTGATGGGACTCAAAAAGTTTACGTCCTTTATGGGTTGGCCAGCCGTCACTCTCATGATCCTAGCGGCGTATGTCTTAGCAACAGCCTTTGTGCTGTGTGTGGAGGTCAGCGTTTTGATCGCATGGTTGTTCACCTTTAACTTGGGCTTTAGCACTGCCTGCTTCTATACCCAGCATCTGAAATAACGATAGCTATCGCTTGGCTATCGCTATGGCCATAGCTATAGCCATGGCCATGGCCTAACTAGGCAAATAGCGCTCAGCGGTCTGCATATGCCCAACAGGCCTTGTTTAGACCGCTGTGAGTTTGGCTCTGCCTTTATGGGGCCAAACAAGCCTATTGAGCTTTACCTACTGAGCTTTACTTTTTTCTCGTTCCATTCGCCACGCCTCAGCCGTCGTTGCCACGCCTCAGCCGTTGCTGCCGCCGTCGCCGCCGTTGCGGCCGTCGCCGTCATTGCCTCAGCTGTCGCCTTTGCCGTCGTCGCTACTGCCTCTCTTCATTTCCTCGTTAGAGGTGTAGAGGCATTAGCGTTAGAAGCGTTAGAGGCATTAGAAGCATTTGAGGCAAAACAGCAGGGCTTTTCCTCGCGGTCTCGTGACCGTTTGACCGCTTGACCGAAGGGTTAGAGACCGCGTGGCGGTAGGTAGTAGGGAGGGCCAATGCTGATACGCCAGTACGGTAGAGCTAAATAGCGCTTGGCCTTAACAGTGAGGCTACGCTCACAAACATAGGGGATTACTTATCGGGACAATCACCATCAATAGAGCACTTCAATGGGGTCAAATGCCCCATTTTCATCAGGCCATTTAGGCCTATCTCGGCCCATCAATACCTATACATGGCTATCCATGGCTAGCTATGGCCATCCTTGGCTGAAAGCACTAAAGCCGTCACCTGTTGGCAGATGCACGGATTAGGTGTTTTTCAGGGGGTGGTGTTAGCCTGTTCAAAGAACGGCTTATTTATGGGCCAAATTGGATATATCTACATCAGGAGACATCAGAAAAATCATGTCACCACAAACCTTATTTCATAAAGCTTTTAACGTCACCAAAGGTGCAGGTTCTTTGGCTTTACTTCCTCTTAAGCTCACTGCCTTTATTGCTGGAGTAGGCGTATCAATGGCAGTTGTTTACCTTTTTGGTTCTGGGTTAGTTGCTTACATATCAGCCCAAGACAGCACTGAGCTGGCTGAGGAGTTAGGGCAGGAACTGCACTCTTTTTCGGAGGAATTACTGGGAGTCCCTCTATACGAGAACAGCATTGAAGAGAACTACCAAGGCGGAGCCTTTACGGCTTTAACCGCTGGATCAGCTCAAACTCAGAACATTGTAAATTCTGGCGTAAATGACCAGCGCTTAGAGATCATCAATGATGCGGCCTCACATGCCGCAATGCGCTTTGCTGCACTAGACGAACACTTAATGCCTGATGCCGAAGGAGGAGGAACTCAAGAGATGTTAGCCGCTTCGGACGGTTCAGCAGAGGCCAGTCCAGCATCGGCTAGTTCGGCATCGGCCGGTTCAGCAGATGTTACGCCAAAAGTCATGCTTGCGGACGCGTCCCCAGATGCTGCACCTGTGCAGCAGTCTCAGCGTATCCAGAGCCGTATTGAGCCCAAGCCAATCATAAGAGGGCATGGAAGCACACCTGCAGGCATGCAACCACAGCGCTTGAGCATTGCACAGCGAGTAGCAGCCAATACCCAGACTTTTGACATGCGCTTTGCGGAGCGGCAGCAGCAAATGCTTGCTCAGACTAAGCCTGTTATTGACCCACAGACCTTAGAAGAGCAAACGCAATTACTTGCTGGGCAAACAGCTAAGGGCGCAGACGACACCGCTGTGGTCGCCATAGCCAAAACCCAAACCGATGCCAAGAAAGTAGGGGGCTTTAAGGAGCAAGGTAAGCAGATAGAGCCAGAGCAAGACACTGCCAAGAGCGCCTTAGTGGCCACGACCAAGACCACAGATCGTGAGCCCCATGTTTAGCCCGAGTCCTCTGCTTGATTCCTTGCTTGGAGAAGCAGGCTCATAGCTTCTAACTTAAGAGCTATCCCTGATTTGTTAGCAGCCAGTGCAGACGCCAGCGCATACGCCCAACGCCTATAGCACTGGCTTTTTTGTCTAGGCTCACGCAGGGCAATTGCAGGGCGATTGCAAGGCGATTGCAAGGCGATTGTAAGGCGATTGTAAGCCCTTGTGTCCTTTTGGGGGTCCTAAGCACAAGGTTATTGCTCTAAAATTTTTATGCACTAACGCATAGTAACTGTTCTTTATGTTACACTAGTTAAGTGAATTTATTGTCTAACTATGACAAGTATGGCTTATTTTTTAAAACGCACTGTTTGCTACGAAAAAGCTGATTTATATCAGCTTCTTTTGCCAAACAGGGGCTTCTCTTTTCTGATGCTAAGGGGGCATGAAAGAGTGTGGCTTTCTGATGACCAAATGCGGGAACTCTACCAGCAAAAAGAGGCTGGCTATTGGCATGGGGTACGCGAGAACTTTAAGGACGAGGGGTTTAACTGTGGTTTTGCGCAAGGTGAGGCTAAGGGCTCTGACGCTGGTAGAGCCAAAGAGCGGAAGAATCTCTTGGCCGCCGCTCGTACCATGCTCAACGATGGTATGGATCGCCTTAAGGTGCAGCGATTCACTGGCCTAACTGATGAGGAAATGGCAAGCATTTGCGGAGAGCATTAACTTGCTGCTTTGCTTAAGAGGCTATTAGTGTGCAGATCTGCCAGCGCCCGCCCCATCTTTTCGACTGCAGGATGCTGGATCTGACTTGCTCAGATCCGCAAAAGTATTGGCTTTTGCCAAACAGGATCTTATTTTTTTCTGATGCTATGGAGGCTCAAAATGAGTGAGCAAGAAAACGAGGACGCAGTTAGCGAGTTTGCAAGAGTTCTTTCAGACTTTAAGGACAAGAGCTTTTCCGAAGGCTTCATTAATGGCTTTGCCAGAGGTTTTGCGGAGGGCTTTGTTGAGGGCTTTGCCAAAGGTCAGGCAGAAGAGAGAAAGAATCTTCTAGCTGCCGGTCGCGCACTTCTGGATGACGGTATGGATCGTTGCAAGGTGCAGCGCTACACGAGATTGACTGACGAGGAAATGGCAAGCATCTGTGCAGCAAATTAGCTTGCCACTTAAGGGGCTATCATGGGACGGCCCCTATATTTCATCTGATCCTTCCTCTATCTTTGGCTACCTTGTCCGCGACTACTGATCCAGTGGGTGGATACGCAGCGCTGGTAACGAGGCCACGATCTTGTTGGTCTCGAGGCTCACCGTAATCACCCGCAAGATCAAGTGCAAGATGTATTGCGGATCACCCATCTCCTCGGCCATGTTGTTGAAGTCGTTAACGATCTGTGAGGCCTTATCGACGCTCACTCCACAGCGCTCCACAACCCAGTCTAAAGCCGACTTCTTATTGACCACATAGTCCTGCACCTCAAGAGGAATACCGCTAATGGTGATCTGGTCGTTGTAGACGATCTTGGTCTTATCCAGCGCGGCATTGCCTTTCTTACCAGCGATCTTGCCGTATTTGAGCTTAGTGACACGCAGATCAGAGGCATCAGCACCATCCTCTAAGCCACTGACTTTGCATCCTGCATATGGCTCCACTTGCTCGTAGTTGACGTGCAGATCTGCCAGCGCCCGCCCCGCCTTCTCAAAAGCCTTAAAGTCCTCAAAGGTCGCCACACGAGGGATGCGTGGTAGCTCCTTTTGCAGGTTGTTAGCGTAAGTGGCGCGGTAATCCTTACTGTGGAGGATGCCGTAAATGTAGTAGAAGACACTGTCAGCGTCGATCTCGGCCTCATGACCGGCATAAGCCGCTCTAAAGTGCTCTACAGCCTCTGGCTTAATGGCGTCCTCACGGACGTAGCCGTTAATGACCATCTGATCGCCGGATTGGTTGTTGGAGGCATCGAGCTCACTAGCATCACTGCCAGCAAAGAGATCAGCTTGGCCAGAGGTCTTAGCCTTGGTGACCTTAGTGGCCTTTGCGGTTTCACCTACAGGGCGGTAGAGGTAGCGTGGGAAGCACTGGCTACCAGAATCCATGATATTAAGGTCAGTTATCTTGTTTGTCATCAGATAGCTGATGTTTTTGCGGCCAACACCATTGCTCACAATAGTCAGATTTTGAGCACCAGCAAATGGGAAAAGGCTTGGCATTTGGTAAATGCGGTGAATCCACAAAGGATCGTTATATACCCATTGACGGACATACGGACGATATATGGCTAACTCGATCTTACGAGGAGTAAACGATTCACTGTAAATTCCTCGTGCTAGCTTGCTCTCAAGGCTGGATGACCACTTAATCTTGGTAGGATCGTTGTTTTTGGTAAAAACCTTTCCTTGGTCTTTGGCTAGTTTTACCTGCTCATTATAGGCAGCAATGCAACACTCAAAATTACGCGCTATAGTTTGCTGTGAAGAGTTATATGACCACGAATCTCTGTTTGTCTGTAAACCACAGGAATAATTAGCAAAAACGGCTAAACCATCATTGTTCTTACCATCGACGCTGATGAAATGGTTAAAATCATCACGACGTTGGTTCAGCCAGTCACCATACGCATCTGGAATAATGGTAGTGAGATTAAGTTCAGGGTTAAGCACAGAGCCTATTTCTGTCAGCTGCTTGAGCTTATCCTCGCGGCTTAAGTAATCATCCACACAAGCAAAATGGATCTGGCCTTGAGCAGCTGCATCATGGTTCTTTACCAGAATAGTGATAGCGATTGGGGCACGGCTGCCCGAGCCGAAAATCTTTCCGCCCTCTTTAAGAGATTGTTCACCAGCTGTTGTACGCTGATTACCCTTTAGGTGGAATACATAGACAGAGCTAAAATCCTCTTGTAGACAGCGACGCATGCCGTTTGCAGAGGTAGTATCGAGCCATCCTGCATTGGTCACAAAAGCCACTACACCACGATCCTTGATCTTGTCCGAGGCCCAGCGAAAAGCACGGATATAGGAGTCGTAGAGGCTGTTTTTGTTGGTGATTTTGCCTGCCTTCTCCACGTAAGTCTCAGCAATGCGAGCATCCAGCTCAGGATAGGACTCATTTTGGTTATCGTCATTCTGGCTATCCTGACCCACGGAATATGGCGGATTACCGATAATGACTCTTAAGTCCATGCTCTCTACAGCTTTACGGCGCTTAATGTTATCCGACAGGGTAGTGAGCTCTGTGAGCTCGGTCTGTGTTGCGCTAGAGCTAAAGGTGTCAGTCAGCACCGTGATGTCATTAGCCTTATAGGATTCGACAGGCAGAGTCTCACCGTTGTGATGCTCTTGGTAGAGCTCGTTATGTACCGACTCAATGTTGATTGAGGCAATGTAATAGGCCAGAGGCAGGATCTCAAAGGCATGCAGATCGTGAGCGTACTTATACTCTAAGTCTTCAGGAGCAATCAGACCGCTGGTAAGCAGTCTGGCGATAAATGTACCTGTTCCAGTGAATGGATCTAAGACGTGAACGCCGTGGGTAGAGAAGGTGCAGCCAAATTCCTGTTTGAGGATGTCATTGACCGAGTGGGTCATAAAGTCCACTACCTCAATTGGGGTATAGACGATACCCAGCTTATCTTGCTGCTTAGGGAAGGCTACCTTAAAGAATCGGTCAAACAGATCCACGATTACCTTTTGGCGATCACTGACACTGGTGACATTCTCCATACGGAAACCCACGCTCTGGTAGAAGCCTTTAAGCTCATCGTTAGTGCGGGTTAAGCCATTGGCATCTAAGCGCTCCAGCATCTTGGTCATGGCACTGGCAATGGCATTCTTTTCGGTGAATGGATAGCCACGGAAAAGCTCGTCTAACACTGGCTTGATCACAATGTGTTGGGCCAGCATTTCCACCACATCATCGTCACTGAGCTTCACACGGGTGGCAGCAGCCAGCTCCGTCTTAAAGTCAGCAAAGGCTTTATGGTTCTCAGCTGTAGCGTCATCACCCACCATGGCTTTGATGTGCTCAACCTGACGTGAGCAGATCTCACCTACGTCTTGAGCCCAGTCTTCCCACTCACGGCGATTGCCCATTTTCTTAAGGATAATGGAGGAGAAGTGCTCTACGATCGCGGCAGCTTCACTAAAGTCCCAGCGAGGGATCTCGATCTTTGGATCTGGCTTAGGTGGCAGTGGCCCATCACCTTTCTTTGGCTCTTTGTGCTGAATATAGGCGGTATGAGTGCTGATGATCTCGATATGCCCATCCAGCTTGTTGAGAGAAAGATCAGCAATGACTCTGTTAGGGTTAATGGATTTTAAAGCACAGAGCACTTGCCACACAATCTTAAACTCTGGGCTATTTGATAAGACCTCTTCAGGTGCCATAGGGTTAGTGGTCACCACAGGGATAATGACATAGCCACGGATCTTATTTGGAGCTCGACGCATGACACGGCCTACGATCTGCACCACTTCCACCTCGGATTTACGTGGGCTTAAGAAAGCCACAGCGTCTAAGCTTGGTACATCAACACCTTCGCTTAGGCAGCGCACGTTAAAGAGGATCTTGCAGTGACCGTCTTGAGGCTCCTCTTTGAGCCAATTAAGCTTGGAATCTTTTTCCACCGAGGACATTCCACCGTCGATGTGTTCACAATCACACTCACAGCCACGCTCAAGGATCTCCTGATACTCAGGGCTTGGAGTTTCACCACGAGCGATGGCCTCTTGGCCACGCTCTAACACGTGGTGCTTGTAGTCATTCACCACAGCATTAAAGCCAGCAGTAAATTGCTTAGAAGCCACTGTCATGTCACGCTTACGGCCTGCTGGCAGTCCATCCAAATCAATGCGCTGCGCAAAAGCCACAGCACGTCTCATTGGTTCTTTGTTATTGGCCAGATCGTCTTTTGAGCCAAATTTGTTGAGGGCTTTCCATGTGCCGATCACACGGGCAGTCTGGGTCTTTGAGAAGTTCTCTAAGAGTTTCTCCTGTGGCACATCCTTTTGGTCGCAGACAAGGACTAAGACCTTGTAATCCACCAAGCACCCCAGCTTCACTGCCATATCGAAGTTGAGGGAATAGAACACAGGGCCAAAGATCTGCTCGTTGTCCATGGAATAGAGCACAGCATCGCCTAAGCCCTCTTGCTCTTTTGGCTTCTTACCGTAAATCTTTGGAGTGGCAGTCATATAGAGACGCTTACGGCCATGCACGTATTGTTCATTGTGGACACGGGTAAAGAGCGATTCTGCCTCGACATCCCAATCAGGGGAGTCAGCACTCTGTGGAGCTAATATATCGTCCGTGGATGGCTCAACAGCTTTCTTGCTCTTGCCTTTCTTGGCCTTGCCCTTGTTAGCCTTGGTCTTCTCTTTTTCCTTGAGATCATTAAAGAGATAAGCGCCAGCGGTGCGATGAGCCTCATCACAGATAATGAGGTCGAAATCCATCATGTCGTATTGCTCTTGGGCTTCGTGGATCACATCCAGAGACTGATAGGTCGAAAAGACTACCGTCAGGCCAAGATCAGTACGAGTCTCGTAGCGCGCAAAGGCAGTTACCACCTTTTCAGCTAAGCTTTTGGCATCAGTGGTGGCAGGATAGGACAGCTCATGGTCAGCTAAGAAACTCTCAGGAGAGTCATCTTCAGGATCTAAGGGGCGGGCGCTGTCACCAATAGTGGAATCTGAGCACACTGGGATAGCGGTCATCTTGGCTCTGCTTTGTTGCGTCCAATCGTCTAAGGTCTGGCTTAATAGAGCCAAAGAAGGTACCAAGAACAGTACTAAGCCATGCTGTCCCACCAAACGCTCAGCTAGCTTCAGCGAGGTAAAGGTCTTACCAGTGCCACAGGCCATAATGAGCTTGCCACGGTCATGAGTCTTAAAGCCCAAAATAACGTTGTTAATGGCCTCTTCTTGGTACTTACGCAGTTCACGCTTGGCTTGCAGCTTAACGGTGCCATCTTGGAGGTATTGCGTCCAATCGACATTAAGGTGTTTGAGTTTTTCAAGAGACAGCACCTTGGTGGTCTTGTCTTGAGCCTTGATGGTCTGCTCAGTGTTGGCAGACCAGCCTTTGTTGGTAGCCACCAAAAGACGCTCAGCAAAGTACTTGGTGCTAGAGGCAGAGATAAAAGAGTCGATTTCTGCTTTAGGAACGGAGCTGTCTTGTTCGTAGAATTTGCACTGGATGGCACAATAACGGGCTTCTTTGTTTGGGCCTTGCCACTCAGACTCAATCAAAGTTGCCACCAGATCAATACCGATGTCGCGGGCATTTGGTACGCACTCTGGGTGCTCTGCAGCCCAGTCCTTGTAGAGTTGGACTTTGGTGTAGCGCTCGCTGTAAGGGGAGGCAATAGCCAGAACTTGGCACATGAGGCGCTCAAATAGATCGCCTTTGTCACGCTCACTGTGAGCCACCTCGCGCATGCGATCGAGCAAGGTGTAAAAGGCCTGCTCGTTGCGGCTTTCTTGTTCGACGCTATCGATGCTTGTACCAAGGTTGGTTTCGGTTTGCGTCTCTACTTCAGCTACTGCCATGGTGTGTCCTCTCCATCCGGTATCTTGTGCTTGTGGCTGTAATGAGTGCATAAGTGCATAAGTGCATGATGGCCCTGTTCTGGGTGGTTGATCACGCACTTCAAGGAAATTCTAAACAACGAGAGCTGTAAGGGTAAAGAACAGCTTAGTGCTCTTTAGCCTCTTTAGCTGCTTTAGTAGCAAACGAAGCAACCTCACCCTCTTGAGCATGCTGCAAGTTAGAGCGCTGATTTTTGCGCTTTTGGCAAAAATCCCTAAAGTCCTGATCTTGGGCAGCAAAGTACACGTGCAGTCGTGCTTTTAAGTCCACTGCTGCCGTGTCCTCTGGGATCAGAGCGATCTTGGTTGGCATGACCTCTAAGAAGCTTGCCCAATTAGCACATTGCTCTTGCTGAAGATCCTTGAGAGAGGTCTTTTGCTTTAAGACAGCATCCAACTGCGGCATGGCCATATCCACGAACTCCACGTTTTGCCATGGAATTAGAGGACAGCCCTCATCAGCATACAATGAGGCTCGTATGTCGCTATATGCTACCTTGGTAGCCAAAGCGGCATCAGATTCATATTCTGCGATTTTTGCCGAAGCGTCAGTCGAGGCTGGATCTGTAGCAGCGTCTGGCGCGCTATTTCTCTGATAATACAGCGCCTCAACGATTGCCCGCATTGCTCGCTGCAATAAAGGAGTTCTGAGAGCCACTTGCGTGATTCTGATTTTGCTCTCGAATTTTATCGCCGCAAGCTGCAGGTCTATTCCACGGACAAAAATAGCCATTTCTGGAGAACTAACCAAAAAGAAGCGGGTAACCATCTCTTTTTGTCGCAGGACGCTCGAAACATTGCCCAAGCTGAAGTTCTTTTGCAGCAACTCACCACTGCTAAAGATGTGGGACTCTAAGTTGCCAAACTCCATCTCGTTGACCCAAAAGTTGAGTAGAGCCCAAGCTCGACTTTGGCTTTGGATCACCACCTCAGAGCTGGTGCAAAAGAGATCGCTCGCTTCACCATTAGGTTCCACGCCATCATCGACTCGAGCCTCAACTAAACGCTGCACCTGAGCATTAAGATAGACGGGCATGTTGATCATGTTCAGCGGCTGAGTCTGGTAGTATTGCGCAGCAGCTGCACCATCGGCATAGCTGATCAACTTATTGAGAGCATTATCAGGCTCTAAGATCAGAGCACCTAAGGTGCTTACTGGTGCAAAGAGGTTGAGGCAGTCAGGACAGAAGAAACTCAAGAGGATCAATCCATCCGCACGCCCCACCATGCTGTGGAAATGCTGGCGATTAGGGACATGACGAACAAAGAGGAATGAGCTCTGCTGTCTCTCGCAAAACTGAGCTAAGGTCTCGGTATAAGGGGAGTAACGCTTACCAGTGTCACTTACGACTTCTAAGTCATAGAGCAACTTGCCTAAATCGTGGGCTAGGCAGCAGTACAGCACCAAGACCTCCACCACGAATGTCAGCTGATCGTGGCTAAAGCTTGTTTGCAGCTCATTATTGAGCTGCTGACGCCAGAGCTTCACGATATTCATTACTCGCTGCTGGGTCTGATTAAGATCATCAGCGCTCGATAGGGCCTTATTGAGATCAATCTGTGCCAGACACCGACCCAATGTATCCAAACCCTCCAAATTTGACGCATTTGGTGGTACGTCCTTTTGCTGCTCTTGGCCAGCACCATTAATGCGAGCAAAAGAAGCGATCGCAGCGTCAGTGTCAGCGGTTGTGGCTGCATCGTCTGAGGTGCCATCGCTGGTGGTACCAACACTGTCAGCAGAACCGACAGCATTGCCCTTTTTGCTCTTAAGGAGCTCAGCAGTTTCTTGCAGATCTTGCTGACGCTCTTTGAGCTCAGTAAAGCAAACACTGTTATACCCGTGTGCAATGTCACACATACCCAAGAACTCTAAAGCCTTTAAGGCCGCTTGCAGGTTATGTCTGACAAGACCAGCAACCTCACTGTCATGGTGAGACTCAGATGCTGGTAACACCATGCAGTAGCGGATCATGACCTTGATCAGAGGCAAGGCAAAAACGGTAAAGTCTTGGTCGTTGCAGTGAAGCATGCGACGGATCATGTGGATCTGTCCCGCATATTGCGAGAGGATCTCTGATTCAGAACAGGCTCGATAGCGAGTCCACCCTGTAGGGCAAAGCAATACCCCTTCGGTACAGACCTGATAACGGTCGAAATCCATGAAGCACCCCATAAAAAGAGGGAAAACAAAGAAATCTGACCATGCTCGCATCCCATAAGCACTCAGAAGAGGCAGGCTCAAGCTTACAACTCAAGCTATGGGGTATCACGAGTAGATCGTCCTATCTCAGCCTATGCCAGTAGGAGTTATCTCCTAGGAGGAGCATTCCTGCATATAGGCTGATCATTGCTCTATTGTTAACCCAATTCGTCTTTTCACCCAAATCCGTGCATTTCTAAAAATGCACTATGGAAGGTGATAACTATTAACTGTCCCAAAATTATCAACAGCCAGTGTGAGGCACCTACAACTCGTAGGGGTTAGTAGTCTGTAGTTTTTAGACAGTTAATAGTTTGCAACTTCCTATCTGCTGCGAAAAAGACGATTTGCATCAGCTTCTTTTGGATAAATGCGCTGTTTTTGGAATTGGCCAATCTGAATCACTTTGGGCGGGTTGGGGCTCTT
>DXEV01000215.1 GCA_019114785.1 Candidatus Anaerobiospirillum pullistercoris | reverse complement strand
ATATAGAGCAATATATTCTTTATCATATCTTGAAAAGGCACTAATACACGGTAAGCTTTACGCACATCGGCTAAAGCTGATGATAACTGAGAAGTGATTACATCATTTCCCACAGACGTACTCCTTAAATTACAAAGCCAGCGCATCTTCAGTGATCTAACACCAAAAAAATTAAACACGGCATCCAACTGATCACATAAACGGATCAATTGTGTATCATTACTGAACCTATTAGATAGCTCAAAGACAGCGTCACGCAACATTTCCCAATGGAGCTGCTCTACACGAAAATCACTAAACTTAGGTAAATGTTCTAACTTAATATCGTTACGCGAGCCTACTATGGCATTACCACCTATAGCTAGCAATAAAACTGGTCGACAGCCTTTAAACTCTTGGAACCAAGCACCAAGCTCGTTCTCCCACTGTGCTTTGTTCTGCGATTGCGTAAAATCTTGACGTTTAGCCTCGACAATAATATCAAGCTTCTCAAAACGCAGGAAAACATCCGGCTCAACATATGAGTTATTACGTTCAAGTTGAGAATCCGCTTTCCATCTAGGCCAAAGCTCAACTTTTTCTAACTTACCAATATTCTTTGATAGGGGCTCTACTTCCTGATTGTCACAAGCACCATCGGGTAGAGGCTTTTCTACCAGTGACTGCTTGTCACAAGCATTGCGTAGTACCCACCACAAATTCTCATCCGAGAGCAGCGACAAACGCTCAAAGACAGAGGACGTTAGGCTGTCCTCACATTGAGCATCTTTTAAATCGTGCTTTTTCTTTCCCACCCAGTAGAGCATTGTTACTCCCTAAAAATACTGGCCTTAGAGCTATCCCCAGTTATACTGCATAACCCCTATATAGGCCAAGCCGCTTAGGCCTTTAGCTTAGAACGGAATACCATCATCGCCATCACTGCTGACAACAGGGTAATTACCTATAGGTTTGCATTTGTAGCTAAGGAAGCGAATGGTTGCTTGTGCATTTGCAGCTTTGGCTGGGTATAAGCCTCTGAGCTATAACCTAATTTGTGGTTGCGACAACGGCGCTGAATCGGCATGCGCCCAAACCTTAAGGCACACAAACCGCTGTCTTTAGACTAAGGCTGCCTATGCTGTGCTCAGCTGATGCCACCCCCTCCCCAAAAACATTGCAATGTGCAGCGGCAATAGCGAGCGAGGTTATCGGCCATAGATAGATTTTCCCCAGCTGTCACCAAGAGTGATCACGCTTGCCCTCTGCTAAGGCATTTGTGAGCCTGACAGCAGAGACTATCACGGAGCCTTAGTTTTGTACCTCTAAAGCCTACATCTGCTTGCAGGTCTTACCTTAGCACGCTCACGCTAATGATGTAGCGATAGCTCTCACATTTTTGGTCAGTTATTTAGGTTGCAGCACTGGCAGCTTCCTCAAGGCCCCTTTTGGCCAATCACACTTGTGCTTGGTGCACACGTGAACACTGACATACTAGGCTTTGCCTCTCAATCTATGGGCTTATTTATCTGCACTGTGCGTTAGTTGTCATGACTATTTTTCTCTTTTTTCTCATCCCAGTTCCGGCGATAATACTAAATTTGGCACGTCCCTAAATGAGGGCGTAAACGCTTGAGAAAGGCACTCTGCTGACCGCTGCACAGCAGCACCTGCTCTCCAGCTGAAGCAATGCGCTTTCGTTAGGTGACTTCCCTTTTTCTTTTCCTGTCCTGCCTTGGCAATAACTTGGCAATGGCGAGGTCAGCTCACAGGCTCAGATGAGCAATATTGCTGCTGTTTTGTTTTTTGGAATATGAAAGATCTAAGCAAACACTACTATCTGGGAGTAGATCTAGGCTCTACTACCGCTAAATATGTTCTGATGGATAGCGATGCGCAAATCTTGCGCAAGTCCTATGTGCGTCACCAGAGTGCTGTGGTCGCGGTTTTAATCAAGGAATTAAGTGAGCTTAGAGATTTCTATGATGTCCCTTTACGGGTCAACTTCACTGGCTCTGCTGCTCTCAATCTCGCCGAAAGCCTCAAAGTGCCTTTCGTCCAAGAAGTGATCGCTGCCAGCACCTACTTAAAGAGCGGCCCAGATCCTGTCGACGTCGCCATTGAGCTCGGTGGTGAAGATGGCAAAATCATCTACCTCAGCAACGGCATTGAGCTGCGTATGAACGAAGCTTGCGCTGGTGGTACTGGTGCTTTCATCGACCAAATGGCCACTTTGCTTAACGTCTCGACACCAGAGCTCAACGAGCTGGCTAAAAAGGCAGAGCGTACCTATCCTATTGCCTCACGCTGCGGTGTGTTTGCCAAAACCGACCTTGTGGCTCTGTTAAACCAAGGCATTAGCAAAGCAGACATTGCCAAGTCTGTGTTTGATGCTGTCTGTGAGCAAACCATCTCCGGCTTAGCCTGCGGTCGTGTGATCAGCGGTAACGTCTCGTTCTTAGGTGGCCCACTCTCGTTCTTAAGCGAGCTCAAACAAAGCTTTATCACTAAGCTGAGCGGCCCTAATACTAAGTTCTTAGAATTTTCCGACACGCAATACGCCATTGCCTATGGTGCCGCCCGTGCTGCATTAAAAGACGACCTGCAAGCGCAATCTCTGCAAGCCACGCCTTGTTTAGATGTCCACCATCCGGCACGGTCACGATCTAATTCCTCCAGCGAGAGCACCGCTATTCGAGAACCTTATGGCCACACGCTTGCCCCGAATGGGACAGGTGCCAATGGCTATGTGCCAAATAGCGACGAGCTAAATTCTTCCTCTCACGCTGCACCAACTACCACCATTGCCGCATTATTACGCGAGCTTCTTCAGTGCACCAACAGCACTACTTCTACACGCTTACCTCCACTCTTCACCAAGTCCCCTAAGTCCTCTCACACAGATAGCAACAGTGCCGATGCTACAGCATCTGCTGACACCGATCACACCAGTGCCAGCCAACACAATGCTGCCTATATCGCTGCCGCTTCTGTCTCCGTTGAAGCCTCGGCAGATATCGCTGACGGCAATGATACAAACGTAGCAATCACCGTAGCAGCCGATGATCTAGCTGCCCGCGCCACCTACGGACGCAATGAAAGCTATGAGGACTTTGTACGTCGTCATGCTCAGCATACAGTCCCTACCAAAGACTTAAGCTCTGCCTCGGGCCCACTGTACTTAGGTATCGATCTGGGTAGTACCACCATTAAGATGGTACTGATCAACGAGGAGCAAGAGCTCTTATCTTCGTTCTATGGTCACAATGGTGGTGAGCCTTTAAAGAACCTCATGCCTAAGATCAAAGAGCTGGTACACTCTCTGCCTCAGGATGCCTATATCGCTGCTATTTGCACCACTGGTTATGGTGCTGACTTAGCCAAGGCTGCCTTAAACGCTCAATTCTCTGAGGTAGAAACTCTCGCTCACCAGAAAGCAGCTGTAGCCTTTGACCCAGAAGTCACCTATGTCATCGATATTGGTGGCCAAGACATGAAGTGCATTAAGGTTGATCACGGTGTGATCGCCTCTATGCAGCTCAATGAGGCTTGCTCCTCTGGCTGTGGCTCCTTCCTTGAGACCTTTGCCGCTCAGCTCAAATTGCCACTGCAAGAGTTTGTGCAGCAAGCTCTGCAAGCACAAGCACCTTGCGATCTGGGCACCCGCTGCACTGTCTTTATGAACTCTAAGGTCAAGCAAGCCCAGCGCGATAACGTCTCCATTGGTGATATTGCCGCCGGTCTATGTCTGTCCATTGTGCGCAATGCGCTGTACAAAGTGCTGCGTATCCATGACAGCTCTGAGCTGGGCGATCATGTGGTAGTGCAAGGTGGTACCTTCTTAAATGACGCGATCTTACGTGCCTTTGAGCTCAATATTGGCAGAGACGTGATCCGTCCTAATATCGCCGGTTTAATGGGTGCTTTTGGCTCGGCCTTGATCGCCAAAGAGCGTTGTGAGCACAAAGATCAAGCTCACGCCCTATCCTTCCCTGATGAGATCTTTGACCTCAGTCAGATCAAGGAGCGTTCGTTCCGTTGCAAAGGCTGTAATAACCATTGCCAATTGACCATGAATACTTTCCTCTCCGGACAAAAGCACATTCATGGCAACCGCTGCGATTTTGCCTTAAACCACTTAGGCCAAGCCTCCAAGGACGAGAGCAATTTCTTTGATCGCAAGTTCAAATTACTCTTCGATCGCCCTATTCTCTTCTCCCGTGCCCAGCATGCCCAAGCTGAAGCTGAGGCCGTCGCCGCTGCTCAAGCTAAAGCTCAAGCTCATGCTCAAGCCTTAGCCAAGGCTGCCAAGCGTCGTGCCGCTGCACAGGCTCAAGCTGCCAATAGTGGCAACCCAGCGATTACAGACGCCGACAATAAGGCCTTACAACAGTCCGCTGCTTCCTTGGCCGCTGATATCCAGCGCGTCCAGCGCTTACAGCAAAGCAATGCCCACTGTGCTGTAGCTCCAAGTGATTCTTCTGAGGCTCCACAGGACACCGAGGCTGCACGTCGTGCTAAGCTCGCCCGTGCCGCTGCGGTAGCTGCCGCCGCCCGCGCCCGCAAGGCCGCCGCTGGCGCTAGCGCTGACGCTGATGCCGCTAGCTCTGCTAGCGCAGGTACAGCAGGTGCTGCTGCCCAAGCAGCTACTGCAAGTGCTGCTAAAGCAGAGCCAGCTTCAGAGGCCAAGGCCAATGTTGTGATCCGCCCAAGCCTCAGCTCGGAACATACCTTAGTACTACCTGCTAATGTGGCAGTAGCCTCACGTGGTAGTATCGGTATTCCACGCGTGCTCAATATTTTTGAGCACTACCCATTCTGGCATGCCCTCTTCAATGAGCTGCGCTTTAATGTGATCTTGAGCCCTGTCTCCAGCAAAGAGATCGCTGCTTTAGGTAACAACAGCATCCCATCGCAATCTCTGTGTCTGCCAGCCAAATTGGCTCACGGCCATATCACCTATTTAGCCGAGCACGGTGTCGAGCGGATCTTTATGCCTTGCGTACCTAAAGAGCGCAAGTACTTCAGCGAAAACGACGACAGCTTCGCCTGCCCAGTGGTGGGTGGCTATCCAGAGGCTTTAAAGCTCAACTTAAAGTCCCTGTTCCCTGAGCTCAAGCTCTACACCCCATACCTCTTACTTGATGCCGACAAGTCCATCATTAAGGCTATCCAAGAGATCGACCCAAGCATCAAGCGCAAAGAGATCGAGCACGCTCTGGCCGTAGCACGTGATGCTATGGCGCAATATCACTACGATTTATTGCAATTGGCTTTAGAGCAGATCAAGCGCGCCCAAGACGAGAACTTACCGCTGATTGTGTTGAGTGGCCACCCTTACCACATTGACCCACTCTTAAATCACGGTATTCCGGCCTTAATCGCCTCTATGGGCACCGTCATTGTCTCAGAAGACGCCATCTCTATGCTCACTGAGCATGGTCCACAATTAGACGTGGTTAACCAATGGGCATTCCATAGCCGTCTCTACCGTGCGGCCCAGTATGTCATCGATCATGACAATACCGAGCTGGTACAGCTGGTGTCCTTTGGTTGCGGTATCGATGCCATTACCTCTGAGCAGGTGAAAAAGATCTTAGAGAGCCATCACAAGATCTACACCATGCTCAAGATCGATGAAGGTGACACTTTAGGTGCAGCTAAGATCCGCTTACGCTCACTTTTATGTGCTACTGCCGAGCACAATCGTACCTCAGAGATGCTGCACCTCTTGCAGGAAATGAATGAGGCCAATAGCACAGCCGCGACTGCTGCCTTGGAGTTGGCCAATACGGCCATTACCCACCAAGACGGCAGCGCTCAGCATGCCCCTACTACCGCCATGACTCAGGTTGAGGGTACTGTCTCCGGCACCGCTGGCGCTGCTGCTGGAGTAAGTAGTGCTGGCGCTGGTGTAACCAGCGCAAGTGCAGCTTGCGCTAGCGTGGTAAGCGAAGAGAGCGCCTTACCTGCTAATACCATGAGCTTGAGCGAGGCCGTAAACAGCGACACGCTCAAAGAGCGCACCTTATACATGCCTCAAATGGCTCCAGTGCACTTCCCTATTCTGGCCTCGTGCCTGCGTAGCCTCGGCTATAAGGTTAAGCTCTTAGATGAGGTATCCTCTAACGCCATTGAAATGGGCTTAAAGCACGTCAATAACGACGCTTGCTACCCTGCCATTGTGGCCATTGGTCAGCTCTTAGAGCCAGTATCCGCCGGAAAGATTGATCCAAACACCTCAGCTTTACTGCTGGCGCAAACCTGTGGCCCTTGCCGTGCCACTAACTATCCGGCCCTGCTGCATTGGGCTCTGCAAGATCTGCACGCCACTAATATCCCTGTGGTGACTTTACAAGGCTCGGATCTGAAGGATGAGAAACTGCACCTCAAGATCGGCTTAACCGGACTCAAGCGTCTGACCTTAAGCTTGCTCTATGGTGACCTGCTGCAAAGTCTCTATCTCCACTGCCACACCTACGAGCAAGTGCCTGGCACAGCCTTAAAGCTGGTACAACAGTACCATCAAGAGCTCAGCCCAGAGGTCTTAAGCGATGCCAAGCAGTTTAAGCGCCGTGTGCATGAAATGGTCGCTGAGTTCTCGCGCATTCCTCTGCGTCATGAGGTTCGTCCAAAGGTGGGTATTGTGGGTGAGATCCTGCTGAAGTACCACCCTGATGCCAACAATGAGCTGGTAGAGCACATCATTGAAGAAGGTGGTGAGCCGATCTTAGGCGACATCTCTGCCTTTGTGCTGTACTGTCTGCACGACAGTATCTACCAAGCCCAGAATCTTGGTACCTCTAAGCTTAAGGCCACGGTCTCATGGTTACTGCTCCACAGCTTTGAGCGCAAGCGCCGCATCATTATCAATGCCTTAAAGCACAGCAAGTTTGAGCCTCTGCCATGCTTCAGTGATCTCATGAAGTACGGTCAAAAGTTTGTGAGCTTGGGCCAACAGGCTGGTGAAGGCTGGCTGCTGACAGCAGAGATGGTGGACTTCATTGAGCACAAGATCGAGAACATCATCTGTGTGCAACCTTTTGCCTGCTTACCAAACCACATCACGGGTAAAGGCGTCATGCGTGCTATCCGTGAGACTTATGCTAATGCTAACCTCTGCAGCATTGACTACGAGGCAGGCTCGGCTCAGTCCAACGTGATCAACCGCTTGAAGCTCTTCCTGACGCAAGCCAAGGACAATCTCATTGCGCAGCAACAAGCTACTGCTCAGGCATCTCAGAAGACAAAGTCAAAGACGGCAACAGCTGCAGACGCAGCAGCCAATATGGGGATTACCAAGGCTGCTGGCCCTGATATGACCGAGCACAAAGACATTTACCCTCTGACCCACTTTGCCTTTATGTATGCCCGTGCTGACAACGACGAGTTTAACTTTAGTCCTGAAGTGCGCGAGGAAAAAGAGACCATGAAGCGCAAGATGATATCAGGTGACAAGCGTCAGGCCCAATAACTCTTGAGCCACTCTGTGGCTGTCTGAGGGCAGCCGCTGGGTGGCCTCATGGCTACCTCTGGCAGCCACTGGCTACCATAGGTAGCCTTGGGCACAGCCCAGAAGCGCGCCGTTTGGGTACGGGGCGCTTTTTTTGTCCCTGACAAAAACACAAAAGGCGCTGGCTGCGCTCGTCTCTCGTCTGAGAGAGTCACAACCAACGCCTTTTGGGGAATAGAACTGAGCTCTAAACGGCTCTGTCCTTTATCACGAAGATAGCTGACTACATTACATACTTGAAACAGAAGATCACAGCTAAGATGATCATCGACACAGTGATCTTCTTGAGCTTACCAGTTAAGAGGTTGATCAGCACATAGGACAGTAAGCCTAAAACGATACCCTCAGAAATGGAGTAAGCCATTGGCATCATCACGATGCAGATGAAAGCAGGAATAGCCTCAGAGTAATCAGAGAAGTTGATCTTGGTGACTTGGCTCATCATCATTAAGCCCACTAAGATCAGCACTGGAGCAGTAGCAGCACCTGGCACAGATAAGAAGAATGGAGCTAAGAATAAGGCCACTAAGAAGCAGATACCGGTGGTAAAGGAAGTTAAGCCAGTACGACCACCTTCACCCACACCAGAGGCAGACTCCACGAAAGTGGTAATGGTAGAAGTACCTAACATAGCACCTGCGGTGGTACCCACAGCGTCCACCATAAAGGCCTTCTTTAAGTGAGGAATACGACCATTCTCGTCGATCATACCGGCCTTGGTGGACACACCCACTAAGGTACCGATGGTATCGAACATATCCACAAATAAGAAGGTAAAGACGATCACCACCATGTCCTTGGTGAAGATCTGATCCCACTCAAACTTGAAGAAAATTGGCTCGATTGATGGAGGCATACCGACGATACCATCGAAATGGGTAATGCCCATAGGAATACCGATGATGGTAGTGGCTAAGATACCGAAGAGTAAGGAGCCGCGCACCTTTAAGACTAAGAGCACGGAGGTGATCACAACACCGATCACGCCTAAGAGGCCGGTGCCATGGGTAATGGAACCTAAGCCGATTAAGGTAGCGTCATTGTTAACAACGATACCAGCGTTTTGCAGGCCAATGAAAGCGATGAACAGACCAATACCAGATGAGATAGCGTACTTTAAGGTCATTGGCAGAGCATCGACGATCTTCTCACGCAGATTAGAAATGGTGAGCAGAATAAAGAGGATACCCTCAATCAGCACAGCGGTTAAAGCCATTTGCCAGTGGTAGCCTAAGGTTAAGCACACACTGAAAGCAAAGAAGGCATTTAAGCCCATGCCTGGAGCTAAAGCAAAAGGCAGCTTGGCATAAATTGCCATTAAGAGGGTAGTCAAACCAGAGGCGATCACCGTGGTCGTGAATAAAGCACCCTTATCCATACCGGCTGCAGAAAGGATATTAGGGTTCACGGCCAGAATATAGGCCATAGTTAAAAAGGTGGTTAAACCAGCTAAGATCTCAGTACGGACTGAGTGCTTGCTTGGATCAAAACCAAAGAGTTTTTCCAGCATTTCTCTTCCCCAGCAAAGTCACAGCTAGCAACCGATGATTGAACCAAAGCTACAATCAAACCCCTGCGCTCCCGCGCATAGGCCAGCATTGTTCACAGAACAACGCCTCAGATAACGCATATATTGGCAAAAAACACGCTACTCAGATTGACGATAGCTATCATGCGACTTTGGGTATTACACACAGCTCCAGTAACAAACCAAAAAAGGCTGTTACAAGGGCCTACCAAACGCGCCCGCATAATAGCACTTAGCCCCCCTGCAAGCAACGAAAATCCGCATATACTAGCCAAAAATGCAACAAGCCCCGAATCTCAAACCTACAAAATAATCAGGCAAGATTCGGGGCTTGTCCACAAAAATGAGCTTTAGTGCAAGCTCAGCTAGACGCAGCACTGTGCACGGCCACGCGGCCGCGCTGGAGGCTAAGCCTTAGCCTCGGCCTCGGCAGCTGCCGGAGCAGCATCGGCTGCGGCCGGAGCTGCGTCAGCAGCGTCGGCGGCGTCCGCAGCGCCGTCAGCGTCAGCGACTGGTGACATCGGTCTATCTTCCTTGGACAGACCTTTGGCAATCAGCGCATCCAGACGCATGCTCTCTTTGATGAGACTATCAAAGCGGAAGTGAATATTTGGCATGTAACGCATCTTCAGGCGAGCTGCCAGCGTGGAGCGCACAAAACCTTTAGCCTTATCTAAGGCTTTCATGGCCTCTTTGACTTGCTCATCATTGTCATTTAAAAACGACACGTAAATCGTAGCGTTGCGCAGGTCAGGCGAGACACTAACCTCAGTGACGGTAGCTAAACTGACCCGAGGATCCTTAATGTCTTTAGCCAGCACCTGAGCGACTTCACGCAAAATCGAAGCGCCAATACGCTCGTTGCGACCATAACTTTTTGGCATAACGATATCCTTTGGCCGTGATCCTATACTGTCTTTCTCACAAACCTTTTGTAAGAGAGACAGTACAGGACATCAACATAAGAAAAAAGCCTCAACCTACCCTCTTACCAATGGCAGAGGTGACTGAGGCTTTTTCTGCTCTCAAGCGCAAAACAGCACTTTTGCGCTTGAGAGCAATTCAGTCAGCATCGAGATCTCTAAAGATAACCTCGATGCAGCGCTGTTATAACGAGCGCTTGACCTCAACGTTCTCGAAGACTTCGATCTGGTCACCGACGCGGACGTCTTGGTAATTCTTCACGCAGATACCGCACTCGTTACCATTCTTGACCTCACTGACGTCATCCTTGAAGCGACGTAAGGAATCAAGCTCACCCTCGAAGATCACCACGTTGTCACGCAGCACACGGATTGGGGCGGAGCGCTTGACGATACCATCGACCACCATACAGCCAGCAATCGAGCCAAACTTTGGATGACGGAAGACTTCACGCACGTCAGCCAGACCAATAATGCGTTGCTGCACTTCAGCCTTGAGCATACCGGACATGGCCTTCTTCACGTCGTCGATCAGGTCGTAAATCACGCTGTAGTAGTGCAGATCCACGCCCTCAGTCTCGATCACGCGGCGGGCTGGAGCGTCAGCACGGACGTTGAAGCCCACAATAATGGCCGAGGAGGCAGTAGCCAGAGTGGCGTCGGTTTCGGTAATACCACCCACACCGGAGCCGATGATATTGACCTTAACCTCATCGGTAGCCAGCTTGTTGAGAGCATCAGAGATAGCCTCAACTGAGCCTTGGGTATCGGCCTTGAGCACCACATTAAGTTCAGAGGCTTGGTTATCCTTGAACATGTTCTCAAGCTTAGCCTTTTGTTGCTTAGCGATCTTGAGCTCACGGAACTTGCCTTGACGGAATAAAGCCACTTCACGGGCCTTCTTCTCATCACGCACCACCGTCATCTCATCACCGGCATCAGGCACACCCGACAGACCGTTGATCTCCACTGGGTAGGATGGGCCAGCGTCAGTTAAGTTTTGGCCACGCTCGTTACGCAGCGAACGCACACGACCATACTCTAAGCCGCATAAGACCACATCACCCTTGTGTAAGGTACCCTCACGCACCAGCACAGTAGCGACAGGGCCACGACCCTTATCCAGACGGGACTCAATGACCACGCCCGAGGCCATGCCTTCGACCACAGCAGTGAGCTCTAACATTTCAGCTTGCAGCAGGATGGCATCTAATAACTCATCCACCCCCTCACCGGTCTTAGCCGAAACGTTGACGAACTGCACTTCACCGCCCATGCTCTCTGGCACCACACCGTGCTGAATGAGCTCGTTGGTAACGCGGGTTGGGTCAGCACCTGGCTTATCAATCTTGTTGATAGCCACGATTAAAGGCACCTTAGCAGCGGCGGCGTGTTGGATAGCTTCTAAAGTCTGAGGCATCACACCGTCGTCAGCGGCCACCACTAAGACCACGATATCGGTAACTTGAGCACCACGGGCACGCATAGCGGTAAAGGCGGCGTGACCTGGGGTATCTAAGAAGGTAATACCGGAGCCACGGGTATCGACGTGATAAGCACCGATACGCTGGGTAATACCACCGGCCTCACCTGCGGCCACCTTGGTCTTACGGATGAAGTCCAGTAAGGAAGTCTTACCGTGATCCACGTGACCCATGATGGTAACCACTGGAGCGCGTGGCTGTGGCTTAGCATCCACATTACGATCGTCGAGTAAGGATTCCTCTAACTCGTTCTCCTTACGCAGGACAGCCTTATGGCCCATTTCCTCAACCACGATCTGAGCAGTAGCCTGATCAATAACCTGGTTGATGGTGACCATTTCGCCTAACTTCATTAAGCACTTGATCACCTCGGCGCTCTTCACGGCCATCTTCTGAGCCAGCTCAGCGACGGTAATGGTCTCACCTAAGACCACTTCACGGCTGACAGGAGCTACAGGGCGATTGAAACCGTGAGCCTGTTGCGAAGCCTTAGCGGCACCAGTGCTACGGTTATTGCGGCCTTGATTCTTCTTGCTACCACGGCCACTGCGTGAATTAAAGTTTTGATTCTCTTCCTCACGCTTCTTGTTACCGCCCTTGCCGCTACCACGGTTTTCACCACGGTGACGGCCACGATTCTCTTCTTCACGCTCCTGACGAGCCTCGGCCTCACGCACATAGACGGAGGTGTTGTCGTAATCATCAGAATCGTTAAGACGCTGACGCTCAGCTTCTTCAGCAGCCCAGCGCTCCTCGTTAGCTTCAGCTAAGCGACGAGCCTCTTCGGCCTGACGTGCAGTCTGAGCTTCAATCTTACGAGCCTGCTCTGCCTCTTGAGCCTTTTGTAAACGCTCTTGCTCAGCAGCTTGCTCTTTGTTGAGACGAGCTTGAGCAGCAGGATCCTTCTGAGTTCTGCCATCAGAGGTGCTGATGCTGACAATATTGCTATTGGCAGCAGCCTTGGCTTTAGCCTTGGCCTCGGCCTTAGCCTTAGCCTCAGCACGAGCCTTGGCCTCAGCCTCAGCACGAGCTTTAGCACGGGCCTTAGCTTCAGCTTCAGCTTTAGCCTTAGCCTCAGCAGCTTCGCGAGCCTTGGCCTCGGCCTCTGCCTTAGCCTTAGCTTCAGCCTCTAAGCGCTCTTTTTCTTCCTGCTCTTTGCGCACTAAATCAGCATCAATCTTCAGACGCTTCTTGTGCACCACTTGCACCATCTTGCGCTTACCCGTGGAGTCCTGCACTTTCACATTGCTATGAGGAGCACGGTTTAAGGACATACGCTTTGGTGCTGGTGCCTTGTCCTCGCTACTTTTTACTTCTTCAGCCATATATCTACTCCCCCTTTACTGTTGCTCTGCGCCTTGAGCGGCAGCGGCAGGTTCACCTTGAGCAGTGCCAGCTGAGGAACCCTCTGGTGCAGTTCCTTCTGGTGCAGCTGCTGTATTCTCATCCTTAAACCAGGTCAGATTACGGGCTTCCATAATCAGATCACCGGCACGCTGAACATCGAGACCTAAATCTAATAGATCATCAATAGCTTGCTCAGCTAAATCCTCTAAGGTCTTAATGCCCTTATTGACCAAAGCTAAAGCCAGCTCTGTATCAATGCTCTGAATCTGCATTAATTCAGCAGCGCCTTGATTCTTTAAGCTCTCTTCATGACGGGCAATGGCGTTACGAGCGTTCTCTTGTAAGGCCTTAACTAAATCAGCGTTTAAGCCTTCGATCTCTAAGAACTCCTCAACTGGCACATAAGCCACTTCCTCTAAGGTGTGGAAGCCAGCATCGGCTAAGACCTGAGCAAAGTCCTCATCAATGTCTAAGTTCTCCACAAAGAACTTAACCACTTGAGCACTCTCGGCCTCTAACTCTTTATCCATCTGGCTCTCAGCCTTGACCTGTAAATTCCAGCCTAAGACTTGAGAGGCTAAGCGCACGTTTTGACCGTTACGACCAATAGCTAAAGCTAAGTTAGCATCTGGTACAGCCAGCTCAATGGTGTGCGAATCATCGTTGATCACAATGCGCGAAACCTCAGCAGGCTCCATGGCATTGGTCACATACTGAGCTAAGTTCTCATCCCATAAGACCACGTCAATACGCTCACCGGAGAGCTCATTGGACACAGCCATGACACGAGCACCGCGCATACCGATACAAGCACCACGTGGGTCAATGCGCTTATCCTTGGTGCGCACAGCGATCTTGGCACGCGAACCTGGGTCACGGGCTACACCCATGATCTCAATCACGCCCTCACCAATCTCTGGCACCTCAATGCGGAAGAGCTCGGCTAAGAACTCAGGAGCAGTACGCGAGCACACTAATTGTGGGCCCTTACCTTCAGTACGGATGTCGATCAAGAGCACACGAATACGATCGCCACGACCAAAGCTCTCGTGAGGAATCATTTGATCACGACGCAGAATACCATCAGCGCCATTGCCCAGATCTAAGATCATGGAATCACGGCCAGTGCGCTTGACGGTGGCGTTGACCACGTGACCTAAACGATCGCGTTGCTCTGCAATCAACTGCTCACGCTCAGCGGTCTTTACACGCTGAGACAACACCTGCTTGGCAGTCTGAATGGTGATACGGTCAAAAGTTACCGATGGGATCTCATCTTCGATGATGTCACCAGCGCTGATGTTTGGATACTCCTCACGGGCAGCAGCCAGCGAGATCTCTTGGACAGGATTATCCAGTGGCCCATCAGAATCAACCACGACCCAACGACGGTAAGTGGAATAATTGCCTTCTTTGCGATCAATCTCCACACGCACATCGATGTCGATTGGATACTTCTTCTTAGTAGCAGTAGCTAAAGCCGACTCTAAGGCCTCAAAGATCTTTTCCTTAGGGATAGCACGCTCATTGGAGAGCGCCTCGGCTATAGCAATAATCTCTTTACCCATTTTGGTAGAACCTCTTAATAATGCCTAGTGATGCCGTGGCATCTCTCCTACAACAAGGACGAATAATCAGGAACAATACGGGCGACAGAAACGTTCTCAAAGGCCACGAGATGATCTTGATGATGAGTCTTATCTTCGATCGTCAAGGTACCATCATCGGCCACAGCCTTAAGCAGGCCTTCAATTTTGCGACGTCCCTCGGTAACAATCTTGAGGTTAACGCTGACCTCTTGGCCGACGCTCTGCAGCATCTGTTCACGGGTGAACAGGATACGATCGAGACCTGGCGAAGAGACTTCAAGGATATAAGCCGGATCGATCAGATCGGCGGTATCAAGCAGAGGTGAGAGGACATTGGTGATCTCACCGCAGGCCTCAGCATCCACGCCATTTTCACCTTCCACGAAGATCTGCAAGTGGGCATTACTGCGACCGACGCGGTAACGCAGGCCCCACAAGGTCAGCCCATAGGATTGCACTATAGGCTCAACCAACTCCTGAAGCTTTTGCTCTAAACTTCCAGCCATACACCCTCAAAAAACGAGAAAGCCAACCGTAAGAAACGAAACTTGTCTCAGCACCAGCCAACATCAGGCAGCACCAGCTTGCGGGCAGCTGGTGTGACCTATGGCCACTAGGTCTAAGGCCGTAAGGCCTAAGGCCACAAGCCTGTGCTTTGTGCTGAGCACCCAAAAAACCTGAAATTCCGGCTCACCGGAAAATTACAAAACACCCAATTCCCAACCTGCTGCATGCTGTTTATTGCTTGCGCATTCTATGTACTGGTACAGCATGCACCTCATCTTGACACCTGTTTTTATCTAATAAACAAGGCTGCTCTAAAATTCAATCCACAATGGATATAGACAACACTGGCTCTGCACTGTCGATCAGGGAGAGTCCAAAAAACAAGACGAGGGGAAAGCACGAGCTCGCAAGCAATAATAGTGCGCTAGCACAGCAGCGCAACAGCACAATAACATCAACGCTATTGCCTCTTTATGCTGTGACTACGCTACCATTTGGGAATTACAGGCATAAAAAAAGCCCCGACATGGGGCTTCTTCAGAAAAGTTGCACCGTTCGTTGCTCCTTCAGTCCCACAAACAAGGACTTGGCTCAACCTCTGTGCTGTGACCAATACTTACTTAGCACCTTAGATCGTTGAGAGAAGGTAACAACGCGTTATCGGGCGATAACGCAGTAGAAATGACTACCATGACTTTGCACAGATCCATTTTCGCAATGGCCACCCATTGGCCCACTTTTTGAGCTACAAAACAAACACCAAAAGAACAAAAGCTCAAAAAGGGATCTGCTGCTGACAAGGTTTAATACCCCTTGCCCCGCTGCAAAGCGCTGTATTTATAGCAAAAATAGCCAATAAATTCAAGTTTTCTGCACAAAACAGCCAAGAAAAAGCCACCTTCTTGTCTCCTCTGCACTACTCCCTCAGCTGTAACTTATAGCGCCCGCCCCTCAGCGGCCCAGCTTGCCCACAGGCAACACTCAGTGGTCGTACCATTCGGGCATAGCTATCAAGGCGACGACCTTCATTCTCCGTCCGACACTGATCAAGGCTTATTTTTTGCAGTCATTTTCCCCACGAAAAAGCAAGTCAAGCTGGCACATATAGCCCGTGTATAGGCAATTTAGGGATAGAGCATATCTTCTCAGGGAGATCTGTCTGCATAGATATGGTTTTCGTGCCATATTTGTGCGCTTAACAATGTCAAAAAGTTGCTTATTGAGAACCTTTCGCAATAAGTGCTAATACGCTCAAAATAGTGCTAATCGTGGCGCTAAGATGAGCTGGCATCTGCCTCCTACTCTTCCCAAGATAACAGCAGGCTTGCACATGCCGCTCTTTTGTAGGATTGAGCAGCCCTCGTGGTCTTAGATCACGGGAACATAAGGAATGTCTAAGCACGACACTCTCGCTCGCTTAGACAAGGTCTCATCATCGCTAACCTCCAAAGGCAAGAACTTTTAGGTCACATTGCCACCGCTTGCGTACTCCTTTTACAAACAAACAACAGGGGCTCAGCAGGCAATTTGCTGGTAGCTCATGCGTGTTTTGGACAAGGAAATGAGAAAGCTAGGTATAGTAAACAGCCTCTACATAGGCTTTGGTGTACTCATGTCCTTGATGCTGCTTATTACCGTGATTGCAGTGATCAAGGTGGCCTACATCAACAATTCGCTTACCGAAGTGAACGATAACTATGCGGTCAAGCAACGTTATGCCATTGACATGCGTGGTGCTGTGCACGATAGCGCTATCGCTCTACGTGATACGGTGCTAGCTTTCGATGATAATGCGCGCGCAGAACACTTGCGCACAATCGAACAATTACAAGGGATCTACCGTGCTGCTTCACGCAACATGGACAACATCCTGAAGTCAGACATCTCCAACACCCCAGAAGAGACACGCTTATATGCGGCCTTAAGTGAAGTAGATACCCGTGCTACCAAGGCCACTACTGACACTATTGCAGCCATTAACAACAATGACTTAATGCTGGCCCGCACTATCCTCAATAATGAGGCATCACAAGCCTACAATGATTGGCTGGATGCTATTAATGCTTTCATCAACTACGAAGAGTCCACCTCGCAAGTTGAAGTGCAGGACGTGCGCAGCAATGCCTCATCCTTGCTCTACATCATGATCATCGCTACAGTCGTGAGCTTGATTGCAGGCTTCGTGATCGGCAATAAGGTGATCTCCACCATGAAGAGTGTGATCGGTGGTAGCCCAGAAAAAGCAGTACGTCTGATCAAGCAATTTGCCCAAGGCGACCTCACCATTCGTGCTGACAGCAAATACAAGGATTCGATCTTAGATTCCATCAACTCTATGGCAGTGGAGCTGTCGGGAGTGATGAAGCGTATTTCTGATATGACCACCAATCTGTCAGAGTCTGCTGGCTCTCTGTCGGATCTGGCTAACGACAATTCCAATTTCACCACGCTGCAAAAGCAGGAAACGCAAAAAGGTGCTAATGGCATTGAAAACCTGATTGCTGGAGTGAGCAATGTCTCCTCCTTAGCCTCCAATGCTGTAGAAACCTCAGATACCGCTAAACAAGAGACCCAAAAGGGCGATGATGAAGTGCAAGTTACCATTGGCTCCATCAATAACTTAGCCCAGCAAGTGGATCAAGTTTCCGACGCCATTGTACGCATTAATAACGATGCTAAAGAGATCGGCAAGGTCGTGCAAATCATTGCTGAGATCGCAGAGCAAACCAATCTCTTAGCCTTAAATGCTGCTATTGAAGCTGCTCGTGCCGGTGAGCACGGTCGTGGCTTTGCTGTGGTTGCTGACGAAGTGCGTGCTTTAGCTCAGCGTACTAAGGAGTCCACCAACGGCATTATTGACCTGATCAAGTCCAACCAAGAGCACACTCAACGTGCCGTGGAAATTATGACCAGCAGCCGTGAGCAGACCAGTATCTCTGTGGAGCAAGCACAAAAGGCTGGTGACTCCCTCAATATCATCAATTCCTCAGTAGGCCAGATCAACGACATGAATGCTCATATCGCAAGTGCTGCTCAAGAGCAGACCAGCATTCTGAACGATGTGAATAGCAACTTCATGCAGATCACGCAAATGGCCGAAAAGGCTCTGAGCAATTCTCAAGATATGGCCGAGCTCTCCACTGAGCTCACCAATCAGGCCAATCAGCTGGAGAAGATCATTTCTTCGTTCAAGGTCTCCTAGAAGAGCTCCTCTGGGGCCATAAGGCCCAAAAGGCCCTAAGGCCCCCTTAAGGGCCATGAGGGCCACAAAGGACAAACAGTGCTCAAGCCCTGCCGAGGTCTCACCTTGCAGGGCTTTTTCGTAGCTAAAGGCTCCTAAAGGAGCCCCAAGGATTGCTCATGGCCGACTTTCGCTTGCAAGTTTTCTATACTGCCGCCAAAAACCTATCTTTCACCAAAGCCGCCCAAGAGCTCTACATCAGCCAACCAGCGGTCACGCGGCACATCAACGCCTTAGAAGAACAGTATCAGGTGCTGCTTTTTGAGCGCCAAGGCAATAAATTAGAGCTCACCCCTGCCGGTAAGCTCATGATGGAGCATAGCGAGCGTATCTTGCAGCAATACCAGCAGCTCGAATATGCCATGCACCTGTTTCACCAAGACCATGTAGGACAGCTGCGTCTTGGGGCCAGTACCACTATTGCCCAATACGTGTTACCACCGCATCTGGCCCAATTCATTGCTGATTTTCCCCACGCCACTGTCACCATGCTCAATGGCAACACCCGCTTTATTGAGCATGAGCTTAGCTGCCACAATATCGACCTAGGATTAATCGAGGGCGTCAGCCGCTCTCCTCTCTTCACCTACACGCCCTTCCAAGATGACGAGCTCTTAGTTTTGGCTTCAGCCAACAGTCACTATTCCAGCGCCAATACCAGTCTGAACCTACAGGAGTTTTGCCGTGCCCCTCTGGTGCTGCGCGAGCATGGTTCTGGCACCTTAGAGGCTATAGAAAAAGCTCTGCACCAACAGCATATTACCTTAGGAGAGCTCAATATCCGCATCTACTTAGGCAGCACTGAAGCTATCAAGCTTTTTGTAAAAGAAACCGATAGCCTCTGCATTCTCTCCAAATATGCTGTGACCACCGAGCTGCAAAACGGCACACTGCGAGCTTTACAGGTCGAAAACCTGTGCTTTAAACGGCAGCTATGCTTTGTCCAAGCACCTGGCCCACAATCACCGCTAGTGAACCGTTTCATTGATTTTGTCTGCAAGCGAGCCCAAACACCAGCTAATGGCAGCTAGCCACTAGCCTATGGCCAATGACCAATCACTACTGGCTAATGGCCATGTGCCACGCGTCATGCGATACACGTCATGCTGGACGTTACATGCGCCCGCCCCCTCCCTGTTCGCTGCCACCTTGCAAGAACATACCCTATCAGTCTTGAGCTTAACTCAGCTTTAGTTATGGCAAACAGCCCATATTCCTAGCATTCCAAGCTGTCTGCATAACTTTTAGTTATAGCGCATAGCAAAAAAGCATTAGATTTTTGCTGCGTTTTTCTATATTTTTGAAGCAGTTCTCAGACGCTAGACGCTCTTTTGCATCTCAGAACGCCACAGCTCTTAGCTGTGGGCCTAACACTATCTCCTCAGTCATACTATCTTGAGCAGGGAGCCTCTCATGTTCCAAAAAGGCCAACGTGCTAACACTATTCATGGCCTCCTTCTGATCGCCCTCTTTTCGCTGGCAGCGTTCTATATCGCTGACTTAGCCTTTGTGAAGTCACTCTCGTTAAGTCCGCTGATCGTCGGCATCATTTTGGGCACGATCTACGCCAATACACTGCGCAGCAAGTTACCTGAAGAATGGGTACCAGGCATTAAGTTTTGTACCAAGCAGATCCTGCGCACCGGTATCGTGCTCTATGGTTTTCGTCTCACCCTCTCAGACGTAGCCGCTGTAGGTCTACCTGCCATTGTCATTGATGCCATTATCGTCACGTGTACCCTGCTTTTGGGCGTAGGCTTAGGCCGCGTGCTGAAGATGGATCGCGAAACAGCCTTAATGACAGCCACCGGCAGCTCCATTTGTGGTGCAGCCGCAGTGCTGGGGGCAGAATCCGTAGTTAAATGCCAAAGCCATAAGACCGCCATTGCTGTGTCTACAGTGGTGATCTTCGGCACCATTGCTATGTTTCTCTACCCAATCATGTACCGCGCTGGCTTACTGGATGCCTTAGGAGATATGGGTACCGCTATCTATACTGGCGCAACCTTACATGAGGTAGCCCACGTGGCTGCTGCAGGTAATGCCATGGATCCTACCGATGAATTGGGCATTGCTGCCACCGCCACGATCACCAAGATGATCCGTGTCATGATGCTGGCTCCAGTGTTAGTGGTCATGGCCTTAATCCTCGCTAAGATCCGCGCCAAGATCAAAGCAGCCCAAGCTGCCAGCACCGGTGATGCAGCAGTACAAGGCAAAAAAGAGAAGACCAAAATCACTATCCCTTACTTTGCCATCAACTTCCTCTTGGTCATTGTGCTCAATACTTGGCTGCAACAACTCTGTGGTGCTGAGACCGTGAAGCAGATCCCGCTCAATGGCGCTATTGAATACCTCGATACGTTCTTATTGACCATGGCCATGACGGCTTTAGGCACAGACACCAGCTTCGACAAGTTCAAAGCAGCAGGTGCTAAGCCATTCTTATTGGCATTCATGCTCTTTATCTGGCTGGTAGTCGGCGGCTACTTCTTAGCCCTGACCATCCCTTCACTACTTGCCTAATCAGGCCTGTCAGCCAGTGCCGGAGATCTGGCTGGCACTAACTAACGCTAGAGCTCAAACGCTCGCAACACCTTTGCAGGGCAAAGCACAGTGTGGCTCATGACGGAGAAAAAGAACTTGTGCACGATACCCGCTTCATAGAGCTCGTGCTCAAGTTTGAGCCCATCACAACTAAGGCTTCGCCCCTGCGCAGCCACTGCCTCACAAGAACCGAAATCCCCCAAAAACAGAGCGCTCTCGCTGACTGGGCCAAGGCAGCGTATCAGCACCAGCTCTTGATTAGAGGGTGAACCGCGCCCAGAGCCAAAACAGCAATGGCATGTAAGTTCAGAATGAGGGGCTCCAGAAACGAAAAAGCCCTCAGTTAAGAGGGCCAGTGGCTCATATTGTGGCAGTACATGCTTGCCACAGCAGCTTGCAGAAAGGGCTTAAGGTTCGCGCCTAATAGGCAGCATTAACTATGCTTACAGTTTGTCTTGGAACAAGCTAAATAGCTTAAGGTCGTGATCAAGAACAACTTCAAATTTTTCAGAGTTCTCAGGATCAACCAAAGCAAACTGCGGATAGCCTACGTACATCGGCGAATCCGGAAATGCTTTAGGCGGCACCCGATCTAAGAAAAACACAAGCTTGCCCTCATATTCGCCGCAATACAGAGGATCGAATTTGTAGCCAGTTACGGAACTTTCCCAAGGGTAAAAGTTTCTGATCTTACCTGCAATTAGTGCTATAGGATCATCGTTCATAATCCTTATCCCCGTATCTAAGCTTACTCTTTTTCTTTCGTAAATAGGAAGTTTTGCCTTAACCAATACGTGTTGGGCAAAAGCAGATAGAATTAGGCAATTATCAACACGAAAAGCTCTAAGTGTGCCAGTATTGATTTTGTCCCTATAGCTCACGTAAAACTGAACCAAGCTAAGTTTATCGCCTGACTGAGAATCAAATATTAACAGCTGACGATTTTGCCGCGTAACATTAACAATATGGCCATACCTGCGGCCCCATCTAAAAAACAGCACAAATCGCTGTCCCTCTTGTATGAGCCCCTCTAAATCTACGAGGCAATTAATAGTAATAGGATCAGGAGGGGCATCTGTAGCTGGATTTAGCCAAATATCTTGTGGTCGGCCTGACAAAGCAATGAACCATTTATTCTCAGATTTAGGTTCTGGCAGAGCCTCCACATCTAACCCACGACAACGCATTTCGCATGCCACTACGCAAGCTTGGCAATTGGAGTCGTAACCATTGGAGTCGTGCCCATCAGGTTTTTTATAGTGTGGATTAACGTCATGCACCTCGTTGTCCTTAAAAGACATAGGCGTGCATTCGCCTGCACCAACCAGCCCTTTTGGCTTGTACACAGGTGGCTCATTACCTCCAAGTTCACGCTGTGTAGCTAAGCCTTCTAGCCTGCTAATGGCAGCCTCAAGCGACAAGCCCATGCTCTTGCCAACGCTATCTTGCAACTTGCTCATGGTGCCTTCGATGCTATTGAGAACTTGCTCTTCCTTTGCTCTTAGGATATAGCGGTGATTGAGACTCTGCAAGATGTCTTGAGCTAACATGCAGCACATGTAGTTACGCAGAGGTTTTGAGTCTTGGAAGACTTCTAGTTGATCTAAGTCAATGGGCCTAGCCTGCCTAACGTTTTGTCGAAAATCTTCAAGCATCTTAAGCCCTTGCTCTCTTAGTCTAGGGCAGAATGCGAAAATCCCGTCGTTAGTGAATAACCAACCTTTAAAGTCTTCTGCTCCTAAACACATAGCAGCAAGATAGGAATAGCCATAGTGTGCAGCTATGGCCATGGCGTCTCTTAGGGCTTTATGAGCTTCAGTCGTTCCGCCATTATCAGAAAGATCATCTAGCTTGCAGCCGTTCTTTTCACCTAAACCCGCCACGACTGTGCCATCTTTCTTAACATATACCGGCCTGCCCTCGTGATCTTTACCATTTGGGTGAACCGTTATCCACTTCCCATCAGCAGCGTCATAGGCTATGTTAGCTTTACTCGCTAAGTCACGCAGACAGTCTTCGATGAACGCTCTTGCAAACTTCTCATCAACATCGAGAAGAAATCCGTATTTATCGCTTAAATCCTTAAGCAGATAATCTTGGATGAACGCTCTTGCAAACTTCTCATCAACAGCGAGAAGTGCTCCGTAACAGATACGTATCTCAGATGAAGCTATCAATACTACCTCCTATGGCTACATCTCTGGAGCCGGTTGAAAACCGAAAGCCTATGTTGCAGTGCATACGCCCAATTTACTTGTAATGGGTCGGTGCTAATATAGGCTGCTCTGGCTGTATGGTGTTAGAGCCATACAACCCTAAAAGATTAGAAAAGAACGAAACTACGCGCTTAAGCATATGGAGACCTCACTGCCCAGCTCCATAGTGTCTAAGCGTTACCCTGCAACGTTAACTGGCAATCCCCTTCCTGAGACTAATAAACATGGGGATGGACGTATCTTATTCCTGTGCTATCAGCGTCTACCATATAAGCAGTTCTGAGCTACTACTGACAAAAACCTGCTGCATTACGCCGCGATTAGGGCCAGATGGTATTAGCGCTAGGTAGCCTTCACCTCCGCATCTTTACGCAAATTTGTCGGCTCAATGTCGGGTGCATCATCTGCAAGGGCAATGGTGTCCAAACCTAATGTCAGACGCTTGCTTGCTGATAACCCTAGCTCTGACGCTCACGGTCGCAGATGGTTAAAGGTTAGGTTGACAGTTGAGAAGAACCATGTTCTACACAGAGACAAAACCAAGAGACCAAAGTACTGCTTACATGTGACTCTTTGGATTTATGTTGTGTTGTTTCACATGTCTGTAAAAGACAGCTTAAAAGCTAAGACTTGTTTTTAATTTTGTCAAGTACTTTTTCACCTAAAGAAAGAGAATGCGAATTTTTATCGAATATAGACAGCTACCGACTGAATAGTTAAGCCATCGGTCAGCACAGCAATAGCCATATCTACTATTCTTCTACCCTAAAACTGCAATAACCATTTCCTGCGCAAAGGCTTAAGCAGCTACACTCTTAGTCCAATTAAGCACACGTGTTGCTGTCAGTGAACAGCTGTGCGCGCCACGCCCTGTAACCTTTTTTCAGCAGCAGTGGCGCAAATACGGCAAATTTGCCACATCCCAAAAAGCAGCGGCATGCTAAAATGAGCTTTTTGTCACTACCTGTGTACTTACTGGGCTGTGACTCGGTACCGCAGGCTCTCCTTTACGGTCGCCTGTGTCAGTTGTTGTTTCTTGGTTTCTAGGTCTTTGTAAGCCATGTCCCTTAACGTATGGCGTGCCGTCCACAAAAACGTAAGCGTGAGCTCTTCTCTTAGTGCATTTGCCTCTGTGTGCTCAGTCTTAACCTCTAAGATTAAGGCTACTGTATTAAGTTTGTGCACCTTAATCGCCTTAGCTTTAACTGTCAGTGGCTGTGCTTCTTTACCTGAGGGTGCAGTTGCTCCAACGCTCACCATCGATCGCGTCAGCATCAATGAGCAAGGCAACGAGCCTAAATTCATTGTGAACTTTACTTTAGAGCACCGCTCCGCCACTGCGTTACCTCTGTATAGCGTTACTGCTGATATCTTCATCCGTGACCAAAAGGTGGCCACATTTACGCAGAGCTACCGCGAAGAACAGTTACCACCTAACCAGAAGCTGCAATATCGCCTTGAGGTGCCTGTCAACTTAGTGGGCCAAGCCAGCCTCGACTCGATGCTCAACAACTCGCTTTTAATGCTGCAAGGATCTTGTGCACTCTCGGCCACTATCAGTCCAGATCCAAAGAATCAGAACTTTAATCCAAGTCGTAGCTACTACGGTCTGATCAGCGTGGACAATCAGTAGTCTCTGGCAACACTGGTAAGCTGACAGCGTGAGTAACGCTGGCAGCGCTGGCAAAGCCAGCAAGCTCTCTCCAGACAGGATTTCTAAGAAAGAGGATTTTGGTTTCCATGGCATTTAGCACCAATCAATCTTTTGAGCCACGTATTGGCACTGCGCAGATGATCTTCGGCGTGATCTACACCTTTATTACCCTGATCGCGCTTTGTCTTGCCTTCTATGAACGTCAAGACGATGGTGATGGCTATTTGCAATTGTGCATGGCCGTACTCTTTGCCATTATGGCAGGCAAGTCCTTTTTCATTAGCGCCCGTGTCAAGCGTCTCTTACGTGAAGGCGTATACTTTGAGGCTCAAGTTGACTCTTGCGAGCCAGTGCGTGGCATTACCGTGATCAAAGGCGTGTGCGACATTCCAAATTATGGTTTGATCCACATTGAGTCGCGTCTGGTTGGTGAGAACATTGGTCGTGAGCTAAAAGCTTTTATGGCTGATCACAAACAGCACAAGCTGCCAGCTTTAGTGGTTGGTGCTGACGGCAAATATCCACGTGGTATGTTTACCGTCAAAGGCTTACACGGCCACTTAATACCAGAAAGCGCTATGCTCAAAGGCCAAACGGCTGACGACTTAGCTGAGCAAAAGCAAAACAATAGCGCACTAGAGCCTGCCACAGCACGCGCTAAAGCCGCAACCCGTCGCGCCGAAGAGCAAAAGCAGCAAGAGCAAGAAGCAGCTGTCGCTGCCGCCGCTGCTAACGCAGACACTACCGCTAACGCAGATGCTGAGACGACAGCCTTCGAGGCTAACGCTGCCAGCTCCACTGAAGCAGCAGCTGAGGCCGAAACTGTTGCCTCTGTTGATGCAGCTGATGCAGCTTCAGCAGCATCTGCTGCTGAAGCTGAACAAGGCGTAGGTGCTAAGCGCCAAAGCTCTAAAGATGCTGCCTTAATGGCTGCTCTCAAAGACAAAGAGCAATCCTAGCTCTGAACCTTTTCTTATTTCTTTAGGTGCGCAACTATAGATCTCCTGCCTTAGCTTTTACCTTGCTTAGGCTAAGCTAGCAGGTCTCTGTTGTCGCACACGGGGCTTGTCCCCATGGCATGTTGCTCTCGCACTTCATTGCTGTGCTCTAAGCCATCATCCGAGAGCAGCTGTTCTTCTTTTTTTAGGAGCACATCACTTCAATGTCTCTGGTTTCGATTAAAGATGTTTTAAATCATCAGTGCACTATCGGTGACACCATCACCGTAGGCGGCTGGATCCGTACTCGTCGTGATTCTAAGGCCGGTTTCTCGTTTTTAGCAGTGAATGATGGCTCCTGCTTCAATAATCTGCAGGTGCTGGCCCCTTCCACCCTGCCTAATTACGAAAATGAGATCTTAAAGCTCACCACCGCTTGCTCGGTTATGGTCGAGGGTACCTTAGTAGAGTCTCAAGGTAAGGGTCAGGATGTAGAGCTGCAAGCTTCTAAGATTCAGGTCTTAGGCTTTGTCGAAGATCCAGACACCTATCCAATGTCGGCTAAGCGCCACACTGTAGAGTACTTACGTGAGTACGCTCACTTACGTCCACGTACCAATCTGATTGGTGCCGTAATGCGTATCCGTAACTCTCTGGCCTATGCTCTGCACTCTTTCTTCCAAGAGCGTGGCTTTATGTGGGTCTCAACCCCTCTCATCACCGCTTCTGACTGCGAAGGTGCAGGTGAGATGTTTACCGTCACCAACTTTGACTTAGACAACTTACCAAAGGATGATCAAGGCAAAGTTGACTTCAACCAAGACTTCTTCGGTAAGCATGCCTACCTCACCGTCTCTGGTCAGCTCAACGTCGAAACTTATGCTTGTGCCTTCTCCAAGGTCTATACCTTTGGCCCAACCTTCCGTGCTGAAGAGTCCAACACCACTCGTCACTTAGCCGAGTTCTGGATGCTGGAGCCAGAGATGGCTTTTGTCGACTTAGATGGTTGTGCTCAAGTAGCTGAGGACATGCTCAAGTATGTCTTTAAGCGTATCTTAGCTGAGCGTGCTGACGACATGGCCTTCATTGTAGAGCGCGTGGATAAGGACGCTATCAAGCGCTTAGAGGACTTCATTAAGGCTGACTTTGCTCAAGTCGACTACACTGATGCCATCAAGATCCTGCAAGAGTGCGGTAAGAAGTTTGAGTACCCAGTATCTTGGGGTATCGATCTGCAATCTGAGCACGAGCGCTATCTGGCAGAAGAGCACTTTAAGTCCCCAGTGGTGGTCAAGAACTATCCAAAGGACATCAAGGCTTTCTACATGCGCCAGAACGATGATGGCAAGACTGTGGCCGCTATGGACGTCTTAGCCCCAGGCATCGGTGAGATCATCGGTGGTTCGCAGCGTGAAGAGCGCTTAGAGAAGTTAGATCAGCGTATGGATGAGCTTGGCTTAAACAAGGATTCCTACTACTGGTATCGTGATTTACGCCGTTATGGCTCGGTACCACACTCCGGCTTTGGTTTAGGCTTTGAGCGTTTAATCGTCTACATCACTGGTATTGGCAACATCCGTGATGCTATTCCATTCCCACGCTTCCCACGTAACGCTAACTTCTAAGCCTAATTACGTGTTAATACAAGGTCGCTTGTAGCTTGCTTGTACCACAAAAAGCAACAGGCGACTTCAGCTCAGCCCCAGATATAGCCTGATGGCCGTATGTGGGGCTTTGTTTTTTGGTGGCTACGCATTGTGCGCGCTATAATGTACCAAGAATTACGGCTTAATCCGATGCTATCAAGGTTTTAAGCTCACTGGAATGGTAATAACGGGAAAAGGACACAGCTTAGGAAGCTAGGACTTGAGAACAGCTTAATCTTCTCTACTGTCTCACCTCTTATCCCTATTTGGCGCTGTGAGGTCCAAATGTCGATTGCGAACACTATCACACTCCCCAAGCTGCGACTCTCGCCGCATCGAGTGATCAGTGCCCAGATCTATGACTTTTTGCGCAAGCAAATCACTGAAACCAACATTAAACCAGGGATCCTTCTGTCTGAAAACTCCCTATCCAAGCACTTTAATGTCTCACGTCAGCCGGTACGTGAAGCCTTAATGCGCTTAAGCTACGAAGGCTTACTCTCGGTGCTGCCGCAGCGCGGCTCAGTGGTAGAGCGCATTTCTATCACAGGGCTAAAGGAAACGGTCTTTGTACGCACTGCCATTGAAAAAGAGTGCATGCTTAACATCACCAATCTTGATGATAAGACGCGCCGTCTCTGCCTGCAGCAGTTAGAAAGGGTGATCGCTCAACAAAAGCGCGTCAAGCAAGATGAGAAGTTGCGTGCCAACTACCTCCGCTTGGACGACCTCTTCCATGAGCGCTTATGTGCACTCTCCGGTACAGCTATAGCTTGGAATACTATTCAAAGCCTCAAAGGCCAAATGGATCGTATCCGCTTTCTTACTTTTGGCACCGTGACCCCTTCTGAGGAAGTCACCCATGAGCACGAGGAGATCCTTGCGCGGCTGGAAATGAATGATCTTAAAGAGGCCTGCCGTCTACTCACGCAGCATCTCAGCAACATTATTGAGACGCAAAAACCAATCGTTAAGCAATATAGTGATTGGTTCACCCCAGAGTCTCTCACTCGCCTCCGCCAAGAGGAGAGCGCGGCGGCTGCGGCTATGGATGATGCCGAGACCAAGGCTAACGCAGAGCCCCAAGCTAACGCAAAGGCCTAGACAGGCGCAAAGAAAGCCTCAATTCCAGCGCCGCAAAACCTCACCCTGTTGGCTCAACTGCTTTGCAGAGGCCCAGATCAACAAAGGCTCCATTCGGAGCCTTTGTTTTGCGCTATAGAGCGCAGAAAATTAAGCAGGACAGCAGTAACTCTTTGCGTCCTACTATCGCTTAGTCCATGCGCTTGAAGATCAGAGAGCCATTGGTACCACCAAAGCCGAAGCTGTTGGAAATAGCGTACTCAATGTCGTGCTTCTGAGCCACATTTGGCACTAAGTTGAAATCACCAACCTCTGGATCTGGGTTCTCCAGATTGATGGTTGGAGGGCAGATCTGATCACGAACTGCTAATACAGTAACAATGGCTTCCACAGCACCAGCGGCACCTAAGAGGTGGCCAGTCATGGACTTGGTGGAGCTCATGCAAGTATTGGCTGGAGCATCACCGAAAATAGCCTTAGCAGCTCTTAACTCAGAGATATCACCAACGTGGGTCGAAGTACCGTGAGCATTGATGTAATTGATCTGCTCTGGCTTGATACCAGCATCATTGATGGCGTTCTGCATAGAACGACGAGCACCATCACCATCTTCAGGGGTGGCAGTCATATGGAAAGCGTCGCCACTCATGCCAAAGCCGACTAACTCAGCGTAGATCTTGGCACCACGAGCCTTAGCGTGCTCGTACTCTTCTAAGACCATGACACCAGCACCGTCACCTAAGACGAAACCATCACGGGCTTGATCCCATGGACGAGAGGCTAAAGTTGGCTCATCGTTGCGAGTAGATAAGGCCTTCAAAGCACTGAAGCCACCAATACCCATTGGAGTTGAAGCTTTCTCGGCACCACCGCATAACATGACATCGGCATCACCGTAGGCGATTAAACGAGCCGAAATACCGATTGCATGAGTACCAGAGGCACAAGCTGTAACAGAAGCTAAGTTAGGGCCCTTTAAGCCTTTGAGAATGGATAAGTGGCCAGAAACCATGTTAATAATGGTGGATGGCACGAAGAATGGGCTGATACCACGTGTACCCTTTTGGGCCAGACCATTGATGTTTTGCTCAATTAAGCCTAAACCACCAATACCTGAGCCAACCATAACGCCAATACGCTCAGCATTTTCTGGGGTTACTTCGAGCTTGGAATCTTCAAAAGCCATTAAGCCAGCGGCAATACCGTATTGGATGAACGGATCCATCTTGCGCTCATCTTTACGAGTAATACCAAATTGCTCAGGGTTGAAGTTCTTAACTAAGCCAGCGATCTTGACCGAAAAGGAGCTAGTGTCGAAATGCTCAATGGTGGAAATGCCGCTTTGACCAGACAGTAAAGCCTTCCATGAATCTTCAGCGGTATTACCCACTGGACTTAACATGCCCAGACCGGTCACTACTACCCTGCGCTTTTGCACCGTGAATGCCTCCACACAAAAGAAAAACATCAGCAGCCGAGGCTGCATTTTTGCTCACAACAAAAAAGCATGAGCCCAAAAACAAAACAAGCAAGCCTAAGCTTGCTAGTTTGCTACAACAGAAACGCTCTCAGCCACTAATTTAACGGGCGGGTTTTCCCTCCCGTGGCCACTATTAAAGCCCAACTGTATCCGCCGCTACAAAGCCACAGATCCAGCTGTACCCCCTTGCCCCATTCCAACTTGAAAGCAAGTTATTACGAGGCAAGGAGTCTCTTCCGAAGACCTAGCAAAGAAGAGCTAGACTGTCGCAAGGAAACTATTCTTGGTGAGACTTGATGTAGTCAATAGCAGCCTGAACAGTGTTGATCTTCTCGGCTTCCTCATCAGGGATCTCAGTCTCGAACTCTTCCTCAAGAGCCATGACGAGCTCGACAGTATCTAAAGAGTCAGCGCCGAGGTCATTGACAAAAGAAGCCTCTGGTTGCACGTCCTCTGGCTTAACGCCTAACATGTCAACAATAATCTTCTTTACGCGTTCTTCAATGTTGTTATCGCTCATTTTTACCCATCAGAGTGCGCTTGCACTTCTGTCCTATAGTTATGCGCTCCACAAATATTGATGTCCGCACCAAACACACCAAGCGTATCCAAAGCAAACAACAAAAAGGAGCATATTTAGCTGACTAAAAAGCAGTGTGCCGACAACGCACCGCTCTGCTTTACTCGCAGCTCAACCTCAAGCCTTAGCTTTAGGTCCAGCAGGAAAAAGCATAGTCAGATGCCCTGAAGGCCTATAGCACATGGCTCTCAGGCTACCCAAAAGATAGCCTTACATCAAGGGCAAATTATATACAAGAAACTGAACCTTTGGTAGAGAGCGCCCACTAAATACGGGGCTTTTTTTCGATTATCTAGGCCCAGTTCACAAAAAGCGTCACGCTCTTTGGCCGCTTCACACTAGTATGTCAGTGACATTAACAACGGCCAAAAGCAGTGCACGCAAAGCCCAGCTCTTGGGGCCGTGGCCATACGGCTCCAGTTACTGCCTCAGTCACTGCCAAGGCACGGCCACAGGCAGTAGTCACGGCAGTCGCTATGGCAGTAGCCACGGCTGTGGCTATAGCCATAGCCATGGATATGGCCATGGATGAGGCCATGGCTAGGGCCAATTACATATAGCTGCCACCGTTCACATCTAAAGTAGTGCCGGTTACATACTTGGCACCGTCGGAGGCTAAGAACAGCACAGCATTGGCAATATCATCAGACTCGCCCATGACTCCTAATGGCACGTTCTTTAAGATGCTCTCTTTGATCTCATCCTTGAGCACAGCGGTCATATCGGTAGCGATAAAGCCAGGAGCCACACAGTTAACGGTGACATTACGTGCAGCCAGCTCACGGGCTAAGGACTTAGTGAAGCCAATTAAGCCAGCCTTAGCAGCAGCGTAGTTGCACTGGCCAACATTGCCGCTCTCACCCACAACCGAGGTAATGTTAATGATGCGGCCTTGACGCTTCTTAATCATGCCACGCATGCACATCTGAGTGAGCTTAGCTACAGAAGACAGGTTGCAGGTTAAGACAGCATCCCAATCTTCCTCCTTCATGCGCATAAAGAGACCGTCACGGGTAATACCAGCGTTATTGACGAGGATATCGACGGTACCACTGGCCTTCTCTTCCACTGCCTTCACAAAATCAGCAAAGGTCTCTGGTTGCAGCGAATTTAAAACTAAGCCACAACCATGCTCACCTAAGTACTCGCTGATAGCGTCAGCACCGCTCTGCGAGGTAGCAGTACCGATCACTTTGGCACCACCGGCAGCAAAGCTTTGGGCAATAGCCTTACCGATACCACGGCTTGCGCCGGTGACTAACACAACCTTACCGCTAAAATCCAAACTAAACATGGAGCATCCTTTTCTCAAAATTCTGAGGCATTCATTGGCACAACCATCCGGCTATAAGCTATACAGCCGGAGGGCCTCCCTAGGTGACTCCTAGGGCACGGTCAGGGTGTTAGCCCTGTAAAGTCTCGATCACTGCTTGCAGGTGCTCGTCACTATCGACGTTACCCAGCACTAAAGACTTATCAATCTTACGATTTAAGCCACAGAGCACCTTGTTAGGGCCCATCTCAATTAAAGCCTCAATGCCATCGGCCTTCATCTTTTGCACGCTCTCGGCCCAACGCACAGAGCCTACTAACTGCTTCACTAAGCAATCAACAATGTCGGCCTTAGCAGTCACTGGAGCAGCTAAAACATTGGCATAAACAGGGATCTGAGCGTCCTTTAACTCAATACCCTCTAAGGCAGCAGCTAACTTATCAGCAGCGCTTTGCATCATTGGGCAGTGCGAAGGTACTGACACTGCAAGAGGTACGCAGCGACGAGCGCCCTTGCCCTTAAAGATCTCACCGGCACGCTCTACAGCGGCAGCAGCACCAGAGATCACCACCTGACCTGGGGTGTTGAAGTTAGCGGCCCAGACACCCTCGCCGTCTTTTGAAGCCTCAGCACAACCGGCAACCACATCCTCATCGGACAGGCCTAACACAGCCATCATGGCACCAACACCAGCTGGCACAGCCTCTTGCATAGCCTGACCACGCAGACGCACTAAGCGCACAGCATCGCCTAAGCTTAAAGCACCAGCGGCAACTAAAGCACTGTACTCACCTAAGGAGTGACCGGCACAAGCTTGAGGCTTAAGCTCAGGAGCGGCGGCACAAAAAGCACGATAGGCAGCGATCGAAGCAGTTAAGATGGCAGGTTGTGTCACCTCAGTCTTATTCAGCTCTGCCTCTGGGCCGTTTAACACTAAAGACTTTAAGTCATAGCCTAAAGCCTCATTGGCCTCAGCAAAGGTCTGAGCCACTACTTGATTGGACATAAAGTCAGCGAACATACCCACAAATTGGGAGCCCTGACCTGGAAACACAACAGCAAAAGTCTTCATCAAAACCACCTAAGGAAGGTGACAACTATTAACTGACCAAAAACTGTAGACCAGTAGGATCAACCAAATAGAGCCTAAGCCTCGCGTTTGTGCAGCTTCGGACAGTCTCACGGGCAGTTCTGCCAGTGACCAAGCACTGCTCAAAATTTTTGGACAGTTAATAAGTTACAGCTTCCTTAGGTGCCAGCATTCTAACTACTCTACGAGTACGTAAATTAGATAATTCTCCAAGAGATTATGGCACCTAACGTTATATTCACTGGGATGCAACTACGCCGCATAATTGCGCACCAAGATCTCCGTAAGCTTGCCGCGCTTAGCTCCGTTAGAGTTGATGCTTCTTGCAGCCCACACGCGACTAATATTGTAGTCCTTGTACAGCTCATCAAAGAAGCGCTCTTGGCCGTTGTCCCCGCTACCATCGGAATTGCTCAGCATAAACGGGATTCTGGTCTCTTGCAGTCGGTCACAGAAGAGCTTAAGGCGGATCTGGGCTTCATCGTTAAACGACTCTTTTGCGTAGTCCTTGAAGCTCGAGGTATCGCTTAGTGGGCGGTAAGGCGGGTCGAAATAAAAGAAGGTATTTGCACTGACATGCTCAAAAGTCCGCTCAAAATCACCGGTCAGGATCGTCACCCGCTGTAAGAGCTGGCTATCTGCCCGAATAGTGTCAGCGTCACAAATAAGAGGCTTCTTGTACCTGCCAAAAGGCACGTTAAACTTACCTGACTTGTTCACACGATATAACCCGTTAAAGCAGGTGCGGTTAAGAAAAAAGAAAAGGGTAGTGTTCTCTATTGGGTCTTCAGGCTTGGCATTAAACCGGTCGCGCACACGGAGGTAGTAATCTCTCTTTGCCTCCTCATCCTGAACACCGTAGTAATCCTCTTGGATAGCAGTAAGAGAGCGAATAAGTTCGTTAGGCTGATCACGGACTACTTGATAGCAGGTAGTCAAATCCCTATTGATGTCATTGATCACAGCTCGGGTGATATTCGTGTGCGTCTGAAGCATGTAAAACAGCATGGCTCCGCCACCCACAAAGGGCTCGATATAAGTCACATCGTCCTTGCTGCTAAAGTCAGCTGGGAGCAGAGCTTCTAATTGCGTAATCAGCTGGCTTTTACCACCAACCCACTTGATAAACGGCTTTGCTTTAGTCATGCACTCATCAAACAAACGACAGTTGATCCACCACACACTCACACCAGACATCACACCACATAGCGACTACTGATGATGCGCAACAAATAAATACTATAAAATTTTATCGATAACTACAGCAAATAGCAAAATCTTTTTCCTAGGGCTGCTATAGAGCAGTCAGCAGCACTGGCCTCAAGTGCAGCTTTTTGGGACAGCATGTGCCTGTTATTCCGTAATCTGTGGCCATTGCGCCATCAGGCAATGCACCCACAATGTACTTGGCCACAGCCCCTCGCCTGTAGCCTATAGCCGGTAAAAGCTACCCTGTGACATCTTCTGCAAAGACGACTGCGATAAACGGCATTAGTCCCCGAGGTTGAGCTCGCCCTCGTCTTCTGAGCTTGCCTCTGGGTACACAAGGGTCAGCTTGCGCTGCCTAAAGAAATCCACCCATGCCGTCTCCGGACGACGATCCGAAGCTAAGACGTCCACGTCCGTAAAATCGAGCACATTCGCTAGAGATCTGCGATTAAACTTGGTGTGATCTGCCACCTCAATGGTGCGCGAGGATTGCCGTGACATCGCAAACTTGACGTCACCTTCCAAGATATTGCTCTCGGTATAGCCACAATCCAGCGACAGTGAGTGACAGCCTAAGATCGCCAGATCGGCGTTATAGCGCTGAATAGTCCGCAGCGCATCCGATCCCACATAGGCCTTGTACTTGCCGTAACACTCTCCACCGGTTGCAATGAAGCGCAGATTACTTCTATCGCTGAGCTGATCGATCAGGGTGTACGAATTGGTAATAATGGTCAGATGTTTAGCGTTATCGATGTGCTCGATCACAATCTTGGTGGTAGTTGAAGCGTCCACCATGATCACCATGCCATCCTCAATGAAATCCTGCACACATAAGGCGATCTTGGTCTTGAGATCATGGTTAATGGTCTCACGCTCCGAAAAAGGCTTCACTTGGGCCGCATCATTGAGCAAAGCACCACCGTGGCTACGAATGGCAATACCCTGCTTTTCGATCTCTTTGAGATCTCTGCGGATCGTCTCTTCAGTGACATCCAAAGCACGACTGAGCTCATTGACATAGACCTTACGATCCTGCCTTAGGCGCTCAATGATCTTCTGCTTCCTCTCCAATGCGAGCATAGTCACGCTACCTTGATTGCTATCTTTTTCTGACACCTGTTGCCCCTTAGTATACCACCTTGCAAAACTTGCACTATTTTTAGGCAAGCTACCAAACACCAACTATTAAGCATAAATAAGCGTTTTTGGCACTAGACGACTCCCACTTTCCGCCCGTGCATTCACCAAAATTGCTCCTCAATCAGGAGCACTACTCCCCTCTTAATCCTTAACAAATCTCAGTACCTCTACCTCTCCATTCCTTGGCCGATCTCCGACTCTTCTCTGCCATACCAACCTATCAGTGCCCCATTCTCTTTGCACACACAGAGCCAGTACTGCCACTGGTAGTCAGAACCGGTACCGAAGCATATGGCCAGCAATTCAGCCACAGGCCACAGCTGACTGCGACTGGCATTAACTGCCTACAGCTGACTATTGCTTACTGCTGCTATTAGCAGCTAACAGTAATACCAACAGCTCTCAAAGGTGCCAGCAGCTATCATCTGTGACTGCTGCCTCCAGAGGTAACAGAGCTTGTTGCGGTGAATACAGCTACCAGAGATGAATACAGCTTGCTGCGGATACAGCAGATAGCGAGGACTTGAGAGCTCTTTGCCTAAAAGCCACCACCTGACGGGCAATGCCGCTGGCAGAACAACCTGCACCTGCAGCTTTTTGGCTGCCCGCCACCGTGGAGGCATTTGCCTTGAGGCTATTGGCAGCGTCTATACGCAGCTTGAGCTGCACAGGATGAGCCTCGGTACTAACCTGCAGGCTTTACGCCTCTTAATAGCAGTGTGCACGTGCACGACGAGCTTTACCCTTAAGGCCTCAAATCCTCTTCTGGTTAGATTACTAAGGTGCACGTAAGGCCATACTCTGTGCGCTTGCGCTGAGCGTGACCTTGCGGTAAAGACTAAGCCCTTGAGCAGCAGTTACTACTGCTAAACAGCTGATGCCACTTAAGCAGCTCAAATAGCTGTAGATAGCCTTGGTAGCTTAAGGTACAGGGCTCTCCTCTGCTGAGGTGACTCAGCACATACCCGAGGCGTGAAAGCATCATGATGTGTCACGGCGTGACACTATGTATCCTAAAAGTAACAGACTAGGTGATCAGTTGAGCCACCCGCATCTAACAAATGGCTTATATAAGGCACAAACTAACCATTAGTGTAAAAAATCAACTATTCTCCCGTTAAATTTGGGTGATATATTCA
>DXEV01000214.1 GCA_019114785.1 Candidatus Anaerobiospirillum pullistercoris | reverse complement strand
CTGTGAGCAGTTGCTGCTCCTCATGGCCCTAATGGCAAGAAGGCCGTGACACCTTTAGGCATCACGACCTTTGTCTATATGGCTCACAAGCCTACCTTGGAGCAGTATTGGTAGCGTCTTAGAGAGCCTTGGAAAAGCAGTTGAGGCTCCAAAGCCAAAGTGAAGAACCAGAGAACCGCTGTGCGATGCTGCTTTACCTTACTTGCGCAGCTGCGCCACTTAGCACTTGCGGCACTGCTCTTAGTTATTGAGAGCGGTATTTAGGTCGTAGCGTTTTTGGATCTCGACAAAATACTTAGTGCCTGCGCACACTGCTGCTGGTGGAATGACGAGATTCAGGATAGGCACGGTCATAGCCAAGGAGATCACAGCTCCCATTGCAAAAGAAGCTAAACGCTGCTGCTTTAAGTCCTTTTTCATGTCGGCAAAGGAGATCTTATGGTTATCGTAAGGGTAGTCGACATACTGGATGCACATCATCCATGCTGCCAGCAAGAACCAAGCAATAGGCGCAATGACGTTAACACCTGGGATCAGAGTGATGATGAGGCAGATGATGACACGAGGAATGTAGTACATCATCTTTTGGAGCTCACGCTTCAGAATACGTGGGATGTCCTTAACGATAGCGCCAATACCGTCGTCACTACCAGCGGCAAAAGGAGCGCCACGCAATACACCTTCGGCTTTTTCGGCTAAAAGGCCATAGAAAGGTGAAGCAATGATAGTAGCGATGGTGGAGAAGATATAACAGAAGACAAAGCCAATAGTGAGGACTAAGAAGAGCCACAGAATGTAGCTTAAGAAGGTCAACCACTCAGGCAACATGTCTAAGTACTGCTGCAAGAAAGTGGAGATCGTCTGGAAAACGAGATAGCCACCTAAGGCCAGCACCACAAAGTTAATGATGATCGGGATGATCACAAAGAGGCGGCACTCTTTTGAGAGGGCCAACTTGAGGCCGGTACCAAGATAGCCGACCATATGAAAAACTGAGATCTCTTGCGGGGCTCCGATATTATGGAAATTGGAGTTCCCTTGAGGGGCGTTATTTTGCATGCCCAAATCCTTTTTGCCCAAGAGGCTTCACTGCTCTAATCCCCTGTTCTCTCGCTGCTTTGCTTTAACAGCTTTGCTTTCACAACGAACTGCAATTGGCTACAGTCCCTGCTTTAAGCCCTTAGGCCCTATCCTGCTACGCACACAACTCCTACGCACGCAGCACCAAGGCCCCAAACCGCAGACAACACAGTTAGGACAAGCGCTCAGCCCACCAAACCAACAAAACCAACAACCAAAAAAGCCCTTATCCTCACTCACTGCCCAGCAGACAGCACTATCCGCAGGACAGACCAGAGCTAGCTAAAGGCTCAGCCTCAGAGGCATAAAGGTCAGAGAAGTCCCTACTGTTTTAGGCCAAACTACACACAAACACACACCTGCGTCATAACCGCTACCAGCTAAAAACGTAGCCGTGCACGGCTATAGCGCCAAACCTAAAACCACGGTTTCAAAAAAGCAACCGCCGACATAGTGGCCTCTCCGGCCTTATATCTGATTACACTCAGAATACAGGCAAGATCATAGCGCAAATTTAGCAATGGCTAAAAGACAAACACCCAGAGGACAAAGGATAGACTTTCTCTCTTTTCTCTCAAACCAGCTGCACAATCTCAAACTCAGCATCCCAAAATCAGACAAGAAATAAGCTCACCAGAGCATGGAACTGCTCAAACCACAAGCCAAAGCTCATACCTGCCCACTAACTGCCTACTTGAGATTCTAAGTTACATGTAAGCCTCAAACCGCTCGAACATCGGCTTATTTACGCCGTTTGTGCTCTTTAAAAATTGATTTGACACTACGATATTTCCGCTCTTGACTTTGTTGTTGAGCATTACTCGTATGTACCATGGCTCAGCCTTCAAGCTGGAGACGTACTCTTGATCCAGGTTGCGGTGCTGTATCTTGCGGATCTTGCGCTGCCAAGCAGTGGCAGTCTGAGGGTCAAGCTTTGAGCGTAACTCATCGCCAATATCGCTTACGGCCTTATCGACAGCGCTGTAGGCGTTCTTTATCCGGTGACGCACTGCCTCAATGGCATCATCGTAAGTCGTCTCTAGGTTCTCAAGGTTCAGCTGGTTACAGACCTCGCTAAGGCTTAACTGCTCCTCTGCCGGTGACATATGGTTCTGAGCCAGCACCGCCATCGTGTACTTAATTTGAGTGAAGCAAAAAAGCGCTAGGTTTGACTCAAACAGCTGGGTTTGGTTGTCAGACTGGAGATAAAACCCTTACTTGAGTTGGTTGTAGAAAACCTCAATATTCCAGCGCAGCTCATAGCCATCGCAGATTTCTTGGCCGCTCCAACAGGTATGCGTGGTTAAAAGTGAAATGCATGGTCTTCTTTTGTCAGAACCATCCTTGCTTCAGTTTTTGGCAAAGATGAGCTTGCCTTGTAGTCCACCGCCTAACTGCACGTAGAGTTCTCTGGCTATCGATTTATCGGTATTAGAGGCCTTGATCTCATCCAGAATACCCTTAGTCGTTACAGTCTTGCCGTCGTAAGTCGTGTACTTGACGCTTCCGACCTTGAGTATCGTGATGACATGCAGCTTGAGAGCCTTGAGAGCTGTGATTCTCTTGACGTTTTTTGGTGCTGAGAACCAAAAGTCCATGAGCACTGTGTCAGCCGCAATAGAGTTCTCGAGCATCTCGATTAAGGCGTCCATTTTGTGCCCGCGAGACTTGACTTGAGCCATCGTCGCGCTGTTGCGGTGCTTGTGGCTGAGGAGGCTCTCCCAAATAGCTTTGCTGTCGGATTCATTTTGCAGGCAGATCGTGAGATTAAGAAGCTGTTCAATGCCTCACACCTTAACCTTTATATCGAATCCATCCAGCAAGGGTACCAAAAATTCTTGGCCAAACAGAATGAGCTAGCATCTAACCTGTCTATGCAGTGGAAATCACCTATCCACAACGTTTAGGTTAGGGAGTTGAAGTACAATCATTTTCAACTCCCCGACGTCAGTTGATTTCAGGTGTTTTTGACGTTACCATATTCTCAGGGAGGGGCCTAGAACCATGAGTAAGTAAGTTAATGTCCCCTTTCTATGAGCTAAAAGCAGCAGGCACAAGCGGTCACCGCATCTGCCTCACCCACCTCCGTGCAGCTCTAATCGAGTAGCGCTTGCATCATGTAACGCAAAGTATCAAATATCAGTTTTTAAAGGGCACAAACGACGTAGATAAGCCATTTGTTCGGTGTTTTTAGGGACCTTAAACTTAGAATCTCAAGTTACAAGCATCGGATTTGGCCCTAGATTTGTTTGGAAAACATGACTTTTTTCGGTTTTTTCGACCAAAAACTAAATTTCAATGAAGCAAACTAACAACGCCATCAAGTTCCTGATGGCGCAATATCGTGCAATCTTCAAGAATGCCTACTTCAAGGGTATGG
>DXEV01000213.1 GCA_019114785.1 Candidatus Anaerobiospirillum pullistercoris | reverse complement strand
AATAGAATTTTTGAGCCGTAACTTTAGGACGCAGAGGCGTGGCCTAGCGTGGCCTAAAGCACTGTTCAGAGCTTAAGCAAAACTTATTAAGCCCTAAAAGTATGCAAAATCTGCGCACAGCCCAGATTGGCTAGTATTTATGCCGTTTGTGGCTGATTTTTGTGGTTTAAAATGTTGCTTTTGGTTGTAGCAGATAGGGTTAGGGCTGGTGAGCGAGCTTAAGGAAAACAAGAGCGCAGTCGAAGATCAGGGGATAAGGATTAGGCTGGAGGGTGAGGCATTATCGCGCCTTAGAGTTAAAGGCGCGATTGGTGGGAAAAGCGAGCAAGTAGTTAGAACAAAGTGTTTTTCTTGGCATAGCTACGCACTTGGGCATAGGCTTTCTTGCCTTTGGAGCCACGCTTTAAGTTACGCAGCTCAGTGCGCATCTTATTGTGCTCACTGTACAAAATGTCGCGTTGCTCTTGGGTGACATCATACAGAGAGTTGAGGTATTCGTTGAGCTCGCTCTTGTCCTCAATGGTGCTGGACAGCTCGTAGAGGCGCTTAAAGAGTTGCACCTTTTCGTTAGAGAGAGTGACCGCGAGATCAAAATCGTTGTTTTCTAAGGCGTCGCTGATCGCGTCCTCGTTGTCGTCAATTTTCTTGGCCAGATCTAACAGTTCTTGGTTCATCAAAAACCGGCGCGGAACCCGCCAAGGTCACTTGGGGAGGAAGCGCCGCCTCCTTGTCTTAATGCTGATAGCTAGACTGTGCGTCTTGTTGAGACGCTAGATTTTGGGATCTTTGGGAAAAGAGTCCTGCAAATGAAACTTTAGCGTTAAGTCCGCAAAAAATGCAACTCTTTACTAGACTTTTGCTCAAAAAGTGCAGCCTCGGTGGTGCTTTTGGTGGCTTTTGGGGAAAAGACTAGCACAGCAGGTGATTTGGCAGGAGCGTTATTTGAGGCACAAACACAAAAGCGCCGAGAGATCTCAGCGCTTTTTGCCCCTCTAAGGGTGATGAAAATACTACTGCCTGCACTTCTTTGAGCTACAGGTTCTTGAGCCCGTCGCCATAGGCCTGTAGGCCTGCTTGAGCAGCTTTAGATAGCACCTTCAACTAAGTTCTTAGTTGGGTCGTAGTTGTGCTGGAAGTGCTTTTGGTTAGCACGCATTTTGGCCTCAGCTTCCTTAATAGCCGATTGTGGGATCGAATCCCAAGCATCCTTAATTGGCATGAAGACCTTGAGGGCATCATCAATTGGCTGGGCACTTACCTGCATGGAGGCATCAGCGATCTTGGCCAGCATGAAATCGTAGATAAAGGCTAAGTTCTTAGCGATCTCAGGAGCCTGCGAAGGATCTAAGGTGTCCTTTAAGTGCTGGATAATGGCACTGGCAGAGGCCAGACGCTTAGCTTTTTCTTCAAGATCACCACGAGCAATAGCACCCTTGGCTTGACCTAAGCGCTCAAACACACCCTGAAAGAGGGCTTTAGTAATGGTGTAAGGATCAGCCATAGCCAGTTCAGCATTAACTGAGGCTTTGCGATATTCCTTCATCATATCTTGAGGCTTATTAACAAACATGACTTAACTCTCCTGCGAGGCTAAAAGGGCTAACTCGTATTTTGCTTGATACACAATAGTGACCGCACGGTCTATAGCACGGCTGTATAGCCGCTAGTGCGGCTGCATGGCCGCCAGCGCGGCTGCTAGATAGACGCTAGCACAGCGGCATGGCTGCTAGCACAGCTACATAGCTGTTAGCTTAGCTGGATGCCGTAGCTAAACTCCGATGAAACGCAGCGCAGGATCTAAAAATGGCCACATAGGCCACCTTAGCTAGGATAGCTAAGATAGCTAAGATAGCTAATAGCTAAGATGTAGGCTTATCCTAGGGCTCCCAAATAAGCGTATACCCAGAACCATATGAGCTACGAGCTGCTCATGCGATCCAAGGAATGCTGCTATCGGAATTATTTAGAGTGTCGAATCACACTGCATAAACTGTGCTAAAAATGCAAGAGCAATAACTTGCTGGTAGAAGCTAGGCTACATGCGGGATTGAGCGCTGTTTGGCTTGCTCAGATGGCAGAAGACAGGAAGGTCTTGTGGGGGAACTGGTTGTGTTTAGTGAGGTGGTGGAGGCTGGTGAAGTTTGATCTTACTGGGGTGGGGTGATTGGTTGGGAAGAGGGGAGCAAGTCCCCTTTCCTTTTTTGACCAAATTTTAGTGCCGTTGGTGTTGGCTGTCTGTTTGGCTTTGCTGTGCTTGGCTTTGCCTAGCCTAGCCTAGCCTAGCCTAGCTTGGCTTAGCCTAAATTCTCTTGGCGAAAGTAGATCAAACGGCGTTTGTTCTGGGCACGGTGAATTGCTTTTAACTCTAAACGACGACGGCGTGAACGGCGCAGGGCTGTGCCGTGCTTAACTAAATGAGGACCACGTCTCATGGCTTTTCTCCTAAATGTGCCAGCTTGGAAGTCTTAGGAGCTGTCAGGGCCAGGGGGTCTTGTCAGGTGCTTTCTCTCATGACCTCGATATTTAAGGGAGGTCGGTGGCATTTGCCTATGCTCTAACCATGAGCTGCTGAGAGTGTTTATATGGAGGCTTTTTGAGCCAAATCGCAACTAAAACCGTAGGCCGATAGCGCTAGAGCGGTGTAGCCGTTTGCGTAGTTTTCCACGGATCTCACGATGCAGGAGATGGGAGCGAGCTGGACTTTTTTGTATGGAGCTTGCCGGAGCTTACAATTTGCAGCTGGCTCTCGAGCGTGGGGCGCAATGAATAGGGCAAATACAGAGCTCAAGACTTGCTTGGGGCACGTATATTTCGCAAAAACTTTGTCGCCATACATTATAGGCAGGCTTTGTTAAGAGTGCATGTTCATTGATTAAAATTCGTGACAAGAGCACGGTTTGATAGCACAGTTGGCTAATTATTAGTGGTTTGCACGTGCACGGTGCACGGTGTGCAGGTTGCTTTACGCATAAATAAGCCGGAGCAGGTTGAGCCTGTTCCGGCTTTAGCAGTAATTGGGGATAGGTGAAAAAAGTGATTTGCCTCACTCACCTGTTAGTTTGGGCTAGTTGTAGAGAGCTTTTTCGGTCTCAGCGTCGAAGATGTACATCTTCTTGAGGTCGATCTTGAGGTTGACTTGCTCACCTTCTTCTAAGCCGGTGATTGGTGGCAATTTAGCGCACAGCTTGAAGCCTGCTACCTCCACAAAGAGGTAAACCTCAGAGCCCACTGGCTCGACTAAGTCGATCATGGCTGGCAGATCTGCCATGTCAGTCTCACCAGGAATGGTGCGGCCGGTGTAAATGTGCTCTGGGCGGATACCCATGATTACTTTCTTGCCCTCATAGGCAGCGAAGTCTTGCATGCCCTCACGTGGCAGAATGGCAAAGTGGTGCTTGTTATCAAGCACGCAAGCAAAGCCTGAAGGGGACTCAGCATCACGCTCCACGGTGACTTCCATAAAGTTCATCTGAGGGGAGCCAATGAAGCCAGCTACGAACTTGGAATTTGGGTGCTCATACAGCATTTGTGGCGTATCAACCTGCATGATGTCACCGTCCTTCATCACCACAATGCGATCGCCCATGGTCATAGCCTCAATCTGATCGTGGGTCACATAGATGAAGGTAGTACCTAAGCGCTTGTGCAGCTTAGCAATCTCCGAGCGCATGGTGGTACGCAGCTTGGCGTCAAGGTTGGAGAGTGGCTCGTCTAATAAGAACACATCTGGATCACGCACCATAGCACGGCCTAAAGCCACACGCTGACGCTGACCACCAGACAGAGCCTTTGGCTTGCGCTCTAAGTATTGGGTAATACCTAAGATCTCAGCAGCGTTCTTGATGCGGCGGTCGATCTCGTCTTTTGGCATCTTACGCTGCATCAGACCATAGGCCATGTTCTTGTAGACGGTCATGTGAGGGTATAAAGCATAGTTCTGGAAAACCATGGCGATGTTGCGATCCTTTGGAGCAACGTCGTTGACGAGGCGATCGCCAATGTAGAGTTCACCACCAGAGATGTCTTCCAAGCCTGCAATCATACGCAGGGTGGTGGACTTACCGCAGCCTGATGGGCCCACGAATACCACGAACTCCTTATCCTTGATTTCGAGGTTGAAGTCCTTAACCACGCGGATATCACCAGGATAGACCTTAGCGATGTGCTTTAAAACAATGCTTGCCATAGAAAAATACTCTCTCACAGGGACGAGCTAAACTTGCTCGACGGCAGTTTATAGAGGCAAATTCACTTAAAGAAATCGGCACCTATGGATCCTATTGAGGTGTGGCGCTCCAGCCTCTTTTAGGAGCGCCAGCCTCTAGGTAGGTGGGTAGGCAGCTTGTGCTGCGCTGGCTTTAGCCAGTGGCCATATGGCCACATGCCTGTTGGCTGTGTGGGGGTGTGATCTTACTTGACGGCACCGACCATACCGGCCACGAAGTACTTCTGCATCAGGAAGAAGATGGCGGCGGTTGGTAAGGTGGCGATCACAATACCGCACATGATCATGCCGTAATCTGGGGTGTAGGACGAACCCATGGTGGAAAGCACCAGAGGTACGGTACGCATCTCAGGGCTTTGCAATGCTACCAATGGCCACAGGAAGTTATTCCAGCTGCCCATGAAGGTGATAATGGCGGCGGCTGCATAGGTAGGGCGCATCACTGGGAAGTACATCTTAAAGAAGATGGCGATCTCAGAGAGGCCGTCAATACGTGCAGCTTCTAAGATGTCCTTTGGGAAGGACTTAGTGTTCTGGCGGAATAAGAAGATTAAGAAGGCTGTTGCCACCAGAGGCATGATCACCGAGAAGTAGGTGTCCAAACCCAGCCACTTCCATGGAGCCAGTGGGTTGCCGTCATCATCAAAGCCCATAGAACCGAAAGTACCAAAAAGACGATACAGAGGGATCATCAGAGCGCAGAAAGGCACCATCATCGAGACTAAGAGCACGCCGAAGACGAAATCACGCTTCTTGCTGCGGAAGATCTCGAAGCCATAGCCAGCAGCTGATGACACCAATAAAGCACAGACAGTGGTGATGGCAGCGATAATTGCTGAGTTAACGATAGCCTTGGCAAAGCCGAGCTCAGGGTTAAACAGATTTTCTAAGTTGACCATGAGCTGATCGCCAAAGGTCATGGTACCGGAGTTGATAGCCACGTTAGAGTTAGTGGCAGCAATCAGCATCCAAATAAATGGGAACAGCGAGATGACAGTGGCGATAATCAAAATGGTGTAACGAATAACCGCCATGTAACGTGTAGCGCTGGACTGTTTAATAGCCATAGTAAATTCTTCTCCAATTGTCCTTGAACAAGCAGCCGGTGTTAGCTGACCTCAGCGGGCTTTTCCCATGTCACGGCGCTGCGCGCTGCGCAGCACAGCGTGCTTGCGGCGCATGCCGTGCGTGCGGTTTATCCGCACGCTGGGGCTTTGGTCTGTAGCTGCCTTGGGGCGGTTCTTAGTCCTTATCGCGGGCTAAGCGGAATTGGATTAACGATAAGATCACGATCAGCAGTACCACCACAAAGGCCACGGCGCTGGCGTAACCAAAGTTTGGTGTGAACTTGAAGCAGAGGTTGTAAATGTACTGCGAAATCGTAACCGTGCCATTGGCTGGGCCACCGTTGGTGATGTTCTGTACTTCATCGAACAACTGCAACGTACCAATGGTTGAGGTGATCGTGGTAAAGAGAATGATTGGCTTTAACAGTGGTACGGTGATGGTGAAGAATTTCTTGATTGGGCCTGCACCGTCAATGTCAGCAGCCTCATACACTGATGGCTCAATGTTCTGTAAACCAGCTAAATAGAACACCATGTTGTAGCCGATCCAACGCCATGTAATGGATATAATGATCAAGACCTTGGCCCAGAAAGCATCTGTCACCCACTTGATTGGCTCATCGAGCAGACCAAAGTCCAGCATCACGGCGTTAAACATACCGTTATTGGCGAAAATGGCCTTCATGATCAGAGAGTAGGACACCAGCGAGGTAACGCAAGGCAGGAAGATCGCAACACGGAAAAAGGTCTTAAATTTGAGCTTTTTATCATTGAGCATCACGGCCACGACCAAGGCGAAAAGCAACATGACTGGCACTTGGATGATGAGGTAGATAAAGGTGTTAAATAAGGCCTTTTTAAAGGTGGAGTCCACCAGCATACGCTGGTAGTTGTAGAGACCGGCAAAGTGTGTGTTATTACCCGTACCGCCGTAGAGCGACATGATGAAAGCTTGCACCATTGGGTAGAACACAAACTCAATGATCAAGATGGTGGCTAGAGCTACAAAGCACCAGCCCCAGATGTCATTGCGCTTTTCAAGCACCCCTCGGGTGTATTTCAATTCTGACATTTTTACGCCACATACCAAAGAAGCCGTGCCACTCCTAGTTCTAAATGGAGCGTCCCATCACTAAATATGGGATCTCTTAAGGTATTTAGAGCTTAAGCGAGGCGGAGTGCCACGTGAGTGATGATGAGGCAGGAAAAAGAGCTGAGATTAAGTCAGGCAACATCAGGCACGAAAGAAGACAACACCTTGGGGCGCATCTTAACCTGCTGAGTGCATACTCTGTTTTCCCGAACCGGTGTCCGTTTCGGAAAAAGCATCAGGCTAAGACCTGCAAGGGCAGCAAAAATAGACAATCTGACCTAACAAAAATATCAGGACGTGCTTTTTGGGTAAACGATTACACCGCCCATTTTACGGGCTTTTTTAATATACAGTGTTCTTAAAAAATCGCTAAATTTGGTAAGTATTTTTGCAACGGGGCTCACATTAAATGACTCTGAAAAGAACAAAATCTACGACCAGCTCACAGATCCGTAAGCTCATGTGTCATTTTTGGTGCATGCACTTGTATGTAAGTTGAGCCAAAATAGATAGCAAAGCGCCCTGTGTTAAGCCTTATCTTGGAGTGTATTGCGATAAAAATCAGTGATGTGTCTTAGTGCACATGGGCACATTGCGGTGCAAAAAGCACGTATGGGGGTTGCTTAGCCAGCAGGCTTTCTTAGCTGGCTGTTTGCCAGCATTAGCGTGGCTGTAGCTGCATAGCATATTGATGGGATTGTGGGTTAGGGAACGATGGAATAGGGAGGGATGTGGTGAGGCCTTGGTGGTGTATGGATGGTTATGGTGTGGCCATGGTGTGGCTATGGTTAGGCCATGGGGTGGCCTTGGCTGGCTTTTCTTTGGGCTTTGTTCCTTGCTAAGAAATATGTGCGCAGTGGCTGTGAGGGGCTAAAAATCTGATAAAATACCGCATCTTTTTCGTTAGTAGCCTTTTTCGGGACTTTAATGATGGAAATTTTGCGTGGCCCTTCAGCTTTGTCTGATTACAAGCTCGAGAAATTACTCTCTGCTTTACGCTCTGCCTCCGTTCCTGTGGCAGCTGTGAGCACAGCTTACATCCATTTAGTGGATTGCGCTGAGCCGCTGACCGCTGAGCAAAAAGAGGTCTTAGCTAAGATCTTGACCTATGGCCCTGTGGATGTGGCCCATCAGGATCAAGGTGAGCTGTTCTTTGTTGTGCCACGTATTGGTACCATTTCCCCTTGGGCTTCCAAGGCTACAGATATTGCTCACAACTGCGGTTTACACGGCATTCACCGTTTAGAGCGTGGTATTGCTTACTACGTACAGCCTGAAGATGGCCAGAGCTTTAGCGATGAACAGCGTCAGATCATCAAGTCGCTGATCCATGACCGTATGATGCAGGTGGTGCTGCCTGATATGGAGCAAGCTGAGGCTTTATTCTCGGCTCAAACTCCAGCCCCATTTAAGGTGATCCCTCTGACCACTGGTGGCAAAGAAGCTTTAGCTAAGGCCAATGTCGAGTTAGGTCTGGCTCTGTCTTCTGAGGAAATGGATTACCTCTTATCCTCGTTTAAGAACTTAGGCCGTGATCCTAGCGATATCGAGCTCTACATGTTTGCGCAGATGAACTCTGAGCACTGCCGTCACAAGGTCTTCAACGCCAAATGGGAGATCGATGGTGTAGAGCAAGACAAGTCTCTCTTTGGCATGGTGCGCAATACCTTTGAGGCTACTCCAGATTATGTGCTGTCGGCCTACAAAGACAATGCCGCTGTGATGGAAGGTTCGGTTGCCGGTCGTTTCTACGCTGACAATGGTTCTCGTGAGTGGACTTTCCACGAAGAGGACATGCCGATCTTAATGAAGGTCGAGACCCACAATCACCCAACTGCTATTTCTCCTTTCCCTGGTGCTGCCACTGGTTCCGGTGGTGAGATCCGTGATGAGGGTGCTACCGGTGTTGGTTCTAAGCCAAAGGCTGGCTTATGTGGCTTTAGCGTCTCTAACTTAAAGATCCCTGGCTATGTGCAGCCATGGGAGTACGATTTTGGCAAGCCAAGTCGTATCGCTTCTGCTTTGGACATCATGATTGAAGGCCCATTAGGCGCTGCTTCTTTCAACAATGAGTTTGGTCGTCCAAATCTGTGCGGTTATTTCCGTACCTACGAAGAGCAGGTTGTAAGCTTCAACGGCTCTGAGATCCGTGGTTATCACAAGCCAATCATGTTAGCTGGTGGTTGGGGTAACATCCGCCGTGAGCACATCAACAAAGATCACATCGATCCAGGTGCTAAGCTGATCGTCTTAGGTGGCCCAGCCATGGACATCGGTTTAGGCGGTGGTGCTGCTTCTTCCATGAACTCCGGCCAGTCCTCTGAGGAGCTGGATTTTGCCTCGGTACAGCGTGGCAATCCTGAGATGCAGCGTCGTTGCCAAGAAGTGATCGATGCTTGCTGGCAGCTGGGTGCTGAAAACCCAATCATGTTCATCCACGATGTGGGTGCAGGTGGTTTGTCCAACGCTATGCCAGAGTTAGTCTCTGACGGTGGTGTGGGTGGTCGTTTTGAGCTGCGTGCTATTCCAAATGACGAGCCTGGCATGTCGCCATTACAGATCTGGTGTAATGAGTCCCAAGAGCGCTATGTGTTAGCTGTGGCTCCAGATAAGTTCCCTGTGTTTGAGGCCTTCTGTAAGCGTGAGCGCGCTCAATATGCAGTGATCGGTGAGGCTACCGCTGAGCGTCGTGTCGTGCTGCATGATTCTCACTTCGACAATTGCCCAATTGATCTGCCTCTCGATATCCTGCTGGGTAAGCCACCTCGCATGTTTAAGCAGGTCAAGCACCAAGAGCAGCACAGCCCAGAGTTTAATGCCGAGGGTATTAACCCAACTGAGGCTGCTGAGCGCGTCTTAGCTCTGCCAACTGTGGCCGAAAAGACCTTCTTAATCACCATTGGTGATCGTAGCGTGACCGGTTTAGTGGCCCGTGACCAAATGGTCGGCCCATGGCAGGTGCCTGTGTCGGATGTGGCTGTGACTGCCGCTTCTTATGACAGCTACCATGGTGAAGCCGCTGCCATGGGTGAGCGTACTCCTGTGGCCTTACTGGATCACAAGGCTTCGGTACGTTTAGCCGTTGGTGAGGCTATTACCAATATCGCTGCTGCTTACATCGGTGATCTCAACCGTGTGAAGCTGTCTGCTAACTGGATGGCTGCTAACAATCACCCAGGTGAGGATGCCGGTTTATTCGATGCCGTTAAGACTTTAGGCATGGAGCTGTGCCCAGAGCTCGGTATTACCGTGCCAGTGGGCAAGGACTCGATGTCCATGAAGACCTCGTGGCAAGAGGGTGAGACTAAGCGTGACGTGATTGCACCAATGTCTCTCATTATTTCTGCTTTTGCCCGCTGCGAGGATGTGCGTAAGACCTTAACCCCACAATTACGTACCGATAAGGGCCAGACCTCCTTAATCTATGTGGATTTAGGCGAGCGTCAGTGCCGTTTAGGTGGTTCGGCTTTAGCTCAGGTTTACCGTCAATTAGGTCATACCAGTGCTAACTTAGATCACCCAAGCCGCTTAAAGGGCTTGTTCGATGCTGTGCAGTTCCTCAATAAGGCTGATCTCATTCTGGCTTACCACGATGTGTCTGATGGTGGTTTATTCACCACTATCTGCGAAATGGCCTTTGCTGGTCACACTGGTGTCGAGGTGAGCTTAGATCAACTGGGTAGCAATGATTTAGGTGCCCTCTTTGCCGAAGAGTTAGGTGTGGTGCTGCAGGTCAGCGCTGAGCAGCAAGAGAAGGTGCTCAACATCCTCTCTGGTCATGGCTTAGCTAACATCTCCTTTACCATTGGTACTCTGCGCGATGATGATCGCATCGTCTTTACCCGTGATGGTAAGGATGTGATCAACGAGACTCGTACTCACTTCAGAACCATTTGGGCTGAGACTACTTACCGCATGCAGGCTTTACGTGATAATCCTGAGTGCGCTCGTGAGGAGTTTGAGGATAAGGCTGATGCCAAGGATCCTGGTCTGTTCTATGACCTGACCTTTGATGTCAACGAGGATGTGGCTGCTCCATTCATCAATGTGGGTGCTGCACCAAAGGTCGCTATTCTGCGTGAGCAGGGTGTGAACTCGCAGGCTGAAATGGCCCATGCCTTTACCCGTGCCGGTTTCTGTGCTGTGGATGTGCACATGTCGCAGATCTTAGATGGCTCGGTTAACCTCAATGACTTTATGGGCTTTGCCGCTTGCGGTGGCTTCTCCTACGGTGACGTCTTAGGCGCTGGTGAGGGTTGGGCTAAGTCCATTCTCTTCAATGAGCGTGCAAAGAGCGAGTTCTCTAACTTCTTTGCCCGTCAGGATACCTTTGCCTTGGGTGTGTGCAACGGCTGCCAGATGATGTCCACTTTACGTGACCTGATCCCAGGTGCTTCTTTATGGCCACGTTTTGTGACCAATAAGTCGGAGCGCTTTGAGGCTCGTTTTGTGGAAGTGGAAGTGCAAAAGAGCAATTCGCTCTTCTTCCAAGGTATGCAGGGCTCACGTATGCCAATTGTGGTGTCGCATGGTGAGGGTCGTGCTGAGTTTAAGGATGCTGCTCTCCAGCAGCAGTTAGAGGATGCTTCCTTAGTGGCTTTACGTTATATCGACCATTACGGCAAAGTCGCTGAGCGTTATCCATTAAATCCAAATGGCTCGCCAAACGGTATCACTTCGGTCACGACTCCAGACGGTCGTTTCACCATCATGATGCCTCATCCAGAGCGTGTGGTGCGCACCATTTCTAACTCCTATCATCCAGACAATATGGGTGATTTCAGCCCATGGATGCGCTTATTCCGTAACGCTCGCCGTAACCTCGGCTAAATCGTTATAGCTGCCTGTTGTTAGCAGCTATGCGACAGCGCTGACAGCAGTTAGCTGTCAACAGCAGTTAGCTGTCAGCTGACATTACGCCCCCTGATTCTAAAGAATATTTCTTGCGGATCAGGGGGCGTTTTGTTTGTGCCAACGACCACTCCGAATAGAGTTTTGGGCCTCATGAAGATCGCCAAGGCAGACAGCGCAAAAGCGTGTTATAGTGAGATTCTCTTATTACTTTGTGCTTTGTAATTTGCTGATTCTTTCGGCCTTTTCGCTTGTTTGCCGTTTGGTCTTTGTGAGAGCGAAGGCTGCTATCGCTGCTATTGCTGCTGACCGTGGTGCGCTTTTATGGCTGATGCTCTGAGTACTGATATATCTCTGTTACAAGAGGTATTTGCAAAGATCCCGTCGGCGATCGTCGTGATCGATGACCATGGCTTAATTAAAAAAGCCAATGCCTCTGCCTTACAGTTATTGGGTGAGCCGGTGCTGGAGGGTAGACGCTGGATTGAAGTGATCACTAAGGTCTTTCGCCCACGTAATGATGATGGCCATGAGATCTCCACGCGTGATGGCCGCCGCCTGCAAGTTGCCACCTTGCCGCTCAGCCAAGGCCAGCTGGTGCAGATGACTGATCTCACCGAAACCCGCCTGCTGCAAGACAAGCTTTCACATATGGAGCGCCTTTCTTCTTTAGGCAGAATGGCCGCTAGTCTTGCCCATCAGATCCGTACCCCATTGTCTGCGGCAATGCTCTATGCCTCTAATTTGGGTAATGCCCATTTGTCTCCTGAGGCTCATAAGCGCTTCCAAGAAAAACTCGTCAATCGCCTTCAAGCTCTTGAGGCTCAGGTCAGCGATATCCTCATGTTTGCTCGCTCCAATGAGCAAACTGTCAGTGAAATGGATGCCGCTGATCTTTTAGTCCAGACCGCCAATAATGTTACGGCGGTGCTGACTAGAGCTAATGCCCATCTCTTAACAGTAGCAGAACCTAATGCGCACTTCCCGATTTTAGGCAATGCTTCGGCTTTAAATGGCGCTTTAAGTAATCTGGTGGCTAATGCCGTGGAGGCAGGGGCTAAGAATGTAGTGCTGAAATTAGAGCAGGTAGAGGATCGTATTATCTTTAGTGTGGCCAATGATGGCCCTAAGATCCCAGAAGAGCTGCGCACTAAGATCTTTGAGCCTTTTTTCACCTCTAAAAGCTCAGGTACTGGCTTGGGCTTGGCGGTAGTCACAGCTGTGACTAAGGTGCATCAGGGCATATTGACCTTAGGTTCGTGGCCTGATCCTTTTGCTACGGTCTTTACTATTTCCTTGCCGCGTTACGAGGTAACAGCGCCCGCCCCTGCAGCTGAGGTGGAGCAAGCGGTCAATGCTGTACTTGATGCCCAAGACAATCAGCTTTTGGCCACTGCCAGTGCCACAGCCAGTGCTAGTGCTACGGCAAGCGCTACTACCACTGCTCAGCCTGAAGTCCAAACAGCTTCAGCAACTTCTGATACAGCCTCAGAGTTAGACTCAGAGACCGTCGCCCAAGATGCTGCCCAAGACAATGCAGTCTCCGAGCTGTCACTACAGACAGCCCCTGATGCCGATAGCAGTGTTAGCGCTGAGCCAGAACAGCCTACTCAGGACAGCTCTGTTACAAGTGATACTGCTGCTAGTGCTACTGCTATACCGCCTGCAGAGCACAGCAGTGACAAAGAAGATGTTGAGCCGGTGCAGACCGATCCGGCTCATGCCGATCCGATGCAGACTGAGCCAGCAGAGACGGCCGAGCCTGTGGCTGTAGCCCATGATGCTCTGGAGCAGACTGCGTCAGATAGTGGGGCTCTTGTGGCCTCTAGTGCTACTACTGCTGCTGCTAATACCATTACTGCTACGGTTTCTGATGAGAAGTCCCAAGCTTTAGTCAGTACAGCTGCAGCGCCTGAATCGTCTGATGTGTCTTCGGTTGAAGCTCAGAGTGCTCAGAGCGTAACGCGAGCGGAGACTAATGACATTACAAGACAAGATGTGTCAGAGCGCTTAGACAGTGCAGCTAGTGCAGAGGATGCTGCTTTAGGCGATCTGGAGAGTTGTGAAGCTGCCAGTGAATTGGCTCAAGCTATTCGTTTGTTTAGGCAAGGCAAAGATCTGTTCTCTGAGGCGGATGACAGTGCTACTACTACTACTGTTGGTGACAACCATACTGAGCAGTCAGTGGGGGCAGATGATGCCATAGCAGAGCAGCGCACTGCGCCTGCTGCACCAACAGCTTTAACTGAGTCTGATGAGTCGTTGCTTGCTGGGGATTATGAAGATCCGCAAATGATTGCACGGCGGGCTCGTATTGCTGCTTTACAGCAAAAGCTACAAGCCTCTGAAGAAGCTCTGGCTCAAGTAGAAAAGCGTCTGCACGCCAGCTCTTTACCGCCAACGGCTGAAGGAATAACCAAACAAGAAGCTGTCGCGGCCAATAACGCTACCTCTATTGCTTTTGCTGTCTATGCCCAAAGGGTACAACAAGCGCAATATCAGGCGTCCTCAGCTGATGTAGCGGACATGGCTGCTGACGTAAGACCTCAAGTGCCGCATAAAGCCCCTCTTGCAGGCAATGCAGCTGCCACCCCTCAGGTTGGGGCTATGGGGTCAGTGACCGTTACGAATGGGAATGCGCGTAATAGACGCGACGAGCGCGATCATGGCCCTCGGGTATTGGGTCAGGATCGTAGAGGCTTTAAGCAGCTGGAAATCGAGATCCCGAAAACATCCTCACGACGCAGTAAGACCCACGGGATGCTTGATGATGGCCTGCATCCTGCAGTAAGTAATAGTTCTCAATCGGAAAATATTAGACGTAGCGCGCGCTCCCATCGACGTCATTAACGTCGTAGTTTCCTGTATGTTGTGGTTTGCAGTGAAACTGGTGGAGTTAAGCGGTCAGAGGAGTATCGCAAGCTCATGCAGGCACACTGTGTTTGTGCATGCGGCTTCGCAGGAGACATCAAAAAGTGGCAATACGTAATTCTGTTAATCAAAGCCAGATCTTAGTAGTGGATGATGATAGCCAATTACGTGAGGCTATTGTTGATACTCTGATGTTGACCGGCTACGGCTGTATTGAGGCTAGTAGTGGTGAGCAAGCTCTTAATATCTTATTGCGCCGCCATGTGGATATGGTGATCTCAGATATCCAAATGGAGGGTCTCGACGGTCACAAGCTGTTACGCGCTATCCACAATAAATATCCGCAAATTCCTGTTTTGCTCATGACGGCTTATGCCAATATCGATGGTGCAGTGCGAGCCATGCGTGATGGTGCTATCGATTATCTTTCTAAGCCGTTCTCTCCTGAGGTGCTCTTAAACCAAGTTTCACGCTATGTCCCTGTGAAGCGTATTCCTAAGCGTGAACCTATCTGGGCAGATCCAAGCACGGGAGAGCTGTTGCAGTTAGCTCTCAAGGTGGCCGGTACCGATGCTACGGTTATGATCACTGGCCCATCCGGCTCCGGTAAAGAAGTGCTCTCCCGTTATGTGCACGATAACTCATCACGTGCAGGTGGGCCTTTTGTCGCCATTAACTGTGCGGCTATTCCGGATACGATGCTGGAGTCCACTCTCTTTGGTTATGAAAAAGGTGCCTTCACGGGTGCGGTGCAAGCATGTCCTGGCAAGTTTGAGCAAGCTCAAGGCGGTACTATCCTGCTCGATGAGATCACCGAGATGGATTTGAACCTGCAAGCTAAGCTCTTGCGTGTCTTGCAAGAAAAAGAAGTGGAGCGCTTAGGTGGCCGCAAGACTATTCCTCTTGATGTACGTGTGCTCGCAACCTCCAATCGTGATCTCAAACAGGCCGTCATGGAGCATAAATTCCGTGAGGATCTCTATTACCGCTTGAATGTGTTCCCATTACGCTGGAAGCCACTGTATCAGCGCAAGCTGGATATTTTGCCGCTGGCTCGTTTCTTTTTACAGCGTCATGCTTGTGATAATGGCAGACCTATTCCTGAGCTCTCTGCTGAGGCCTGTGCACGTCTAGAAGAGTACTCGTGGCCTGGCAACGTCCGTGAGCTGGAAAATGTCATGCAACGCGCCATTATCTTAAGTGATGGCAATACAGTGCAGGTAAAGGATCTGATCCTCGACAATGAGCCTTTGGCTGGCTCTAATCTGCCTCCTGAGAGCAATGGCTTATCGCCAGAGTTACGTCAAGAGCAGCAGCCACAGCCAGCTACCAATGCCCAAGATAGCTCAGCTGCCATGGCCGCCGCTATGGCAGCCTCATCAGTTCAGGCCGCAAGTGCCAACTCAGCTCAAACAGCAGCGCCTAGTGCTCCTGTGGCTAGCGCTCCTAATGTGCCTAATGTTGCTGATCCGGCGCAAGTATTACCAGCAAATGCTGCGGTTGCTTCCAATAACCCATTAAATTTCGCTGGCAATAGCTTTGTGACGCCAATGTCACCAAGCGATTTTGCTAAGTTTATGGGAATGGGAGGAGCAAGTGTACAGGCTGCCGCTGCCCAAGCAGCTGCTGCTCAAGCTGCCCAAGCTGCTGCTGTGGCCGCTGCCGCAGCAGCTGCCGCTGCTTCGGCTCCACAGAGTGTAGGCAAAGTGGCAGAGACTAAGGTGCCTGTTGCCGATAAGATCTCTTCCCAAAAAGTACCGACCAGCCTCGGAGGCGAGCTCAAACAGCAAGAGTTCCAGATCATTTTGGATACGCTGATTGAGTGTCATGGCAGCCGTCAGGCTGTAGCCGAGAAGTTAGGCATTAGTCCACGCACCTTGCGCTATAAGATTGCCAAGATGCGTGAAGAGGGCATCATTATTCCAAGCTAGCAGCGCGTCAGCCTATGGCCTATGGCTGGCCTATGGCTAGCCAAGCTCAAGCCAAGCTTGGCTTGCGCTGGGCGCTAGTTGTTGGCTAGCCGGTAGGGTGGCTAGCCAGTGTCCGTATGGACAGCATAGGGACCGAACCCCAAGCCTATTACGACTTTTGCTCGTCGTCCGCGTCTGCCTCCTTGGTGGCTGTAGCTGTATCGGCAGTGCTTGCAGCACTAGCAGTGCTGGCGTCAGCGCTTGCTGTATCGCTGACAGCAGTGGCGTTGGCAACAGCATCGCTGGCAGTGGCCGCGTTGGCATTCGCCGCTGCAGCGGCATTAGCAGCTGCGGCAGCAGCAGTGAGCAGGGAGTAGTTAGCGTCTGTTTTACGGGCTGCTTCTTCGGCAGCACGGAAAGAGGCGGCGGTCATACTGCCATTGCTACCATTTTGCTGCTGCTTTTGGCGCATGATTTCTTGCTGTTTCTTTTGGTTCTCTTCAAGCAGCCCTCTGAGCTTGTCCTTATAGAACACCACCGTAAAGGTAGTGCCCTCGCCTAATTTGCTGTTAACACGGATCTTGCCGTGGTGATAGAGCACAACACGCTTCACAATGGAGAGACCTAAACCGGTACCACCAGTTTGACGTGAGTGTGATTTGTCTACACGGTAGAAGCGCTCAAAGATCCGGAACTGATCTTCTGGGGCGATACCAATACCGGAGTCACTGACCTCAATGATGTATTTGTTATTAGTCTCATGGAGATTAATGATGACACGGCCGTTCTCGCGGTTATAGCGGATGGCATTATCCACGAGGTTGTAGATCAGTTCGTAGATATAGCGGCTGACTGCAATAAATTGCAGATCAGGGCCACGGATGGCAAGACGCACGAGTCGCTCTAAGGCCTTTTCTTGTAGAGCCTCAAAGACCTCTTCACCGATATTGCGTACTGAGATCTTCTCCATGACTGCAACTTGGCACTCGTCTAAGTTAGAGAGGAAGATAATGTCATCGATCAGAGTCTTTAAGCGCGTACTTTGGCGGTGAATACGGGTGGCAAAGTGCTTGATGTCATCTGCTTGGACAAAGCCGCTGGCCATCATCTCAGAGTAGCCAATAATAGATTGCAGCGGCGTCTTGAGCTCATGTGAGACGTTAGCGGTAAATTCCTGCCTTAATTGCTCGGTGCGCTTCTTTTCGGTGACATCAAGGATGATCAGCACATAGCCTACGCATTGGTCTTTATCTTCAATCTTGCTAAAGCGCACCTCAAAGTCACGACCATCTTTGACGATATTCATGGTCTGCTTAGGTTGCGTAGCACTGTTGGCCATCATGTCATGCATGTACTGGGAGTTATCGATCGCCAGATAGCTTTGATTGATGCAGTTCTCCTTGGTGACAGCAAAGATCTTACGGGCGGTTTTGTTGATCGAGACGATCATGCCGTTGGCGTTGAGCACCACTAAGCCATCAGACATGCTTTTGGTAATGGCCTGAAATTCGTTGTTTTTGAGGCGCAGTTCATTGATCTGCTCGTCAATCTTGCGTTGTTGTAAAGCTATACGCCAGAGGAAAGGATGGAGTTCCTCGTAAGAATGGCTTAGTGGGTCACTGAGATTGCGCATATCGTCTAAATTGAGCTCATCAAAAGGCTCAATTAAGGCGTTAGCCAGCTTGGTGGCTACGTAGTAGCAGAGTACACAGACACTGATTAAGACGATAATCAGAAAAATGGTAAAGGTTTGCGTGTAGGCAAAGAGGGAGTCGCTGGTAAAAGAGAGACGCAATACCTGCCCATTTGCGAGCTTAAGTGCGTGGTAGTAGGTTTCCTTGTGTAAGGTCTCAGAGTAACGGCGTATATTACCTTGGCCTGTTTTGAGCGCAGCCGTGATCTCTTCTCGGGAGATGTGATTTTCCATCAGTCTGGCATCGTGATCGCTGTCGTAGAGTACGGTACCGTCTTTATCAATCAGCGTAATACGAATAGCATCAGAGTGGATACTTTTGAGGAAATCGGTATCTCCATCATCAATAGCGGCCTGCAAGACCAGACTAAAGGTCGTGAGGTGCTGGATCTCGTTTTGTGTTTTGAGCACCTGATGGATCACGACAGCTGTCATGGAGACAATGAAAAAGATGAGCAGGGATAGGCCGAGGAAAGTCCTAAAGATCTTTTTGCGCATGGCATTTGCCCACAGAACAAGAAGAGGTTTGGGAAGCTGAAAAGAGCTTCAGCTGTAAGTGAATTGGCTGATTGAAGACGGAAAAGGTCAGGGGCGGGCGCTGACAGAGCAGCACAGCTTAAGCTGTGCTGTGCCGCGCAGTGTTGCGCGGCGCGCCAAGCTGTGGTGTAGCCGAGCTTGGACTGTGAGGTTGCTGCTGAGCTGACCTAAAAGCTTAGGTTAGGCATAAGCCAGAGCAGCAGCGCTGTGGAATCTTAAGCCTCCAGTGGAAGCTTAGACTTCCAGTTTGTAGCCCACGCCACGCACCGTCTTAATGAGGTTGGCACTGTCGCCTAACTTTGAACGCAGGGTACGGATATGGACGTCTACTGTGCGGTTCTCGCCGTCATAATCATGGCCCCAAATAAGATCTAAGATCTGCTCACGGCTGTATACACGGCCTTGGTGTTTCATGAGTAGAGACAGCAGCTCGTATTCCTTAAAGGTGAGTTCTACCACACGACCGTTCTCTTTTACCACGTGGCTATTTTCATCGATGCTGAGATTACCTGCGCTAATCAGCTTGGTCTCTTCTTTCTTGTAACGACGCAGTACGGCTTTAACACGGGCTACCATTTCCATCATGGAGAAAGGTTTGGAGAGGTAGTCATCAGCACCAAGATCAAGGGCTTGGATCTTTTCGATCTCAGCGTCACGGGCAGTGGCCATGATCACAGGCAAGTCACTGGTGCGAGCTTGACGCTTTAAGATCTTGAGCAGCTCAATTCCGTCGATATCTGGCAGCATCACATCCAACATGATGAGCGAAGGCTTGTCTTCTTCTAAAGCCTTTAAAAAGCTCTGACCATCAGCAAAGCCTTGTGCTTCAAAGCCCATAGAGTGCAGGGTATAGAGCACGATCTCACGAATGCTGTTGTCATCTTCGACGTAATAGATCATAGATTTCTCACAAAGCACAGGCCAAAGCTCTTTGTGCGGACAAAATGAGCTAAATGACCGCTGGCGCTCTTTCTAAAAAGATTGGTTACAGGTGGTGAAGCATCTGGGCTCAAACCCATGTGGCCATAGCCTATTGGGACAAAGCCTCATATGTTGGCGTGACCCTTTTGGGTATAGGCCGACAAAACTTCAGCTTATTTTAGAGGCAAAATTCGTCTTTGCTCAACTTTTTGCTGGCGTGCAGCGCTGTGCACACTTTTACCACTAACTAAGATGACACAGAGCTGGAGCTGGGGGAGAGGTGGAACCGCTAGAGCTGAGATACGTTGCGAGAACGTAAGGAAAGGCTATTGAGGGCATAGAAGATAGAGCAAATTCGTGCAATTCAGCGCGGGAGGTGAGCCCCGCACTGAAAGGAAAAAATGTAGCAAAATCCTTTATGGGGATCCCAAAAGGATTTGGGGTGATACGCATAATTGAAGAGAGCCCACGTATCGGCTACATTCGCAGGCAGTGTAGCAAATGCTTATCAGTGTCGTATTAAGTGAATGTTAAATTTAGGTTAAGAAAAAAGCAAATCGCGCGTAACAGCCCAAAAACAAAAAATCCCCACCACCTCCAAGGTAGCAGGGATTTTTCGGTTAATCCTAAGTAAGGATCAGTACACGCTTAGAGCGTGTTTAAGTTTAGGCTTGAGGGGCTGCTTCAACAGCTGGTGCAGCCTCGGCTGGAGCAGCCTCAGCGGCTGGTGCAGCTTCAGCAGGGGCGGCTTCAGCAGCAACAGGCTCAGCGGCTGGTGCAGCCTCAGCAGGGGCGGCTTCAGCGGCAACTGGCTCGGCAGCTGGTGCAGCTTCAACAGGAGCAGTCTCAGCGGCAACTGGCTCGGCAGCTGGTGCAGCCTCAGCAGGGGCGGCCTCGTCGACAACTGGCTCAGCGGCTGGTGCAGCCTCAACAGGAGCGGCCTCAACGGCAACTGGCTCAGCAGGGGCTACGGTCTCAACTGGAGCTGGCTCCACAGGAGCAGTGACCACAGCTGGCTCAATCACAGTTTGCTCAACCACTGGAGCTGGGGCCACAGGGGCTGGGGCGACTGGAGCAACCTCAGGGGCTGTGGCTGGCACTGGAGCAGGGGCTACTGGTGCTGGAGCCACAGGAGCTGGGGCTGGTTGTGGGGCAGGCATTGGAGCTGGCATTGGCTGTGGTGCTGGCATTACCTGCATTAATTGCATGCCTTGTTGAGTTGGAACCTGCACATACTGCACTTGTGGTACAGCGATTACCTGTACAGCTTGATACTGGCCTGGAGCGACCTCAATGTACTGGATCTGGCCTTGAGCTGGTACTGGGACGTACTGCACTTGTGGCATGGATTGCATTGGCATTGGAACTGGGGCAATGCAAGCTTGGACAGCCATTGGGTGCACAGGAGCTGGCTTTGGAGCCTTAGGGGCCTTAGGAGCTGGGGCCTTTGGTAAAGCGTCCTTAACAGCTGGATCGGTGACTTCGTCAACGATAGTATCAAAGCCCTGAACCTTAGGATCGTCGATGGTTACTGGGTTGAAGCCTTTAACAGCAGGCTGATCGATCACAATTGGCTTGAAGCCTTGAACAGTAGCGTAGTCCTCAACGATTGGCTTGAAGCCGTCAACTTGAGGGACATCGGTAACGATACCGTGTTGAGGAGCCTTAACAGGGGCTGGAACTGGCTCAGTCTCGGTAGCTTCCACAGCGGCAACCACGGTCTCTTCCACAGCTGGGGTTAAGGTCTCAGCAGGGACAACAGTAGCCTCTTCTGCAGGGGCAGCCTCAGTAAAGGACTCGACCACAGCGTCGTCAGTCTCTTCAGTCTCAGCAGCTGGCTCAACCTCAGCTAACACTTGCTCTTCGGTAGCAGCAGCTTCGGCCTCAGCAGGGACAACAGTAGCCTCTTCTGCAGGGGCGACTTCCTCAGCTGGAGCAGCAGGCTCAGCGGCTACTTCAGTGGTCTCAGCAGGGGCGGCGGCCTCTTCGGTAG
>DXEV01000212.1 GCA_019114785.1 Candidatus Anaerobiospirillum pullistercoris | reverse complement strand
GTGCTTTATTCCATGGACAACGAGCAGATCTTTGGCCCAGTGTTTTATTCCATGGGCTTCGACGAGGCAGTGAAGATGGGCTGCTTAGTGGACTTTGAGGTTACAGTCCTTGTGTGCGACAAGAATGTTATATCTCAGGAGCAACTTTTAGAGGACTTCTCCCAGACGCAGATAGCCCGTGTGATCGGCACATGGAAGGCAATCAACAAATGTGATTCTAAAGAGCAGCTCGATGAAGACTGTCAGCCAATGAAGCGTGTCATAGCTTTTGCGCAGCGCATTGATTTGGATGGACTGCCAGCATGCCGTAAGCGTGACATGACGGTGGCCTCTAAGCAATATGCTGCTAAGTTCAATGACATAGTCACGACTTACAAGCAACATGTTATCAAGCGAGGGCAAGAGGCCTTGGAGCATGGTGAAACACCAAGCCTCGAGTACCAGCAGCTTTTAGAGCATGAGGGCATATGCGACTGCAAGCACATTGATGGCAGCATGTCTTCGGTGGAAAAATCCAATCGGATCCAATGGCTGCAAGCAGAGCCTGAAGAGGGGCACTGCAAGATCCTCTTTAACGTGCGCTGCCTAAGTGAAGGCGTGGACGTGCCAAACTTAGATGGAGTGGTCTTCTTAAGTCCTCGCAAGTCTATGATTGAGGTGGTGCAGATCGTGGGTCGCGTGATGCGTCCAGCTCCAAACAAAAAGCGCGGCCATGTGATCATCCCTGTTGTCACTACCAATCTTGACGCACCAGAAGAGGTGTTAGCCAATAACCCTGATTTCAAGGTTATTTGGCAGGTGCTCCAAGCTCTGCGCTCCATTAATCCAAACCACATGTTGGCCGATGCAAGCTTAGGCAAGCTGGATCCTCGCATTAACATTATGTGCTGGGTTAATGATCAGATCTTTAGCAAGAGCCAAAGTGATGGCATTGAGATCGATGGTAATGCAGGCAGTGATGGTGGTGCAGGCAGTGAAGGCGGTGTTGGTGCCAAAGTAAACAAGATTGCTCGTTTCGGTTTGGGTTATATCTTATCTTTAGCAGAGCACCTCAAGTCAGCCTTCATCAAAAAGCTGGGTAATCGCCGTGATTGGGAAGATTGGGCCCAAGATGTGGGTGAGATTTGCTCGCGTCAGGTTGAGCATATCAAAGCCATGGTGGGTGATGACGCCTCCCCAGAGAATCGCAAAGCTTTTGCTGACTTTAAAGCTGAGCTAATTGCGGCCACTCGTGTAAAGCTGAGTGACGAAGATGTGGTGGAAATGCTGGCTCAGCATATCGTGATCAAGCCAGTATTAGACGAGCTTTTCCGTGGTTATCCATTCACCGAAAAGAACGCCATTGCCAGTGCTATGACCAAGATGTTGGAGCGCTTAGACCAAGATGGTCTAACTCGCACCAACGACGAGCTTCAGGACTTTTATCAAAGCGTTGGCTTCCGCATGGAGAATGTCACCAGCGTCAGCGACCGCCAAAAGGTGATCGTGGATCTCTTCGATCGCTTCTTTAAGGTCGCATTCCCTAAGCAGCAAGATAAGCTTGGTATCGTCTACACGCCAATCGAGGTGGTGGACTTTATGACCCATTCGGTCAACGACATCCTGAAAAAGGAGTTTGGCTGCACCTTCTCCACCCATGGCGTGCACGTCTTAGATCCATTCACTGGCACCGGTACCTTTGTCGCCAGATTACTCACTAGCGGTCTGATTGCCCCAGAGGACTTAGAATACAAGTACGAGCATGACTTGCATGCCTTTGAGATCCTGCCTCTGGCCTATTACATCGCCTCGATCAACATCGAGTCAGTACATAACGAGCTCTACAAAAAACAACACGCCGGTCAGGAGCTACCACTAGCAGCCTACAGAGCCAATGACATTACTGTGCTCACTGACACCTTTAGTTCCGGCACCACGCAGCTTGAGCTAACTGAGCTCACTACGCTATCGGAGAACATTGAGCGCCGCAAAGCTGTAGATAGCATGGATCTGCGTGTCATCATTGGCAATCCGCCATACTCAGTAGGCCAAGAAAGCCAGAATGACGATAACCAAAACGAGTCTTACCCAGATCTGGATGCTCGTATTGCTGCAACTTATGTAGAGAAGGCGGGAAAGATCACTAACAGAAACAGCCTTTACGACTCCTATATCAGAGCTTTTCGCTGGGCATCTGACAGGATCAAAGATCGCGGCGTTGTGGCTTTTGTGACCAATGCTGGATGGATCGACTCAGCTTCTGCCAATGGCATGCGCCGTTGTCTGCAAGAGGAGTTTAGCTCAGTCTATGTGTTTCACCTAAAAGGCAATCAGCGCACCTCTGGTGAGCAGTCACATAGAGAGGGCGGTAAGATCTTTGGTACTAGCAGCCGCGCTCCGATCGCTATCACTATTTTGGTAAAGAACCCTGACTCAGCCGAGCAAGGTCAGATCCATTTTGCCTGCATCGATGACTATTTAAGCCGCGAAGATAAGCTTCTGCGTCTGACATGCATTGGATCTGTTCTTAACCCTAAGCTTAAGCTCTCCACCATTACCCCTGATAAACATGGAGATTGGTTTAACCAACGTCGCGATGATTTTGCTCATTTCATCAGTGTCGACGGTAAGAAAACCGATGGTTTAGCTATTTTTGCTAATTACTCCTGCGGCCTACAGACCAATCGAGATCCTTGGTCTTACAACTCATCGCGTAAGACCATTGCCAATAGCTTTGGGCGTTGTATTGCGGTGTACAACGAGCAAGTGGATAAAGCTAAAGAAGCTCAAGCAACAGGACAGGATTTTGAGCACGACAACGATCCAACCAAAATCAAATGGGATCGGGACAGAAAAATCAGTGTGCTTAAGGGAGTCTATAGCCCAGCTTTCGCTGCAAGCAACATTACATCAAGCTTATATCGCCCATTTGTGCCGCAATTTCTCTATAACGAGCGTTTTTGGTTGCATTTTGCGGGACAATGGAGTTCTTTCTTCCCTTTTGCCGGTGCTCAAAATTTAGTTATTGGTATTACAGGCGTAGGTGCCTTTAGCTTTAGCTGCCTTATGAGTGACTCTATTGCCTGTCTTGATTGCTTAGAAAAGTCACAGTGGCTCCCTCGTTACCTCTACCGCCCTGTAGGCGAAGTCGCTAAAGCCGTCAAGAACATCAGCACAACTGGCCAAATCGATGAGTCTGCTGACAATGCAGCATCGGAATTTGAGACCTCTGACAGCCAGACTGGTGATCAAGTGGTGATTAACGGCTACGTCCGAGAGGATGCCATTAAACCGGAGGCCGTGGCTCACTTTAGAGCGGCCTATGCAGGTTACGAAGCAGAGATCGACGCTGACAGTGTCTTCTACTACATCTACGGCATCTTACACAGCAAAGACTATCGCGAGATTTACGCCAATAACCTGCAAAAGGAGCTGCCTCGTATACCGCGTGTGGCTTCGTTTGAAGACTTTAAAGCCTTTGAGAAGGCGGGGCGGGCGCTGGCAGAGTTGCATGTTAACTACGAGCAGGTGGAGCCATATGCTGGGTGCACTATCACGGGCTTAGAAGGTGGTGTGGATACCGCTGACTTGCGTGTCATTAAGCTCAAATATGGCAAGCTTGCTGGTAAGAAAGGTAATGATGCGCTCGACAAGACGAAGATTGTTTACAACGGCAAGATCTCCATCAAAGGCATTCCTCTGGAAGTGCAGAACTACGTGGTTAACAAGAAATCGGCTTTAGACTGGTTAGTTGAGCGTTGCGGCGTGCGTGTTGATCCAGCCTCGCAGATCACTAACGATTTCAACAACATGGCCGAGGAGAAGGGTGATCCGCAGTATATTCTGCGTCTGATCTTACGGGTGATCACTGTGAGCCTCGAAACCAACAAGATAGTGGCATCGTTACCAGCACTGCGCATCCACCAACTGGATCAGTAGCACTAAAGGCAACACTAAAGGCAACAGAGGACGCTGTATCTTAATAGCTATCCCAAAATTATTAACAGACAGTGTAAGGCACCTACAGCCCAGAGAGAATAGTAGTCTGTAGTTTTGGGACAGTTATTAGGTTATAGCTTCCTGAATAAGAAGAGCACATTAAGGCAATGCTCATCAATAAAGTAGGCAACCAGCGTGAATGGGAAGATTGTGCTCAATATGTAGGGGAAAGCTGCTCTCGCCAAGTTGAGCACATCACAGCCATGGTGGTGGGTGAGGATGCCAGTCAAGCTAATCGTAAGGCTTTTGCTGACTTTAAAGCCGAGCTGCAGGCTGTCACCCATGTAGAACTGAGCGATTATGATGATATAGAGATGCTGGCCCAGCACATCGTGATCAAACCGGTGTTAGACGAGCTTTTCCGTGGCTACCCATTCACCGAAAATAACGCCATTGCCAGTGCAATGACTAAGATGCTGGAGCACTTAGACAGAGACGGTCTAACTCACACTAACGACGAGCTTAGAGGCTTTTACCAAAGCGTGGGCGTCCGTATGCAGAATGTCCGCAGTGTCAGCGATCGCCAAAAGGTGATCGTAGATCTGTTTGACCGCTTCTTTAAGATTGCTTCTCCGAAGCAGCAAGACAAGCTTGGTATTGTCTATACCCCAATTGAAGTGGTGGACTTTATGATCCACTCGGTCAACGATATTCTCAAAAGGGAGTTTGGCTGCACCTTCTCCACCCATGGAGTTCATGTCTTAGATCCGTTCACCGGCACCGGCACTTTTATCACCAGATTGCTTACTAGCGGATACATTACTCCAGAGGACTTAGAGTACAAGTACGAGCATGACCTGCATGCCTTTGAGATCCTGCCTCTGGCTTATTACATTGCCTCGATTAATATCGAGTCGGTGCATAACGCTCTCTACCAACAGCAACACAACGGCCAAGCTCTACCAATCGAGGCTTATAAGGGCAGCGACATCACTGTGCTCACTGACACCTTTAGTACCTGTACCAGCACCGCGCATACCGAGCAGGATGAGCTTACTACACTGTCGGAAAACACCATGTGCCGTAAGGTCGGTGAGAGTATGGAGCTGCGCGTCATTATCGGAAATCCGCCATATTCCGTGGGTCAGGACAGCCAAAATGACAATAATCAAAATGAGTCCTACCCTGAGCTTGATGCGCGCATTGCAGCAACTTACGTGGAGCGTGCTGGCAAGATCACTAACAAAAACAGCCTCTATGACTCCTATGTCCGTGCATTCCGCTGGGCCTCAGACAAGATCAAAGATCGAGGTGTAGTGGCCTTTGTGACTAATGCCGGATGGATCGACTCAGCCTCGGCCAACGGCATGCGACGTTGTCTGCAAGAGGAGTTTAGTTCTGTCTATGTCTTACACCTAAAAGGCAATGCCAGAACCTCTGGTAAGCAGCGCCAAAAGGAAGCAGGCAATATCTTTGGTTCAGGTAGTCGCGCCCCAATTGCCATCACTATTCTGGTAAAGAATCCTGATTCAACCGAGCAAGGCCAGATCCATTTTGCCTGTGTCGATGACTACCTAAGTCGCGAGGCGAAATTGCAGCAACTGGCAGATATTGGCTCTGTGCTTAACTCTGAGTTTAAGCTCACCACCATTAGCCCTGATGCCCATGGTGATTGGTTGAATCAGCGCCGTAATGACTTTGCTCATTTCATTAGCGTCGACGGTAAGAAAAACAAGCATGGTGTGGCTGTATTTGCCAATTTTTCCAATGGCATTAAGACCAACCGTGATGTGTGGTCTTACAACTCGTCGCGTCGAACCATTGCCCGTAACTTTGAGCGTTGTATTGCGAACTATAACGAGCAATTGGCCACGATGCAGGAAACCGGAGATGTACCAGCAAAAGATGACACCAAACTCAAATGGTCAGGAACTTTAGAGAACGCCTTTAAGCGCCAGCTACCAAGCCCTGATTTTGATCACGATGCCATAACATTATCGATGTATCGGCCTTATGTAGCTCAATGGCTGTACAACCAGAAATTTTGGTTGGAGCGCAGTTACCAAATGGCAAGCCTGTTTCCGTTTGCTGGTGCTCAAAATCTAGCTATTGGCATTGCAGGCGTAGGAGCCTCTAGCTTTAGCTGCTTAATAAGCAATTCTATTGCTTGTCTAGACTGCTTAGAAAAGTCCCAGTGGTTCCCACGTTACCGCTATCTTCCTGTGGATGATACCGATAATGGTTCCAAAGCCACTGGCAGCCAGACAGACCATCAGGTGGTGTCGTTATTCATTAATGGCTATGTCCGTGAAGACGCCATTAAGCCAGAAGCGGTAGCTCACTTTAGAGCTGCCTATGCCGGTCATGAATCAGAGATTGATGCCGACGCTGTCTTCTACTACATCTACGGCATCCTCCACAGTAAGGACTATCGCACCACTTACGCCAACAACCTACAAAAGGAGCTGCCACGCATTCCACGTGTGGCTACCTTTGAGGACTTTAAGTCCTTTGAGAAGGCGGGGCGGGCGCTGGCAAAGCTGCATGTCAACTACGAGCAGGTGGAGCCATATGCTGGCTGTACTATCACGGGCTTAGAGAATGGTATTAGTGCCCCCAACCTGCGAGTCTCTAAGCTCAAATACGGCAAGGTAGCCGGTAAGAAGGGTAACGCAGCTCTCGACAAGACCAAGATTGTCTACAACGGACAGATCACCATTAGTGGCATTCCTCTGGAAGTGCAGGATTACGTGGTTAATAAGAAGTCGGCTTTAGATTGGGTTGTAGAGCGCTGTGGCGTGAATATCGATAAGGCTTCGCAGATCGTTAACGACTTTAACAGCATGGCCGAGGAGAAGGGCGATCCTCAGTACATCTTGCACCTGATCTTGCGGGTGATCACAGTGAGCCTTGAGACCAACAAGATTGTGGCCTCTCTGCCAGCTCTGCGTATCCATTCGCTAGTGTTAGAGTTCAAAAGTTCGTAGCAGGCTTATCTGCTGTAAAATGAGGGGCATGAAAGAACAAAATAATTTTGCCCCTCAGCAGGCTTCTTCACCAATGAGTGAAC
>DXEV01000211.1 GCA_019114785.1 Candidatus Anaerobiospirillum pullistercoris | reverse complement strand
CACCTAAATCAACGAAATAACAGTGTCAGAGCTCTTACTGATCAGGTCAGTGGTTTGTTGCCAGAGTATTTCTTAGAGTCGCTATATGAGGCCTAGAAAATTGGCTACGAACTTTTGAGCTCTAACACTAGACAGCGGCAGCAACAACAGCCCTAGCCAATACTCCATGCGCTGAACCTTGCGGCTAAACAGGCCTGCCCCTTACTCACGGCCAGGCAGCATCAGTAACAGCTGTTTTAGCTTCTGCATACGGTCACGTAAAACAGCTGCCTCCTCAAAGCGCAGCTCTCGTGCTAAAGCCACCATTTGCTTTTGCACCTCGCTGATCTCTTTGACCACCTCATGGGCACTAGGGATTGATGATCCATGAGCAGCGCCCGCCCCTGAAGTCCAAGCAGCATCTGGATTAACGCCAGAGACCGCACCTGCTGCTTTCTCAGATTCAGCTGCACGCTGCTGCTTGGCACTCACTGAAGCCAATTCCCCAGCTGCACTATTGGCCCCATGCTTACGCTTTTTAGTGCCTTTAAGGGAATCCAAGCCCCGCTCTTCCTCCCACTGTGAGCGCGTGACGCTTGGCATCTCACGAGCCTCAACAGGGGCCTTAAACACCTCAGACTGGTTGATGGCCATTTCCATAACGTCCACCACCTTTTTCTTGATCTGCTGAGGCACAATGCCATGTTCGCGATTAAACTGCTCTTGGATCTCACGACGACGATTAGTCTCGTCTATGGTCTGCTTCATGGAGTCCGTAATGCTATCGGCATAGAAGATGGCCATACCATTAACATTACGTGCAGCACGACCTACAGTCTGAATCAGCGAACGAGCTGAGCGCAAGAATCCCTCTTTATCAGCATCCAACACTGCCACTAAGGAAACCTCTGGGATATCCAAGCCCTCACGTAAGAGGTTAATACCGATCAAGGCATCGAACTTCTCGAGGCGCAGATCTCTGATGATGTCCATACGCTCTACAGCGTCGATGTCGGAGTGCATATAGCGCACTCTAATACCATGCTCAGCTAAGTACACCGAAAGCTCTTCGGCCATTTTCTTGGTCAGAGTAGTCACCAAGGTACGCTCATGACGAGCCGCTCGCTGTCTGATCTCCGACATCACATCATCCACTTGGGTGGCCACTGGACGCACTTCAATGCGTGGATCCAACAAGCCTGTAGGACGGATCAGCTGCTCTACCACTTGCGCAGAATGCTCCAGCTCATAATTGGCGGGAGTAGCCGAAACGTAAATCGTTTGCGGCTGCATCTTTTCAAATTCCTCAAACTTAAGAGGACGGTTGTCAGCTGCTGAAGGTAGACGGAAACCGAAATTGATTAAGTTCTCTTTACGCGAGTGATCACCCTTATACATGGCACCGATCTGCGGTACTGTCACATGGGACTCATCAATGATCAGCAAGCCATCCTCTGGCAGATAATCGAACAAACATGGTGGCGCTGAACCTGGTGCACGGCCAGTCAGGTACCTAGAATAATTCTCGATACCAGAGCAATAGCCCACCTCATTGATCATTTCGATGTCGTACTGGGTACGCTCACGCAAACGCTGCTCTTCTAAGAGCTTGTTATGCTGTAAGAAGTAATCGCAGCGCTCTTTAAGATCGATCTTGATCTGATCCACAGCATTGAGCAGGATCTCGCGTGGCGTGACATAGTGACTCTTAGGAAACACAGTAAAGCGCGGAAGCTCACATTCCACATGGCCCGTCAAAGGATCAAAACGGGAAATGCGCTCAATCTCATCATCAAAGAGCTCCACTCTAATGGCAAAGCCATCTGATTCTGAAGGGAAGATATCAATCACATCGCCACGCACACGGAAAGTCGAGCGCTCAAAGGCTACATCATTGCGCGTGTATTGCAGCGTAGCCAAACGGTTGATGATCTGCTGCGGAGTGATCTGCTCGCCACGAGAGATATGCAGCATCATCTTCAGGTAAGTCTCAGGCTCACCCAAGCCATAGATCGCAGATACCGAGCACACCACAATAGTGTCACGCCGCTCCATTAAGGCCTTAGTGGCACTTAAGCGCATTTGATCGATCTGCTCATTAACGCTAGCGTCCTTTTCAATATAGGTATCTGTAGCTGCGACGTAAGCCTCTGGCTGATAGTAGTCATAGTAAGAGACAAAGTACTCTACAGCGTTGTGCGGAAAGAACTCTTTCATCTCGCCATAGAGCTGTGCTGCCAGCGTTTTGTTGTGGGAAAGGATCATTGTCGGGCGATTGAGGCGCGCAATCACATTAGCCATGGTAAAGGTCTTACCAGAGCCGGTAACACCTAATAATGTTTGCCCTTTATTTCCTGCTTTAAGGCCAGCTACAAGTTTGTCGATAGCATCCCCTTGATCGCCTGCTGGCTCAAAAGGAGACTCAAGAGCAAAGAGCTTACCCCCACGACGGCTGCGATCTTGGGAGAGCATTTCATCATCAGACAGGGTCTGCACGTCAAACACTGTCTGAGCGTCAGACATAGTCTGCCCTGCTGCCTTAGAACTTTGTTTCTCTTTCTGCGCAACTGAAGTCTTAGCTGGTTTAGCAGCCTTAGCTGACTTAGCAGACTTACGAGTCTGAGTAGCCTCAGACTCAGTCAAAGGAGCAAGAGCCGACAAAGCATCCATCTCAGCAGAGAGCTTTTGCGCTTTTGCAGATGCAGAGGCAGAGGCAGAGCTTGCAGCCTTACGAGCACGGGTCTTAGTACGCTTAGGCAAAGCCTCAACAACACCATCCTGAGTCTCAGTCACCGCCATAGCGGCGACCTTTGCGGCGACATCTGCTGCTTTTGCAGATGACGCAGAAACTGCTTTTGGTGTTGCCTTCTTCTTACAACTTTGACGCAAGGTTGCTCCAGCCATGGCTCCTCTCCGCAGGCACTAGCTCTGCCCGCTATCATTACCAAACAAAACAACCTCACTCTAACACAACGCACAACAAGCACGCTGAGTTAAAGTGAGGTTGTCATTGACCTCACAAGGAGGTCTGATATGCACTGGGCTTAAGCAAAAATAGGCATAAAAGCCAATTTAGCACTTAAGCCTCAGTTAAGCTTAAGCTTGGACGTCAATCACCGAACCAACACGGCCGTTAGAGGCGGCGGCTTGATTGATCTGCTGTACAGATTGAGTAGTGGTCTGTAATAAGTCTAAAACCATCTCACCCTGAGCGTCGGATTGACGCTTGGACATAGCGACAGCTAAAGACTCAAAACCGAAATTGGAATTGACGCCGGTAATGCTGCTCATGAAAAGTCTCCAAAAAAACGGACTATGCTGCAACTCTACCACTAATAGCGGCAGATGCTAAGAAAGCTGAAAACTCTTTTCTCTTGGCTTGAGCAGATAGGCTCAGTCCTAGGAAGAAAGTTGCCAGCCATGACAAAGAGTATGGCCATCTGTTCGACAACAGATTAAGCAAACATACACTTCTTGGTAAGCTGATCTTAATGAGCAAAAACGTAGCCAAGAATTAGCATCACTAAAAAAGCTCGCAGACCCCCATCCTGCCCCAAGCATAGCCGCACCGCCGTGTTTCCAATTACCCCATGGCTAAGCCATGGGTTAATCCTTTTCCATAGCGTGAGAACACCACGAACAGAAACAACAAAGCCACGCTTGTCTTCTCTTCCTAAGAACTCTTAGGACGATCGAGACTCACGTGGCTTTGCGCTTAGCGGCTGCTAGTTCACTGCCTTGCGGTGAACCAAATCAGCCTTACTCAGCTTAATCAGCTTAATCTTAGAGAACAGCACCTAACTCTTGACGGAGGGTAGCAGCTGCACCTAATAAGCCTGCCTTTGGCTCAGTGATCACATACACTGGAATACGTTGCAGGTAGCTCTTGAAGCGGCCCTTATCCTCAAAAGCCTCACGGAACTTAGACTCTTTGAAGAAGTCCACAAAGCGAGGCACCACGCCACCAGCCACATAGACACCACCAAAGGTACCTAAGGTTAAAGCTAAGTTACCACCGAAACGGCCCATTAAGCGGCAGAAAGTGCTTAAAGCTTCTAAGCAATCTGGATCTGGGTTCGAGCTCAAAGCAGAGGCGGTCACATCAGCTGGGGTTAAACCAGTTCTTAAGCGCTCATTACGCATAGCAATGGCCTCGTACAGGTTTAAGAGGCCTGGGCCAGACAGCACACGCTCAGCAGACACGTGACCGATACGAGCACGCAGAGCGATCAGAATCATATCCTCGGCCATGTTGCCTGGGGCTAAATCAACGTGGCCACCCTCACCAGATAATGGGATCCAACGCTGACCTTGCTTAATTAAGTGGGCCACACCTAAACCAGTACCAGCACCATAGACGGCAATTGGGGCATTAGCTACAGGCTCACCGCCACCAACCTTAATCATAGAATTGCGATCGAGGCAGGTAACAGACATACACATAGCAGTGAAGTCATTGATCACCATCAAGGTCTCTAAGCCCAGATTTTCCTTTAATTGACGCTTAGAGAACTCCCAAGGATTGTTGGTCATCTTGATGTAATCTTGATCGACAGGGCAAGCAATGGCGATACAAGCGGCATTGAAGCTAACCTTCGTATCCTGACGGAACTTTTGGATCACCGACTCTAAGGAGTCATTTTCTAATGCCGAATAAATAATTGGGTCAGAAAGGGAACCATCAGCCAAATTGCAGATAGCCAAACGAGCATTGGTACCACCAATGTCACCAACTAAAGCCTGTCCGCTTAATGCAGTCATACGACACTCCAAGCATCCACAAACAACAACGACCAATACATCAGCGAGGGGCAGGAAAAACAACAAGGTACAAGTCAACCGAGAGCTCCAACTCTGCTCAGTGACAGCACCACCAAGAGCTTTTCCTGAAAACCACACACAACGACCCCGCACTGCCTATCTGTAAGGCCTCATATTAGACCACTCTCAAATCCAGCCATTAAGGTAAAACAGCCAGAGTCTGAGTAAGTCTATATCCGGAAACTGTTACATTGGGAGGCAAAAACCTCTCAAGCAACTATTAATCATAGCAAAGAATGCTAGCAAGTCCCGACCTTTTGCCAAAAAGTGTTATACGCGTTGAGTTTTCAGGTTAATTTAGGCGAATTAAGTGCAACAATCTGCAAGTTGAGCCTGACATTCACCAACAAGCCAACAGGAGAAATGCGAGGGAGAGCAAGAAAGGCTAAGCACCACAAAGAGCACCACAAGGATGGTGCGGGTGAAATTGGAAGAGAGGGGAAATAGTAAGGGAAGCGCTCCGAGCTGGAGAAAAGAGATTTTTGCTGCGGCAAAAATAAAAAAAGGCCTCGTGTCGCTCACACTCAGCCTTTTTTCAATATAGGAGGATTGTCTATGAAAAGGAGTTAAACTATGAGTTTAGTTAGTTATCAAAACGATCACTTTGCTCTGTTCGTTTTGTATGTGCTCATGATAATGAAAAACGTGATGCAGATCAAGTCTTTGAAAAAATTTTTTTAAAAATTTTCTCGCACCCTGATGAGAGCTACCTCACATAAATGTGTATATTTTTTGATGTATTTTAGAAAAAATCCCTTAAAATCAGCATTTCGCCCCCCAGCATCTCCTCTCCTAGAAACCCTACCTCTAAACCTCCTTACTTATTGACAAAAACAACTAAAGCAGAGTCATTTTTTCTTTTTTATAGATACAAGACGGCGGTTTTCGTGCTTTTGCGCTGTGCTGCAAAACACTTGGATCCCAACATTTTTTGCAAACTTACTGCAAAAAGACTGCAACAAACAGCCTAAAACTCCTAGAAATAAGGGTAGGAGCTTAGCCCTTAGCTCTTATACCCAAGAAAAGAGCGAAGCAGCTAAAGCCATGACATAGGCCATGGCCTTGGGCACAGCCGTGGCTTTGTCTGAGTTCCCATGTGGTGCACAGAGCCTGTGCTAAAATTGGTTGATATATTGCAGCAGCGCTAGTTCATCTGCTCCTAAGCCTCAATTAGGCTCTATGAGCTTAGAGCCCTATTGGCCACTAGCCAATTGGCTACACTGTGACCGCACTGCTTCTCGCTCAATCCTGTTTTGACAATAAATAGCTATGACCTCCGTCTTTGCTTTGCTCCTACCTCTATTCTCTCAGCTCGGATCTCTGCTGAGCCGTCATAGCCTGTCTTTTCCAACATTACCCGCATTACCTGCCCTACCAGCAAGAGCATCTTTCGTAACTAAAAAGCTAGCCATGCACCGCATGAGACTAGCCATAGGCTTTGCTCTGCTCCTCAGCTCTACTATGAGCTCTTCTGTTTGGGCCCAATGTATCGCCCTCTCAGCTCAGCAAGCTCTGCCTATCTACATCCGTGCTAATCAATGTTTTGAGCTGCAAGGAGGCAATGTACTCTCCGGTCAATTCACGGTACAAGGTAAGCTCTTCGTCAAAAGTGGACGTCAGGTAACTCTTGCGCCTAACTCTGTGATTAGTGTCAGCAATGACGGTCTTTTATCGGTACGCGGCGAGCTAGATCTGCAAAGCAATAGTCAGATCAACTTCCAAAACGGAAACTTTGAGTGTTCGGGCATGACCACCTTAGCCCCACAGGCCAAGATCATGAGCCTCGGCAATAATAAGGTACGCAATATAGGACGGATCTTAATGGATCCACAAAGCGCCATTATCTTGGCTGGAGCAACCGCCATCCGCAATAGTGGCCAACTGGTATTAGAAAACGCTAGTTTTGAGCTGTATCACAGTAGCACTCTGGATAATGCTGGTACTTTTATAGTTCGTAACAACTCACGCTTGGCTCTCGGTGATCAAAGCAGCATGGAAAACACCGGCAACCTCAGCGTAGATCGCAGCTCTAAGCTCAGCTTGAATGACCAAGGACGCCTGAATAATAAACGGATCTGTAATTTCGAGGGTGAGCTCAGCCTCGGGCGCAATACTATTCTGGAAAACAATGCGCCTTTACGTTTCCAGCCTAACAGTAAGCTCAGAGCAAATCATAATAGCCAGATCCTAAATAACCACACCATGGAAATCGGTGGTAATAGCTCGCTATTAGAGCGTGCACGCATGCTCAATGATGGTGTGTTAGCTCTCAAAAGAGGAGGCTTACTGGCCATAACCCAGAATGCTACTGTCATCAACAGCGGCACCTATCGCAATGAAGGCGGAACTATTCACGTAGACACTGCACAAAACTTCATCAACGAAAACATCATTTCTGGTCATTTAAGCCGCGAGCGAGTAAACGGGCAAAGATATAACCACCACCAAGGCCAGCAAACTTTGGAAACTGAGCTCCAAACAGCCCCTCAGTATCGCCAGCACCGTTATGAGTACCAGCAACCAAAGCAAAAGCAGCAACAGCAAATGCAACCACAAGCTACACCTGCTCCAGATACTACTGCTGTGCCTCAGTACCAGATGCCACAAACACAGCCTCAGCAAATGCAGCCACTGGCTACACCTGCTCCAGCTGCCACTTCTGCTCCTCAGTACCAGATGCCACAAGCACAGCCACAGGCTATTCCTGCACCAGCCGTCACTACTGAGC
>DXEV01000210.1 GCA_019114785.1 Candidatus Anaerobiospirillum pullistercoris | reverse complement strand
CAGGTTTGTCTCATTTTAATTGTTGTCCATGTAGAGCGCACCTTGTTCCTGTCAATCTAGCATGGCAAAATAAGGCAACCTTAGTTTATTTCAAGGGATTGAGCCATGCTCCTAGATGCGTTAGAAATTGTGACTGACCCGCGTATTGAACGTACAAAGCGATACACGCTGCAAGAGGTTCTACTTAGTGCCTTCATTGCCATCCTAGACGGAGCTCGCTCATGGCGTGACATCCAATACTCAGCTTTAATCCACCTTGATCAATTGCGCCAATTTTTGCCATTCGTCAACGGTATTCCATCGCATCACACCTACAGTCGCGTATTTCAGCTGATAAATCCTGAGACCCTAGAGATGGCTTTTCGTCAGTTCGCTCAGGAAATCATTAAAGCCTTAGATTGCGATATCAAGATTATTAACATTGACGGTAAACAAATGCGCGGAGCGACCGCAGCTGGCGGGAGCACAGTGCATCTTTTGTCCGCTTGGTGTCACGATGCTGGTATATCAATGGGTCAGCTGAAGGTTAATGCCAAAACTAACGAAATTACCGCCATCCCTGAGCTCTTAGACAAATTGCACGTAGCCGGTGCTCTAGTTACTATTGACGCAATGGGAACCCAAAAAGAGATCGCGAAGAAGATTGTTCAACAAAAAGCCGAGTACCTGCTTGCTCTAAAAGGGAACCAAAGCTCACTAAGTGATGAGGCTCAACAAGTGGCCAGCAACTACGCACCAGATGATGCCTTTGAAGCACAGCCAGAGTCGATAAACGGATTCGTATTTGAACGTTCGGCCAAGGTTTTCAAGGTAACCGCAAGGCGCTTCAAAACCGCAAAAGACTGGGAAAAGCTAGCGCGTATCGTTCAAGTTACTTGTGTTAAGACTCACAAGAAAACCAAGCAAGTAACGGTTGATATCCGTTACTACATCACCAACAACAAGACCTTTTCGGCAGAACAGTATTTGACCGCCACGCGTAACCATTGGGGCATCGAAAATGGTTGCCACTGGCAGCTGGACGTAACTTTTAGAGAAGACGCAAGCCGCAAATATAAAGGCAACTCTGCTGAAAATTTTTCCAGATTCTTGCGTTTGTGCTTGAACACCGTCAAGACCATCAACTTCACAGACAGTTTTCGCAATGCCAGCATGCGCAATAAGTGCAAGCGGATCGTTCATAGCAAGGAGTACCTGTCACAGGTATTGTACGGCATTAGCGGCGGCGCTAATTAAGATGAGACAAACCTGAAACCCCTGATTTCATGCAGTAGAGGTGAGACTGCTGATAGCGCAAGGCTAGGATCTTAAGCGCACTCTACAGAGTGGCCAGCTTCCCTCTCTTTACCTCTTTTAGATGATAGAGGTGCAAAAGGTTTAGATTAACAGGGAGTAAGGCGCATTGTGTGAGGCCTAAAAGTAAGCCGCTTTCGTTTCGCTGCTTTTGCCTCTGAGGTGAGCTTAGATTTTTGCCAAATAACACAGGGAGAAGCTGGCTTTGAGAGTGCCAATGGATCCATCTTGGGGCAAGCATGTAACAAAAGCCATATTTGGCCATAAACGCGCGTAATTATAAATTATCGGTTAGCTTGTTGTTGTAACCAGCTAGGATGGCAATTGCTCGCCCACGGAACATGATGTTTATTAGGTTTTTAGCCTGTGCCAATGTTTGTGGATTGTGTTTTTTCATGGACAGTTTTGGGGTGATGTGTTAGCGTGAACTTATTACTGATTAAGACGATTTAGACTGAGATTGTGTGATGCTAACCCGTGTTAAGGTGTGTTTTCCGTCAATGTTAGCGGCGGTTTGTAGAGCATTGCAAAAGTACTTGCTAACCGTGGACATCGTAGTAAGGCAGTAAGCACAGTGAGTGCTGTGAGTCTCTAAATAACCGTGTGTCGGTGACTTTTGTTGAGAGCGATAGTTTTGTTAGCGCCACGGCTCTCGTGAGGAGTGCGGAACGTGATGCTAGTAAGAAGATGTTGTTAGCAAAGCCGTTACCTACAGCCGCATATTGCATGCTACCCCAAGACTAACCTGTAGCTTTGGGGGCCAAAATCGAAATCAAGAGGCTGTTAGAGGCAGCTCCAACTGCGCACGATCACTATTTTTCACTACTCTCAGCTCAAAATAGCTAAGAGTATTATGCGGGGCGGTGTACTGAATAAATACACAGCACGCTATGAGAGGTTTTGCTTTCACAGCCACAGTCAGTTGTTACTCTGGGCGTTTTTCAGATTGCAACTTAAAAAGCTGTGAGCCTAAGGAAATGCGTTTTGTGCACCAGAGCATATGCGTTTTGGTTCTCAGGCGAGCCTAATTAGGCTAAGCCTAAAATACGTCAGCAGTTCCTAGGCTGGGGCTGACAGCTGTTCCTTTGCTGGTGCTGACATATGGGACAGAGGAAAAGGGATCTTGGGCGACATAGAAAAGTTCTCTATTTTCGCTATTAATAGGCGTAAATAGTCGTTTCTATGCGTAGCACCGTGCCTGAAAAGACTTCGTAACTAAGAGGCGGGTAAACGGTAAGGAAGCCGATAAGATTAGGCTTTGTCGTGTTAGAGGTCAGTTGGTAGCGTCGATTACGCATGAATTTTTATTGTGCTTTTTGCCAAAATGCACGCATTTCTGTGTAGTTTGTATTCTACGCAATAGCACGTAAAGTAACGGAAAAAGAGGTGTAATTGCCCGTTCCTAGTGCAATGTTTGCCCCGTAAAAAGGCACGGTTGCTTTGCAGTAAGCTTGTTGCTTTCCAAGGTGTCAGCCATATTGGCCTTAATTTTGAGATGTGGAACAATTTTCGTTAAGGCTGAGTTGAGCTCCACTTCCTAGTTTGCAGGGGGTGACAGCTCTTGAAGGATCGTGACTGCGATCCGAGCTCAGCTCTTAACTGGCGAGTACAGAGTTCTGCGCATCGTGCTTTGAGCTCCGTACTGATGTTGCATCTCAACAGAGCAGTGTATCCAAAGCGAGCTATGTGCAGAGCTAGGATTACAGCTTTCTTAGAGATTAAGGTAGCTGCCACCAAGACCATCCCGTGAGCGGTTGAAAAACGCTCTGTAGGGAAGTTTGTCAGCTTCAGTTGATTTAGGAGGATGTCGCATCTGGCTTAAGGTCAGCTTGTTGCCTTGTGAGGAGGTAATAGGGTTTGTACCTGAAAGCTGCTGTCGGTGGAATCTAAATTGAGGAGATTTGGTTTAGGCCATTAATTTAGGTGCACTGGACAGAAAGATGTTGAATGACTGTAATGGGGATTCCCCATGTGGATACGTATTCGCGAGGAACGGATCCGAGGTTGTTAAGAAACGTTGCATTTGCCTGCTTCTCGTGACTATAGGGAGGCGACAAACACAGCAGGCGGCAGTCAGTGTGCAGTGAATACGGTACACAAGGTGTAACAGTGTATTCACGTGGCTGTTGCTCTAAGGTCTAAATTTCTTTAGGCCTTAAGTGTAGTACTCCTAGAGTAAGGCATTGCTGTTTGAGTGTTACGTGTGTGCAATATGTTATGCCTGTTTGGCTATGTTCTTTAGGCTGGTAGTGGAGATCTTGTGTAGGGGTCTCTAAGCCTGATCTGAGCCCTAGAGGAACTGTGCTTGCGCCAATCTTGGCACTAGTGTTAGAGCTCAAAAGTTCGTAGCCAATTTTCTAGGCCTCATATAGCGACTCTAAGAAATACTCTGGCAACAAACCACTGACCTGATCAGTAAGAGCTCTGACACTGTTATTTCGTTGATTTAGGTG
>DXEV01000209.1 GCA_019114785.1 Candidatus Anaerobiospirillum pullistercoris | reverse complement strand
CCGCGACTTTGCTAGCTGCTTCCTTCAGCGGATGTGTCACCACATGACGCCTTGCAGTTCACTAACCGTTCCCACCAGCGGGTCGGTTCGGGACTTTAACCCTAAAGATAGCACCCATGCTGGGCGCACCGAAAAAGGCTCCTCAAGGGAGCCTTTAGCGTAACTTGGGGAACGAAGTCCCGCAAAAATCCTTAACTCAGAGCAGGATGACTACTTAGTCAGCTCAATTTGAGCAGCTGCCTTTAAGGAGAAGTCGTTACTGCACACGAAGATATTATTGTATGGGTAGAGGCTGATGTCCTCTAATACGTAGTCTTCGCCTGTAGTGAGGAAGCTGACGCTGACGAAAGCACGGTCGCGAGCACACTGCTCGGCAAAAGCCACCAGCTGGTCGAAGCAAGCACATTTTTCCACTGGGGCAATGCGGTAATTGCCATGTGGGGTACTTAAAGCACTAGCTTGGAGCTTAAAGTCACGATCGTAGATAGCGACGGTATTGCTGCCAGCACTACCAAACAGCAGAGAGTAGGCTACCTTGCCATTAACGCACCATAACTCCACTTTGGATGGCACTGCATTCTTTGGAGCATGAGCAATTAATGGTGCTAAATCGTAGACCAGCAGATCTGGGGTTAACTGATAAAGTGGGCTCAGGGCATCTTGCTGTAAGAACACGGCTGCACGCTGTTGCTCTTGAGCAAAGAGATTTTGCAGTACAGGTAACTTGCCACGTGACTTGTTGTGCATATAGATCTGTGTTGCGTAGCCATTGCACTTGACGCGGAAGTTCTCTGGAAGCTTGGTCAGATCTAAGTCTTTGGCAGACTTAAGCACCACTGCTGGGCTTTGGACGTGACTTAAAGCTTCATCGCTGAGGCCTAAGTCCTTTAAAGCTTGAGCTTGCTGGGTAGAGTCCTGTAAAGCTAAGGCCTTGGTGGCAAAAGCGCTGATCTCATCGCTGCTCTTACCCTCGCCAAAGGCGTGCAGGTAAAGCAGCTTTTCATTTAAGGTCACAGGGGCTTGGTTAGCAAGATCAAAGTCTTGCTTGAGATTGGTGCTGTAGAAGTGCTCTAAGTAGTAGAGGCGCTCGCTTGGCAGCAGCTCTAAGCCTAGGCTGACCTTGGTTAAGATCTCAGGTAAACGAGCATTGACGCAGTAATCGCCACGGGCACCATGCTCTAAGTAGTGCACTAATGGATTGACGTCTCTTAAGTTGTGGAAAGCACTGTACTTATTGCCGTCAAAGAGTACGCTTGGTAAGCGGTTCTCTTTGTAACCATAGTTGGCGTAATGGAAGGCTGGATCTGGATTACCGTCAGCATGGTATTCGATCTCAGGGTATTCGCGTTGATACCACTGGGCATCGAACATTGGGTTTTTGCGCACCAGCTCGGCCAGTGCATGAGGATCGAGAGTAGTCATAGAAAAATCTGGCTCCTTTTATTCCTGCTTGAGACTAAAGCCTCAGGCAGGAGGCATCTGACCTAAGCGCTATTTGTTTGCAGTAAGAGAGCAGGCAATCAATAAGCGATTGTAGTTATTGGCGTCAAACTGGAACTGCAGGCTGTATTGACGCTTTAAGCCTTGCATAAAGCGTAAGAAGGCAGCGAGTTGAGCGCAGTCAGCGAACTCTTGCTTTAAGTTAAAAGCAGTACCAGAGCTCTCACCACCAGTGAAGCAAGCCAGCACATTGACCTCATTCTTATTTAAGAACTTGGTATTCTCTGAGCCAGTGAATAGGGTTAAGACCTCTGGCTGTAAGGTAAACTTAATGGTGCTAGCTTTGGTGTCTTTTAACAGAGCAGCAAAGGAGCGGGTTAAGAAGAAATTGTTTGCAGAGTTGCCAGCTGGAATGCGGTTGGCGTAAGCATTACCACTTTGATCAAAGAAGATCTTAGAGCCAGTCATAGAGTGCATGATGGTCTTCAAGATCACGACTTCTTTGGCGCAGGAAGCTAAGCTGCTATTGTGGGTTAATTCCGAGATGGCATTAGGACGAGCGGCGACACAATACAGCTTCTTGAGCTTGCAAGGGGCGAATAATTGGGCACTGATCTCGTCTGGATTAGCATCCACGGCTACGTTGCCAGCAGCAGGTAATGCCATGGCATGTTCAATACCGGCCTGTTGTAAGTTCTCCTCGATATAGGAGGCTAACAGTAGGCATAAGATGTGGCTTAATTGATTGACATCAAAAAGCTGACCGGTGGACTCTAAGGAGATCTTGGCCTTTTCCTGTAGAGCTTGGCTAATAGCTTCAAGTTCGGAACTTGGGGCTTGCTGCAATAGGGTAACAGCTAAAGCAGGGGCAATTTGCTGTTGGAAGAGTCTAGCTTTTAAGAAGTGGCTTAAAATGACGGCATTGTTGCCGGAAACAAGCTCTTGTAACTCTTTGACCTCTGGGCTAGTGGCAGCAAGGAGCTCGAAAAGGCTGTGATCGGCGCTGAAGCGAGCTAAGAAGTCTTGCAAAGCGGCGTTATCACCAATACCAGGCCGAGTCATTTGCGCATAATAAGGTCGTAAGACCTGGTTAAATTTGCTGAGAAGCTCTTTGCTCATGGAATACATCTCACTAAGCGAAAACGAAGCGATGGTAAGAAAGAAAGTAATGGTGTAAGAGGCAAGCGCGTGCGAACGCAAGGCCCGTGGCCTATATCTCTGACAAAAGAGTGGATATGATTGCACTCTTCACCTGAATTAGCTCAATAAGTCTAAATCAGAATCAGCCCGATTGCAGCTTTAGCGCAAAATAATGTGCATTATGCCCGCGAATCGGTATTTTTCCCTTTTGCATGGACGTCTTTACCTCCAAGGCTTTCCTATGTCGCAGTTTAAGATTTTGCCGACTACCTATATCCTCTCGCCGCTGACGTGCTTTAGTAAGAAGCGTCTGTTTGAGGAGCTGAGCAATTTAGCCTCAGCCGTGACTGGGATAAAGAGTGCGACTTTTCTGCGTGCCTTAAATGAGCGTGAGTGGGCAGGAACTACTGTCTGTGCCAAAGGTGTAGGTTTGCCTCATGCCGTGATTCCTAAGCTTGAGCAATCCATTGCTGTTTTAGCCATCTTGCAAGCTGAAGTGCCTTATAACACCGTCGATAGTGATTATTCTGGTGTAGATGTGGCTTTGGCCTTTTTCATTTCGCCTAAAGAAAAATATGAGACCATAGAAAACAAGTTGCGCTTGGTCAGCCAAGAGCTCGAGAACACAGATCTCGTCAATTCCTTGCGTCGTGTGTGGCAAGAAAACGACAAAATGATGCTGATCTTGAGCAAGCTAGACTATGAGCTGAGCCTGCAAATTAAGCCTGATGAAAAGCCAGAGGCGGAAGAAAGTCAGTCGGCCGCTAATGCCCTGATCCAGTTCTTTACTGACACTATCATTAACACCATTAGTGGTGATCGTGATGAAGATGGCGAGAATAAGCAGAAGTCGTCCAAGCAGCAAGATGCCAATGCCATTAAGGCCAGCGCTCAGGTAGATGCGCAGCATGTCTCTCAAGAGGATATGGCTTTAGCGAAGGCGATTGCGGCTACTAATCCTGTGTTTAATGCTGATGCTCAAGCAAAAGACGGTGTCATGGGTGAGCTCCAAAACGCTGCTGCAGCTTCATTAGCAGGAGATGGGGCGTCTTCTCACACCAAGGACAAGCAAGATCTAATTGGTGCTCAACAGATTGCTCATATTGAGAAAAAAGAGCTTAATGAGGCTAAAGCAGAGGCTTTGGGCATGGGCTTTAGCAACCTGATTGCTGCCGTTCCAGCCGCACCGGAGAGCCCTTCGCTGATATCGTCTATCATGCAAGCCTTAAGTGATACCTTTAACGATGCGGTGCAAGGAGAAGATCGGCAAGAGCAGGAAAAGCGCAAAGCAATTGAGCGTATTAGGGCGGCCTCTACTTATGTTGAAGCACAACGTAAAGTGCAAGAAGAGGATACGAGCTCTGCTCAGGATGTAGTTGGTGTTCCTCAGGACTATAGGCCAAAGAGCAAGAAGCCTGCGATTGCTGGTAGCCATGATCTGCTGGAGCATTTCCGTAGTCCATCTGCTACTACCAATATCAAGAGCTTTATTAGCGATACCTTTGGTAGAAGTTTGCGGGGCAAAGAGGCGCAAAAAGCACAAGATGTCTTTCCGGCAGAGGCTTTTATTCGTGTAGATGAGGTGCCTTTAGAGCCACCAGCTCCAGTGTCTCAGGTTAAGCCACAAGAGTTGGTTGATTCTTCGCCTTTAAGTGCTGCCTTAAATGAAAGCTATGTGGATAGTTATGGTTCTCAAGACTCTACTCATCTGCCTAGCCATGAGCCATATCCTTATCGTGTTCATCCAGTTGAGCAGCAAGCAGCCAGTGGTGTTGCTGAGAGCAATGCAGCAACGCAGACAGAAGAAGAGCATATTACGCTGGCAGATATCATTGCCCCACCACCTGCTTCAGCCTCGAGCCCAGCCACAACTGCTGCTACTGCCAATACCAATACCAATGCCACTGTGGCTAACATTGCCTCAGTTAATACTGAGACAGTAAAGGCAGTCGAGGGCACACAAGCTGACGTTGGTACAGTGCTTACTTCGGCCACCAAACAAGAGGCTACATCACTGCCAAGCACTGATGACGTAGCTTTAGCTGAGAGCACTCAAGTGACAGCTGTCTCTAATGAATCTTCAGCTAATGCCGCTTCCGACGGTACAGATGCAGCTGTTGCTGTTACCTCAGAAGATGAGAATGGTGGTAAGCGCACCAATATGTCCCCTGAGGCTATTCGCTCGATCACCAATAGCTCCATGGAATCTCAAGATGGCCCACGTGACGGCTTTATTTTTGGGGCTGCTCCTAGCCCTGAGATGCCAGTGGCAGATAGTGAAGACGCAGAAAGCGATGAAAGCGATGAAGACAAGTCTGGTGCTGTAGCTGCTGTGTCGGCCATTTTGACCCAGTTAACTTCAGCCATCTCTAATGTGATCAGCTCTGATAAAGATAGTGATGACGAAGAACAAGCGAAGTCAGCCACTAAGGCTGAAATGGCTAATGTAACGTCAGAGTCTGCCGAGAGTTCTGAGATCGAAATTGAAGACGCTAGTGCCGCTGCTGCTACAAGCCAGCAGGAAAGTGAGGAGCAGATCCAAGCTAGTGCTGATAGCCAGATAGAGGATCAAGGTGCGGAGCAGGCTCAAAACGAAGCCCCAGAAATGTCTGTTGAGCCAGAGGGCGTGACAGATGGGCTGGAGGTTGAGACTGTAACCGGTATGCCGCATCAAGAAGAGTCTGCCGAGGCAAGCGCAACTGCCGATGAGGCTTTGCTTACGGTTGGTGGCTTTGCTGTTGGTAATCAGGCTGCTAAAGAGACCAATGCCACTTCAGCTAATACCGATGCTGATTCGACTACTGACTCTAATTCCAATGAGGAATCAGAGCATGGTGAGAAAAAGAAGAAAGACCTGTGGGACAAGATCGTAGAGATCGTGACGCCGCAAAGTCAGAAAACAGAAAAGGAACAAGACTCTGAAGCCTCAGATCAGGTACTGGATGTAGCTGGTGATGATGAGTCACAAACAGCTGAAGAGCAAGCTGTCAGTGCAGAGGAAAAGGCCAAAGCTGAGGCTTTTGTTAAGGCTTTAGAGATTGCTGCCATTGGACCGCGTAATCCTAATCTCTCGGTGGCTGATGTATTGGGAGAAGAGTCCGAAGAACAAGACGACGATGAGTCTTACCATGGGGATCAGCTTGCTGCTTTAGCTGTAGCAAAAGAAGCGGCCGCTTTAACTGTGCCTAAGACAGTTGTCACTGCTTTGTCCTTAGATGAGGTCATGGCCCATGAGCCGACAGGAGTAGTTCCTGTACAGGAGCAAGATAAGCCAGAGGTGCCGCAAGACAAGGGCAAGGGTACAGCAACTGATGATGCTAAGGATGAAAGCAGAGTCTTGTTACAAGCACCTCGCAGAGATCTGTCCAATATCAGCATCACGGCTGCACTTGAGGCACAGTTACGACAGAATCACATACCTAAGCCAGATCCATTGTCTCAAGACGATGTGTTAGCAGCGGAAAACGAGGCGCGTGCATTAACGCCTCGCTCTATCATGAGGGCTGTACTTGCTGTCACAACAGCTAGAAAAGAAGAGGCAAAGGATGCAGTTGAAGCTGTAAAAGCAGAGGCTGAGGCATTTACAGCGCCCGCCCCAGAGGTAGCAGTTGCTATTACTGCTGCTACTACTGAGCAGCAGGATGTGGATCATGTAGAGCATGAAGAGGTAACACCGCTAAAGGTAGACTCTGAAGCTGAGACAGCAGCGCTTCAAGAAAAGCATGTAGAGCCAGAGCAAGATCTTGGCTTAACCGTCGAAGACGTCTTAGGTACAGCGCCCGCCCCAGAGGCAGTAGTTGCTACTACTACTACTGCTACAGAGCAGCAGGCTTTAGAGCATGTAGAGCATGAAGGCGTAACACCGCTAAAGGTAGACTCTGAAGCTGAGGTGGTGTCTGCTGAGACAGATGCGCCTCAAGTAGAGCCTGTAGAGCCAGAGGAAGACCTTGGCTTAACTGTTGAGGACGTCTTAGGGGCTGATGCTGCTCCAAAGGTTGATGCTACTGTTGCTACTGCTGTTACTTCTGAGCAACAAGCTTCTGAGCCTGTAGAGCATGAAGGCGTAACACCGCTAAAGGTAGACTCTGAAGCTGAGGTGGTATCTGCTGAGACAGTAGTGCCTCAGGTAGAGTCTGTAGAGCAAGAGGAAGACCTCGGCTTAACCGTTGAGGATGTCTTAGGCAGTGCCGAATCTGAGTCTAAGAGCAATGCTGGAACAACAAAGGTGAAAGATCACTGATAGTTGCTATGACCTGCAGTCATGTGGGCATTGCTATTATTTTGGGCAACAGCTGGCAACTTCTAGTTTTTGCCCGCTATTGGCTTAAAATGGCTTTGTTAATTGAGCTCTGCGCGGTTTAGGGAGGGTTGGCAGAGCTTTGTGGTGGACAGTCTTGTGACTGGCGTGTGAGGAGATAGTGAGATGCACAATGCAGAGAACGATAAGACAGCCTATGTGCAGTCGGTAGAAGCTGCTGTTACCACTGCCGTGCAGTCAGCTGAAGCTAAAAATTCAGGGGCGGGCGCTGTAGATCAGGCTAAAACTGCTGTACCTGTGACGGTTCAGCTGGTAGTGATCTCGGGTCGTTCGGGCTCAGGTAAAACTGTAGCATTACGTGCTTTAGAGGACTTGGGGTATTACTGCATCGACAATTTGCCTGTGATGTTCTTACGGGAACTCACGGATATTGCTCCAGATCGCTATCCTAAGCTGGCAGTATCGATTGATATACGCAATATCCCAGAGGAAGAGGGATATATAGGTGAGCTTCTCAACCACATCAAGCACGATGAGCGGATCCATACAACAGTGATCTTCTGCGACGCTGATGATCAGGTCTTAATCAAGCGCTATTCCGAGACTCGCCGTTTACATCCTCTATCTAAGAATCACCTCTCTTTAAATGAGGCTATTGTCCTTGAGCGCACCAAGCTGTCCAGTATCTCAGGTTATGCGGATCTACGTATCGATACGTCTGAGTTGAGCGTGCATGAGCTGTCCCAAGAGGTGGTGACTGCTATTACCGGTCGTCCTGAAAAGCGCCTCGTGATGGTGTTTGAGTCTTTTGGCTTTAAAAACGGCATTGCTAAGGACGCTGATTTCGTTTTTGATGCGCGTTTCCTGCCTAATCCTTATTGGGATAAGCCTTTACGCAGTTACACGGGCTTAGATGAGCCGGTAAAGGAGTTCTTTTCTCGCCACTCTACTGTAGACACTTACATCAATCAGATTGATGAGTTGCTCATGTATTGGCTGCGAGATATTGAGTCGAGCAATCGTAGCTATCTTACTGTGTCTATTGGTTGCACTGGTGGCTGCCATAGATCTGTTTACATCGCCCAATCCTTGGCAGATCGATACAATGGACGTGGCTTCTATGTGCAGGTACGTCATCGCTCTTTGAATATCAACGCTCGTTTAGAGCATGCGGCACCATCTCACTAAACAAGCGCAGCGTGGTAGCAGCGTAACAGCAGGGCAGGACGTTAGCAGCGCCTTGTTTTTACGATTTTTTAAAAAAGTGTTGACACAGTTTTGAGCGATGGGTAAAATGTGCATCGCTTTCAGACGCTACGGTGTTTGAGAGTGTTGTTTATAGTGTTCCTCCTTAGTTCAGTCGGTAGAACGGCGGACTGTTAATCCGTATGTCGCTGGTTCAAGTCCAGTAGGAGGAGCCAAAAGAAAGCTCTGATAATCAGCCATCGTGCTGATTTTTTTGTTTTTGGGCTACCCAAAAATCACATCCACCACTCCCCCACCTCACACCCATCTGGCTCTTTTCTTCCCTTCCTTATTTTTCGATTCTCAGGCAAACGTTGTCCAGAAACCTGCTTAGAGTATCTCGAAACGCAATAGACCACGCCTAAAGTCTAAAGCTTGAAAAAACCATTATATATGCGGTTTGTATGATTCCAGAAGTGGGACGGAAAGCCCATAAGAACGATTTTTTCAGCGTCACAGAGGACAACCGTCGCAACCAACTGGTAGCTTTTTTGCAGACGGCAGAGAGAACAGCTAGTGGCATGGAAGCGACCCAGAGCTGGCGGCTATGATGTTTATCAGCAAGCGGAGGAGATAAATATGGGATTTTGGGGCCAAGACAGAAAACCGGATAGCAGACACAATATTTGGCTTGAGCATCTCAATATTGAGACAGGAAACTGGCTTCAAGTGTTTTCAGCTTGCTTGGGTAAAATGGTTGCAATCCAGACTGCTTGTGGTGAACAGGTGGTAAAGGGACAGGACTGGAATGTTGACTTTTCCGAGGGGGTAATACTTTTTGGAGAGCAATCTTATCCGCTTCAATTTATCGGAAGCGAGTCCACATCAAGTGACACATGGCTGTGGGGTTGGGAAAATATTAATGGCTTTCCCGAGGAAATTATTCAGCTAGCCACAAACGCAAAAGTAGTGGGGGAACGCTGGAACTTAGAGCCACTCAAGACAGCCGAATTTTCATTGGACGACATATTCAACGGGCATAACCTGTCTATCGTAACTTGCGGCTTAGTGGATAAGTATTGTTATTACAGAGGCCCGCATTCTGGTGGTGCGATTTTTGTTGCTTTTTCAGGTGTGCCGGATAGTGTGTTTGCTTCCGTCGATGTGCAAAGATTTGTGTCTATAACGATGCACTATGTGCAACAATTTACTATTGACCACAAAATTTTCGTAGAGGGATTTCTCACGTGGAACAATACGAAATACGAGTGGGATGCTAACACATTACTCGCTCATTTCCAGCAAGATCTGAAAATTGAGTTTGAGCAAGTAAATGATGTTTGGCGTATTTGCGCTATGGATACCATTTTATCTGGTCAATAGCGACCGTCGCAAAGAGGAGCTCTATAGCCTGCGAGTACAATGGCAATAAATCATTGCTCCGCCAGTAGATGCCGTTGTTATTGCTTTTAGTCTTGGGGCTCCCCTCACATCACTTCCTCCTCATTCCTCCGACCAACTCAAACATATCCCTTCCTTCCCTTTTTCCGCTTCTCTGGCAATCCTGTGGGTGTTTTCACGCAAGCTGGTTCTGGCTGTTGGCTCAAAATTTTTTCAATTTTCTCAGCGGCTAAACAGTGACAAAAAGCTGATAGAAATCGGCTTCTTGCAGAGCAAATACGCATTTTTAGAAAACGCCATCTTTGGGCTATACTCAGACCAGAACGGTGAGAACCATGGCGTAGTTAGATGCTGCTTGTGATTCTGTTGCAGCCACTATCTCACGCTCGATGATTCTTAAGGTGAGAAGTGGAGGATAGCATGGATATTGAGCAGCAGTTTTTCTTGGGTGAAGTTGGGCTAGCAAGGTTCCCTGAGGTTTTGCCTCAAGTTAAGCACCCGCTGATTGTGACTCGCGGTACGGTTAAGGAGCGTTACCTGTCTTCAGTGGTTTCTGCTTTTAAGTTGCAGGATTACGAGGTCTTTTCTGGTTTTGAGCCTTGTCCTACCCTTGCGCAGGTGCAATCTTGCTCACTGGATGTCGTGAGCAAGTGTGATGCTCTGATCGCTATTGGCGGTGGCAGTGCCATGGATTGCGCTAAGGCGATCAAACATGAGATGTTAGAGCACCTTAAGGCCAGTGGAGCTGATGCTGCGACCTTAGAGCAATGGGGTGCTTTGCCTTTGGTAACGGTGGCTACGACCTTTGGTTCTGGTAGTGAGGTTACTCCTTTTGCAGTGATCTACACCGAAAAGGGCAAGATCTCGCTCGGTTCTCCTGAGCTCACGCCAAATGTGTGCTTTTCTGTGGCTGAGTTCGGTCTATCTGTGCCACAGAGTCAGCGTGCCGCAGCTGCTTGTGATTGCTTATGCCAAGGAATTGAGGCTTATTGGGCAACACAGGGCAATGAGTATAGTGGTGCCTTAGCGCTTACCTGCATCAAGCAGTGTGTGAATTTCATGAGAGCAGCTGTCTTAGAACAAGACCTCGGTGCTCAAGAGGTTATGGCACAGGCTTCCTTGCTCTCAGGTAGAGCTATTAGTATTAGCCGCACAACAGCAGCCCATGCTCTGTCTTATTACTTCACGCAATATCATGGCATCGCCCATGGGCATGCAGTAGCGTTGATCATGCGCTCTCTGTTTGCTCTTAACTATGCTGCTATTGAGAATGGCCGTATGCTCCTATTAACACTGGGCTTGCATTCGAGCGCAGAGTTCAAGCCATGGTTGGAGCAGCTGATGAGAGATCTGGGCCTTCGCTCGTCTTTTGCTGATTTCTCACTGCCTGAGTCTGAGCTTGACAAGGCTGTGGCCTCAGTCAATTTGCAACGTCTGGCCAATAATCCTGCACCACTGACCGCCGAGCAGTTGCGCTCATTGCTCTGCTAATAGGAGCTAAGAGTAGCAAGTGGTACCACAGCATGTGGTACCAAAGCTGTCTGTCTTATTGCTGCACCGCCTTGCGTTTTTGTATCCGACGATGCAGGTAGTAGCAAAGGGTGCAGCAAGCTCCTAGAAAGCTCAAGACGGCTTGGAAATAGAAAGCACTGTTGAGACTGCCGGTGCGGTGGAAGAGCTCGCCTGCAATTAATGGCACCCACAGCATGCCAAAGGCAAAGATCGCCTGAAATAGGCCTAAGGCTGAAGAGCGACACCAGCTGGGAATGCCTTTTAGAGCTTCGGCATTGGCAAGGCTAAAGACAAAGCCATAGCTGCAGCCCATCAGCACCTGTAGCGCGATGAGCAGATAGATGCTGTCCGTCAGGACAGAGCACCAGCAGTAGATTCCTAGGCAAAACAGCGAAAATCCGATGAGAAAGTCATTGTTGAGGCGGGTAAAGAAGTTGAGGCTGGTGAGATAGCTTGAGATCACGCAGAAGGCGATATAGACCACAGTGAGCAGTCCTACCTCAAGATGGCTTCCGCCAATGCTATGGGCGATCTCATTGGAGAATGACATGACGGTAGCCATGGTTATGCCTTGCTGAATAGCAGCCATGAGAGCAAAGAACCAGATCTGCGTGTTCTTGAGCACGGTTAATAGCTCTCTGAGTTTAGGCCGAGTGTTTACTGGTTTGCTGGTGTGCAAGCCTGACGTTTGCTGCTCTGGAACTTCTTTGAGAGTCAGCGCAATGCCGAATGCAGCAAAGCCACAGATGAGAGAAAAGAGGCACATGGCGTTCATGCCTAAAAATTCATAGGCAAAGGCTGAGGTGCAGAACGACAGCAGGATGCCGATGTTGCTTGCCACAAAGGTGTAGCCTAAAGCTTGCTGCATGCGCTCTGGCGCGATCCCTCGGGCATAGAGCAACATGAAGCTCAACCACATCGAAGAGGCCGTGCCTGAAAGCAGATTGGCCCAAAAGAATCCATCGCCATTGCTGTAAAGCAAACGGATGATTGAGGCTGATCCGGAGCAAAGGCAGCCAAACAGTACTATGGGCTTATGCCGCCCCAAAATGTCCGCAAAGATGCCCATAGGAAAGCGTGCTGCCATCTGCACACCTCCATAGACACCAACAATAATGCCTACGAAGTCGGCGCTGACTTTCTGGGCCAGCAGGTAAGGTGCTGTGGTTGGCTGATAGACGTATTGCGCAAACCAGAAGAGCGCACTGATGAGCAGCAGCTTTGTTGCTTGGGACATGTTGGGGCTTTGTCCTTGTCCTTGTGAGTTTAGGCTTGGGCGTCACGCAAACGGGTGTGACGACGATGAATGTAGTAAACGGCTGTGGCAATAGCTCCGGCTAAGGCTAGCAGAGCTTGGAAATAGAAAGCGTTGGTCAGTGTACCACTTTGCTCAAAGAGATAGCCTGCAATGATTGGCACCATGGTCATACCAATAGCAAAGAGCGATTGGAAAATACCTAAAGCTGTAGAGCGACGGTAACTCTCAATTTGGCTTAAAGCTTCAGCCGAGCACCATGAGAACACTAAGCCACCAGTACTACCCAAAAGGATCTGTACAGGGATCAGGGCATAGACAGAGTCTAAGTTCACCATGAGTACACAGTAAAGGCCCATACACAGCTGGGTAGCTGTCATGAGAATACCTGGGCCGATCCTGATAGCCAAATGAGTGGATGAGATATAGCAAGAGGCTACATAGGATGCGCTCATGGTCATGGTCATAATGCCCACCTGCCAAGGCTGAGCACCCAGACTATGGGCCACCTCGTTAGAGAACGACATGGCTGTAGCCATGAGGATACCTTGTTGGATCATGCCGATCACCGCAAAGAACCACAGACGCTTATTGAAGACTACGTGTAACAGGTCACTGACTTTAGGACTCTGCAGACGATGTTCAGTAGGCTCCTTGAGGGTCAGGCTGATGAGGAGAGCAATGCTTCCGGTACACACGGAAAGCAAGCACATCAAAAACATGCCATAGCTTTCGTACAGTGTTGCCGAAGCAAAGAAGCCGCCTAAGATGCCAAGATTGCAGGATGCCATGACATAGCCCATACCCCGTTGCAGATTCTCTTTGGTTAGGGTTTTGGTGTGGAAGAGGATAAAGCACATCCACATGGAGGAAGAGAATCCCGAGATAATGTTGGCCCAGAGGAAGCCCATACCAGTAGGGTAAGTAAGACGTACAACCGAGGCTAAAGCGGCCGTTGCACATCCGACAATAATCATGGGCTTAAACTTGCCGATCTTGTCAGAGAATAGGCCGATAAAGATGCGGGTAAATAACGGTACAGCTCCATAGAAACCGACCACAAGACCGACAAAGTCAGCACTGACTTTTTGCGCCAATAAGAAAGGGGTGGTGTATGGCACGTAAACGTATTGCGTGAACCAGAACAGGGAGATCACTATTAAGAGACGGGCGGTCTGACTCATAACAACACCTCGCGATTGAAGGGCTCTGTTTACTGCGCTTGCGGCTTACTGCGGACAGCTTGGCCTTTGCTGTGGCCTTGGCCTTGGTTGTGGCCGTGGCGGCCATGGCGGCCATGGCGGTGGCAGCTGAAAAATTTGGGCTGAGGCCTTAAGGCTCGCCAGTGATCTTTGGGGCACCTTGCAGGGCAAAGCAGCAACCGATTGTAACTTATTGCTGCTAATAGCCTCAAAGAAAAACGAGCTATTTGTTCGTGCATGTGTCTTTTGCTCTCTTGAGCCAGTGACCTGTGGTGCTCTCTGGTGGCACTGGAGGAAAAGATGATGTGTTCTGCACTGGCTGGGGACAGAGAGCTCTTTTGCTGTACCTGCCAATCATGTGCCAAAAGGCATAAATAAGCCAAATTACAAATATTGAGAACTGTCTCAATGAGAGCTCGTTATTGCTGTTCTGCACTAAAGTTGTGCCGTGTAATGGGTTTTTTAGGCTGATTAATTGCGAAAAAAATCGGCTTGCTTAGAATTAGCAAGCCTGTTTTTCGTCTTTGTCTTGAGACCGTACACAGGATATTTTCGCGTTTCTTTTAGCTTTTGTCTGGGACGGTTTTTGTTGTGATCAAAGGTCTTATTGCGCTGGCTTTCGGTGCGCTGAGCTTTGGTGTATCTGAGTTTGTGGTTATGGGCTTATTGCCTTATTTTGCCATGGACTTTGACGTGGAGATTGCCACTGCTGGTCACACTATCTCGGCTTATGCCTTCGGTGTGTGCTTTGGTGTGTTCTACATGATGTTCTCTCGTAAGCTTAACCTGAAGCTTTCGATTTGCATCGTCGTATTCTGTCACTTATTGGGTATGGTCTTAACGGCTGTAGCATCTGATTTCATTTTCCTGCTCATCGCTCGTTTTATTTCCGGTCTGCCTCATGGTTGCTTCTTTGGTTTAGGAGCAATTATCGCCTCGCGTATTGCGACAGCTGGTCACGGCTCTTCAGCTATGGCTTTGATGCTAGCTGGACAGACGGTTTCAAACGTCTTTGGTGTGCCTTTAGGAACTGCTTTAGCTCACAACTTCTCTTGGCGAGCCATCTTTGTGCTGATGACTATCTGGGCCGTGTTGGTGCTGCTCTCTTTATGGCGCTGGCTGCCAGATCTTGGCAAGATGGAAGATCACGGCTTTATGAAGCAGTTTGAGTTCCTGAAAAAGCGTGCTCCATACTTAATTGGCCTGAGTATCCTTTTAGGCAATGGCGGTCTGTTCTGTTTACAAAGTTATGTCAGCCCAATTCTGACCGACTTTATGGGCCTAGACTTAGCCTATGTGCCAACCGTGCTGATTGTCATGGGTATTGCCATGACGATCTATAACCTTATTGCTGGCCGTCTCTCAGATATTTTCACCCCAGCCCAAGTTAGCTTAGCTATCTTTATCTCCTGCATTGCAGCAGCTATCTGTATTTTCTTCTTTGGCAACATGCTGTGGCTAGGCTTAGTCTTAATGGTGTACTGCACTGGTTGCTTGTTTGGTTTGTCTACACCTCAGCAGGTCTCGATCCTGCGTGTGTCGCCAGGTGGCGAGCTGATTGGCGTAGCCTTTGGCCAAGTAGCCTTCAACTTTGGTAATGCAGTGGGTGCTTTCTTAGGCGGCTTGCCTATGGAGCATGGCTATGGGGTGCAATATACCGTTGCGGTTTCTGTGGGCTTGATGAGCCTTGGCACCTTAGCTTTGTTGTTCTTCTCCTTAAAGGACGAGGCTTACTTCACTGCCTTGTATAAGGCAGCCCAGCAAAAGCGTATGGCAGAAGCTCGTGCGGCCGCAGAAAAGGCCTTAGCGATCAACATTGAGGCTGATAGAGATCATGGCACCTTGTCGGTGAGTGTGGCCAATAATGCTGATGAGCATCAGCATGCAGAGCCTACAAATGCTGTTGCAGAAACGTCCGCTCAAGAGGCGATGGCCGCATATACGCCCCGTCAATAAGCTCTAAAGCGCCCAAAGGCCGCTGGAGCGGCCTTTGTTGCGGGATCAAAAAAGCCCCACTTAAGGGGCTTTTTTCCTCGTATTGGAGACACCTCACGGTGTCGACTGTGAAAACCGGAGCGCTTCAAAACTGAAGCTGTGAACAAGGTGCGTAAGACAGCGTAACACGCGCTTACGGTTATGAGGCCTGACGAGACCTCGCGTTGCTTATTGAGACTCTCAGGTTGCTAGACTTGCGCTTCTGCTCGGGTACTAGCTTTACAGGGTTGCCCTGAGAGGGTGAGGCCCTTGCCTCTCTCGTTAGCCCGCGAACCTAACCCAGCGCTGCTTGAAGGATAGCTTGTTTTTAGCCCTAGGCTTACTAATCGATACTGCTATCTGGCGCAGATTCTGGTACGGACACCTTGTGATTTTGCGGCTAAGCTGGACTTAGGATGCGCAAAATCTAAGAAACCTTACTTAACAGTCACCAACCTTTCAGAACCATGCTTTCTTTCAGGACTGACTGCCTTACACTCTCCCACGCAGTGTGCAGGGGGCGAACCTGCCAACACTAATCGTGCTTGAGCTTTTCCTTGTACTTAACCAGCTGACGATCGACCTTATCAATCAGGGAGTCGATAGCAGCGTACATGTCCTCATCTTGGGACTCGGCGTGTAGAGCGCCACCAGCTACAGAGAGATCAGCCTTGGCGATCTGTTGCAGCTTCTCCACTGTTAGGGTTACGGCAATGGAGGTGATTACATCGCCCTTACGTTCAAGCTTGTTGAACTTATCGGTGACGTAGTCATGAAGAGCGTCCGTGACCTTGATTCCTACACCTTGGATATTAATCTGCATACAATTATCCTTAATCCAGTTTGAGACTGGATGATGAGTGTGGATGACGTCCAGCGAAGGGGAAGTGGTGCGGCTACATAGCCTGACAAGGATTGTGTGACTTGTTTGTCACAACGACCATGACTCAATCATATCGAAAAAGTTAAAGCTTTAGTGCAGCGCGCTGCTCATAATTTGATGTATGTCCCGCTTTTAACATTTTTTTGTTGGCGTCTTGATTTCGATTTTACGATTAATTTGCCGATTTTTGGCTTATTTATCAGCTTTTAGCGTGGTGGGGTGTAGAGGCGGGAGAGAAGTGATAAAAAATCTCAAGAGCTTGCAAAAAGTTGCAGGCACCACCGGAGAGGTCACGTAGAGGTCACGGAGAGGGCAGTGGTGCCAGAGAGGTGCGTTTTTTAGACTAAACGCTTGCGTTGAGATGAGGAGCCAATACCTAAGGCTTCACGGTATTTGGCTATAGTACGGCGTGCTACGCAGTAGCCCTTTTCTTTGAGCAGATTGGCAATCTGGTTGTCAGAGTAAGGGCGACGTGGGTTTTCACGCGATACCAAGAGCTTGATCTCAGCGCGGATAGCCGTAGATGAGGCTGTACCACCATTGTCGGTGTTGACGTGGCTGGAGAAGAAGTACTTGAGCTCAAAGGTGCCACGATCGGTGTAGATGTACTTCTCGGTAGTCACACGCGAAATGGTAGATTCGTGCATTTCGATTTCTTGGGCGATGTCATTGAGCACTAAGGGCTCCATGCGCTGCTCACCATAGTCCAAGAAAGCCTTTTGGTGCTCGACAATGCAGCGTGAAACCTTAAGCAGAGTCTCGTTACGCTTAGCGATACTTTGGATGAACCAATTGGCCTCTTGCAGATTGGACTTAAAGAACTCCTTTTCGCGCTCATTACGGGCATAGCACACCAAGGACTTATATTGCTCGTTAAGCTTCACGCGAGGTAGAGCATCTGGATTGAGCTCCACATCGTAGTTGCCATCTTTATCTTTGATGACTATAACATCAGGCACGACGTAGTTGGCTTTTTCTTTGATCACGGTGCGGCCAGGACGTGGATTTAAGGACACGATGATGTCGTTGACACGTTTTAAGGTCTCGATCTTCACACCTAAGCATGTGCACAGAGAGCGATAGTCATGGTTAGAGAGTAAGGACAAATGGTGTAAGAGTATATCTTCAGCCATTTTGCCTTCTTCGCTCGGCTCACGACTCAACTTATCACGTAATTGGATCAGCAGACATTCCTGCACATTACGGGCAGCAACGCCTAATGGGTCATAACTTTGGATCAGCTTTAAGACCACTTTGACGTCATCTAAGCTGGCATCAGGATAGTTTTCGCGTACTACATCAAGGATCTCTGAGAGCTCAACGCTCAGATAGCCTGAGTCATCCACTCCATCAATGATAGTCTCAGCAATAGCTCGGTCGCGGCCTTGAAGTGGAGAGCAATCAAGTTGCCAGAGCAGATGCTCATGTAAATTGATTTGCGTTTCGCCCTCGTAGATGCCGTCATCATCTGTCATGACGCTTTTAGCACGGGACTTAGCACTGTAGTTATCCTCGCGCATGATGTTGTCATAGCTGTCCATAATAGAGCCCTCGCCTGGGTCGATTTCGGCTGTAGCCAACTTGTCAGGAAGGTTGTCGTTTTCGCTATTGTTTGAATTAAGCTCAATGCTATTGGAGCTTTCGAGGGCAGAGTTAGAGCTGAGGTGTTCTAAATCGTAAGCCATATCAATATCGGCCTCTGACATGCCATCAAAAGCGTTACTAGAAGCTAAATCGCTATCGCTATAGTCGCTGGCATCACCTTCAAAGTTAGATGCGGCAGCGTCGCCACCCCCTAAATCATTGGTTGCGTTAGAGCTTGCGCTATGGTCTGACTCAAAGCTGTTGGTGGCAGCATATTCAGGGTACATGCTGCTGTCACGGCCTAAAACATCGGCAGTGCTTGGTGGTGGGGCATCATCATTGGTGCTATAGGAGCTTAAGTTGCTTGGACAAGCGCTCGGGTCGTCACTAAATGGGTTATAGACGTCGCCGTCGCTATTTTGGGCTTGCTCGCGATCTACAAGGGCATCTAAGGACTCTATGTTGGGATTGAGCGCATTATCATCCACTTCCAGCATAGGGTTGGATTCTAAAGTCTGCTGGATCTCTTGTTTTAAATCCAGAGTAGACAACTGCAACAAACGGATGGCCTGTTGTAATTGAGGGGTCATCGTTAAAGTTTGCGTTTGTGCAGTGCGTATTTGCAGAGAGTTACGCAAGCTTACCATGGGAAGTGCTCCTTATTACCCAAAAATCTAGCCTTGAGAGAGTGACCAACGAGAGAGGAAAACTAAAGTGAGAAGTTCTTGCCTAAGTAGACTTCTTGTACTTTCTTGTTGGCCAGTACCTCTTGAGCTGTTCCTTGGGCAATGATCTCTCCGGCGTTAACAATGTAGGCCTTAGCACACACGTCTAAGGTTTCACGAACGTTGTGATCAGTGATCAGCACGCCGATGTCACGATCACGTAAATGCTTAATGATGTCTTTGATGTCGGAGATGGAAATAGGATCCACACCAGCAAAAGGCTCATCGAGCAGGATGAATTTAGGTTTGGCTGCAAGGGCGCGAGCGATCTCTACACGGCGGCGCTCACCACCGGAGAGGGCAATGCCGATACTCTTTCGTAAGTGCTCAATGTGGAACTCTTCGAGCAACTGATCTACCTGTTGCTTGCGCTGTTGCTTGCTTAAGCCTTTTTGCAGCTCAATGACACTCAGCAGGTTCTCTTCCACCGTGAGCTTACGAAAAATAGAGTTTTCTTGCGGCAGGTAGCCTAAGCCTGCACGAGCGCGCAGGTGCATAGGCATGTGAGTAATTTCCACATCGTCTAGCATCACTGAGCCGTTTTCGGTGGAGATAATGCCGACGATGATGTAGAAGGAAGTGGTTTTACCGGCACCATTAGGGCCTAACAAGCCGACCACTTGGCCGCTTTCGATGCTGAGGCTAACGTCGTTGACCACCACGCGACTCTTGTAAGTCTTTTTGAGGTGATTGGCTTGGAGAAGACTCATTACAGTGTCCTTGTAGGC
>DXEV01000208.1 GCA_019114785.1 Candidatus Anaerobiospirillum pullistercoris | reverse complement strand
CACCTAAATCAACGAAATAACAGTGTCAGAGCTCTTACTGATCAGGTCAGTGGTTTGTTGCCAGAGTATTTCTTAGAGTCGCTATATGTGGCCTAGAAAAGTGGCTACGAACTTTTGAGCTCTAACACTAGGCCAAGGTGGGAAGCTAGTTGTTGTAGACGCCGAAGTGCTTTTTGGCAAAGGCGACTTTAGCCTCAATGCTCATAGATGAGCGTTTGGTGAGAGCCTCCACCAGACGCAAGCGTGGTAACAAGCCAGCGTTGTTAGCCGTTTGGATTGCCATGCCAGGGCGAGCGTTAAGCTCGAGCAGCATTGGGCCACGATATTTATCGAGCACAATGTCAGTGCCAATGTAGCCTAAACCTGACATGTCGTAACACGAGGAAGCTAAATACAGCACTTCATCCCAATGTGGTACTTGCAGCTGGTACAGGTCTTTATTGGTGTCAGGGTGAAACTCAATAGGCTCATTGTGCTGCACTGCACGCACAGCACGTCCAGTACGTAGATCGATACCCACACCGACTGCACCTTGGTGCAGATTGGCTTTACCGTCAGAGGCAGCGGTCGAAAGACGCATCATGCACATGACAGGGAAGCCTTGGAAGACGATCACACGGGTATCAGGCACACCTTCGTAGCTATAGCCCTCAAAGCAAGGATCAAAGTGGATCAGATCCTCGATCAGTGCAAAGTCAGGTTTACCGCCTAACGAGAACAGTCCTGCAAGGATGTTAGAGACATGACGACGGAGGTCATGGCGTGAGATCACCTGTCCTGAGGCTTTGATGAAGCTATTGCCCTCGCGGCCGGTGATCACCAAGATACCTTTACCACCTGAGCCTTGTGCAGGTTTGATGCAGAACTCAGTACGATCACCGATGATGGAGACAATATTTTGTGCCTCCACCTGATTGCGCACTGAGCCCACAAGGTTAGGGACATTTACATGGTGTTGCAGGGCCATACGCTTGGTCAGCAGCTTATTGTCCACCAAAGGATAGAGCTTGCGCTTGTTGTAACGACCAATGTAGTTCACATTGCGCTGATTCATACCCATGATACCCATTTTGACTAGGTTCACAGGGTTGGTATAGCGCTGAAAAATTGAGGAGAGCACAGACATAGAGCCTCCTAAGAGCGTGACTTTGGCTTAGTCTGGTCGTGGCCATCGCTGTTGTCAGCAGCACTGGTACTGGCAGCGTCAACGCTGGTAGCGCCAGTTTGGCTGGCAGGTGGCAGAGTCTGATCAGTCTTAAAGTCGTCGTCAAAGGCGCGAGGGTTGGCTTTGAGCTGACCCAGCTCACGCTTTAAGCGCACGTATTCATGCTCTTTTTCGTCACCATTTAAATTACCGTTGATCTGCTCGACCAGTGGCTTGAAGCGCTTGAGCTCACTTAAACGGAAGCCAGTGTAGTTACCCATGATCAGCACTAAGGCTAAGATCACTAGCTGCAGGCCTAAGAAGTTAAAGGTTAAGTGCTGGATTAAGATGCTGTCCATGGCAATGAAAGCACACACAGCGACAAATAAAGAGCCACCACCTTGCTTTAAGACTTCTTTGTAACCCTCTTCCTCCCACAGAATAGACATACGCTCGATCGTCCACGAGAGAATGATCATTGGGAAGAACGTGACTTTGATACCTTCGGTGAGGCCGATCTTGTAGGTGATAAGGGAGATCGCACCGATAATAGCGATCACCACGATGATCACAGCCGAGATACGAGCTACCAAGAGCAAGTTCAGATGTGACAGCCATGAGCGCACGATCAGGCCGATACAGACGATAGAGACGAAGCCAATCAAACCTACAAGCAGCGAAGTCTGCAAGAAGGCCATGGCAATTAACACTGGCATAAAGGTACCAGAGGTCTTAATACCAATGATAATGCGTAGGAAGACCACAATCAGCACGCCGATTGGCAGCAGCAGAATGCCCTTAAAGAGGGATTGCTCCTCAAGTGGTAAGGCTTCAACGGAAAGAGAAACCACATCATTGCCTTGGGCCTTTTCGGTCATGACCTTAAGCACACCGGCTTGAGCTACAGGCACTGAGGTACGAATAATGGAGAATGAGAGGTGAGCGTTTTGGCCGCCTTGCACATCAAGCAGGGAGCCACCATTGCTATTCCAAATCAGTTGGTTTTGGCGAATGCCACTGACGCCGGTGCGAGGATCAAAGATCTCGTAGTGGGTGCCCTCAAAAACAGCAATACGTTGGACTAAGGAGCGGTTACGTCGGCCATCTTCTAAATCCAGTACGTGCACAATGCGCGCAGGGATCTGAGCATAATGCAAGATGTTGATGATGAGCTCAGCACGGGTAAATTGTTGGAGCAGCAGGGTGCGCATCTCATTTTGGCGCTCGAGCTCAGAGATCACCTGTACCGTAAAGGAGAAAGGATTGCTGGAGCGCTCACGTGCTGTAGAGGCAATTTCGCCTACAGCGGTAGCATAAGGCTCAGGGATCACTACCTCAGGGATGGTAGGCACGATCATGGAAGAGGCGGAAGCATTGGTATCTTCAAGGAACTCACCACGATAGTAGAGGGTTTGTAAGCCTACAGGATTACGCTTGGTCCATTCGATGTAGGAGCCATTGTCCTTTTTGATGTAAGTAGAGCCATAACCGATACTAGCGGTGGTTTGGCTGAGCTGGAAGAAACCTGGTTGTTCATCAGGAATCACCAGATCGACGGTGGCAGGGGTATTGCCCAGAGGCTCAAACTCAACTTTGGCCTCAACTTGCCAGACGGTACGTTGATCGCCTGGGAGGAACGGAATTTCAAAAGTCACATGTTGGTAGGCCATCAGCAGAATGCCGGTGATAAAGAGAATGGCCGTAACCACATAGAACACACCACGAGAAACCATTTGCCGTCTCTACTATTCTATAGGGTTGATGGGAAAAGGGGTAACACAGGAAAACAACAAAGCCCTAACTTATGAGGCCAAATAGGCTCAATGTTCACTAAGACTGCTTCTGATAGCGGTCTTAGGTGGCCCCAAGACTGCCCTTGGGGGATGGGCCTAAGGTGGCCCCCGAGGCTAGCTGCTAGAGCATAGCAAACAGCTTGCCGCAGTATCTTGCGCTTGCATTAGGGCAAAAATGAGAGGATGCAGGGGCACTGCATCCTCGGGGCGCATAGTTTAAGGCTTAGAGCCCAAAGCACACAATCGTTTTGCTCTTATTTGCTTGCATCTGCCTGAGCATCTTTGTCGCTGGTAGCAGCCTCTGGAGCTGGCTCTTTAGCTTGTGGCTCAGCGGAGTCGGCGGCATCCTGAGATGCAGACTCTTTGCTGTCACTAGCGTTATCAGAGCTCTTGCTGGTATTGCTGCTATTGCTGCTATTGCTGGTATCAGCGTTGTTGCGAGCATTGCGCACTACTGGCAGAGCGTTTTCGGAGTTAGGGCCCAAGTTGGAGCCGTAACTGTTTGAAGGGTAGGCGATCTGACCTGCGGCTGAAGCTCGTTTGGCTTTGTACTCAGCATTTGGATCTTTGCCATCCTTCATGGCGGCATCATAGTCATCTGTATTTAAGATCAGATAGGTGTCTTTGTTGCGGCCTTGAATGTGGTCACGTGAGACATCGACAACGGCGATATCTTGGATCATGGTACGACCGATCAACAGTGGGTACTGCATGTGTGAACGGTCAGTTAAGGTAAATTCACTCGTGGTCGAGTAGTTACCGACCTTGATATTCAAGGACACCACGATACGTTGGATAGATTTGTTGCTTGAAGACTGACGAATGTTAGAGGTGCGCACAAAAGGTGCTTCGACCTCGATACTGTGATCATTGGCTTCAATGGTAAAGCGGAACCAGCGTTTGCCATTGCGCTCAAATTCCGTGATATCTTTGGCCGAGATGGACGACACAGCGGCACCCGTGTCAATGCGGGCGTCGAAAGTGGCGTCAGCCTCCTTAACATAAATGTACTCGTCTTCACCAAAGTACATTTTCCCATCAGGGGTTTGGAGGTCGTAATTGCGGAGAGGTTTAACTTCGGCCATATCGCTCTTGCCTAAGAGTAAATTATTGTTGTCGTAGAGATTATCAAGAAGCGATTGGTTCTGGCGGCGCAGAGCTTTGAGCTCGTTTAAGAAATTGCGGCGATACTCATCGTTTTCTTCACGTTGGGCCACGATCTCAGCGCGTAAGGTACCTAAATTGGCTCTTTGCTCGCTTAGCTCTTCATTGATACTTTGGATCTGCCCCTGCATTTGCAGTAAATGTTCATTGGTAGCACGGTTTTGTGCGACCACTTCTTGGCTCACAAGTGGAGATACGGGGGCATCGCCTTCCGCACTCTGGGCAGAGGTGGAGCCAAGAACAAAAGAAGAAAGTACTAAGATGGAGGAACAGATTGCTTTTTTGGTTCCCTGACTAGCCCAAGTTAAAGGTAGGTAAGGGAATTGGTTATGCCAACGAGAGAAAAGCTGGTTCATCTAATTACGGCAAGGAACCCTGTTTGGTCAAACAGGGAAGGAATTGCCGCCCTCCATGGTTCGGTTTTTGGTTAAAAGGTTATGCGCCTCTCTAGTTAGCTCTATGTTGCTAGCGTTGGTTAGCTTAGAGCCGTCTAGTCTGCGCAGATGAAAATACTCTGATTTATAGACCTGCATTGCGGTGATGGTTACATGCGCCGTAATGCCTGTTGGGGATTATGAAGCCAAGAACACTTGGCGGTGCACGTGCTGAGCAGCGTCCGCACTTAGCATGGTGCGTAGGAAGCCACTTTGGCTCCTAGCAGCTACTCGATAGCTGTCCAGTTGTAGTATAAGTACTATTTTAGCAGCTATTCCTTGCAAGATGCGCTTTAGCTTTAGGTCAGAGCAAGAGAGTTAGTTGTCGTTAAAGTTAAGTGAGCTGGCATTATGCCATATTTGGCCTAGGTTAGGCTTAGAAAGACGAAATGGCAGACAGCCGTGCAATCAGTAATATTTGGCTCTAGAGCATGCACCGCACATGCGGTTGGTGCAAGTGAGCTAGCACCGCCATGGCTCACGACGTTTTTTGGACTTGGCTTTTTGCTAAACTTAGCGCCCAGTCATGCTGGAACTTGCATTGCTTGGGCCTGATTTCTTTTAGTTCAGAGCCATGGCTCAAAATAAGAAGTAAAAGCCAGCATGAGCGCTTGGTCGATAGTAGCAGCCAAGCTTAGATCAGTTCAACAAACGAGGAGACCTTGCTCGTAGTGTTTTCAGAGCAAGGAGGGAACGTGTTTAGCCCAAATCAGGCACCACTAAAAACATCTAAGAATGGTGGGCTGAAAGGCTAAGCGCGCTTGTAGAGCCTCATTTCCCCAAAAAGCTAAGCAGTCAGTGCAGCTTGTTTGCTGGGAAAAACAAGGCATCAGTCTTTACGCTTTTTCTTATGAATTTTCTCGATACTTTTGGCCAGATGGGCGTTTTGTTCATCTTGGTGATCATTGGTTTTATCTGCCACAAACTCAAGATCATGAGTGTGAGCTTGGATCGCTCTCTGTCGGTCTTGATCATCAATGTGACAGCGCCTGCTATTATTCTGTCGTCAGTGATGGGCGATACCTTGCCTGCACGTGAAGAGATCTTACCCGTGCTGTTGATTGGTACCATGACCTTAGTCATCATGCTGGTGGCAGGCTGCATCTTTGCGCGTTTGCTGCACTCTCAGCAAGAAGGCATCTATCGCTTCATGTTTGCCTTTGGCAACATCAACTTTATCGGCATTCCAGTGGTGGCTGCACTTTTTGGCAATTACGCCATTTTCTATATCTCGGTGCTCACCATCCCTTTTAATTTGCTGGTGTTCCTTTTAGGTCAGATCTTTATCCGCAGCTGCAAAGTCGAACCGGATCCTGACACCACTCCTGAGTTTAAGGCTGAGGACTTACCACCACGGGCTAAGCGTATTTCGCTGAACTGGCGCATGATCCTTTCGCCAGCTCTGTGCTCCACTTATATCGTGATTGCGCTCGTGTATTTCCAGATCAAGACCCCAGCGCTGATCGGCCAAGCTTTTTCTTTGGTGGGTCAGATGACTATTCCTGCCTCTCTTTTGGTGATCGGCTCGACCTTAGCTGAGATCAAGGTCTTAGAGATGCTGGGCTCATGGCGTATTTACGTGATGAGTGGCCTAAAGCTCTTAGGCATCCCTTGCCTGATCTATGGCATCTACATGCTGAGCCCATTCGACCACAAGTACACCGACGTGCTGGTGATCCTTTCGGCCATGCCGGTGGCTTCTTACGGCACCATGATCTGCTTGAAAGAGGGCATTGATCCTAAGGTCATGTCACAAGGCACGTTTATGAGCACCTTGCTTTCGGTGTTCACCATTCCTATTCTGGCCCTGATCCTCTAGGCTCACACCGCTGAGATAGCAACTAAGAGCACCACATGTGCCCTTGTAGTTATAGAGGGAGTGCTACGCTCCCTTGCTGTAAGGCCTGTTTTCACCTACAGAACAGAGGATACAGGCCTAGCACTTTGCCTCAAGCAGACTCTAAGTCTAGTCCTATCTCTTCTGCACACCTTGCTCTTTGCTTTTAGCTCACCACTCAGTTTCCTTCCGCCTGTTATTGCCTGCAAGGCTGCGACTGCTGGTAGCCATTCAGTTTCTATTTGAGCTATTTGGCCTTTGGGTCGCCACTCTGTGAGCCTAATTTCCTCTGCGCTGGGCTTGTTTCTCAGGATAAGTTAAGTGATGACTGCTCTTGGATCCTAAATACTCAATTTGAATCTAAGTGGTATAAATCGGACATAAGAACAAAAAACACTTTAGCGCAGTGCGTTGTGAGGGCAAAGGCTTGATCTATATGGCTTGTTACGGAGAACACAAGTGGTTTTTGCAGCCGGAGTAGTGTGTTTTCTGTGCTTTGTTTTGGTGCAGTGCAGGTAATGTGAGCTTTAGTCTGAGTCTAGCCTTAAGCTCGAGGTAGTTAGGCTAGAAAGCGGCAGGAGATCAGCCTGAAGCGAGAACCTGAGGCTAGCTCATGTGGCTAGCACGAGGGTACTTGCAGTACAAAAGTAGTCATCATCCCACGAGCAAGCACGGTATTTTATGCGGAGTTAGGTGGGGCTGTAGGTTGCTCATAGTGGAGGCAGTTCCATCTTCTGTGCACTGTAGAGGTCTCAGGTAGTAGAGCTTAGGGATTAGCTTTGGAATAGGAGAGATAGCAGAAAAATAGAGTAGTTGCCGTTCTTGTTTAGCGCTAATCTTATAAGTTCACGTCAAAGAGCTTAGAGCCAGCAAGACAACGGTGTCAGGTAGTTCATGTGAGCCATAGGCCTCAGAAAAACCAGTAAAAACAAGGAAGTGTCAGTACCTGAGCAAGGGGAACACATGGAAACATGCTGGCACTAAGGTCAGCCTGACATGGCCATGCTTAGAGAAAGAACAAAGACTGAAATTTAGTCCGTATACCATGCCATTAACGCCATACGCAGCTATGCACCTGTTGAGGAGAAAAAGCAGATAGCTCCACTGTCCTAGAGGTGCAGCAATAGCCTTCTTTGGTGGCCATTCCCTAAAGCCTCAGCGGTAGGCAGAGGTAGGCAGATGGCTTCCCGTAAAAGCTTAAAGATATGCCGTTATACGGACAGTTATCCCTGCCTAGGCGCTCTATCGAGTCTGAAGATCAATAGTCGTAGCCGCTACTGCACTTGTGCTGTTGTGACAGCTACTGCCCTTGGCCGTTGTGGCCGCTATTGAGGCCGTCGTGGCTACTGTTGTGCCGTTGCGCCGTATTCAGCGCCAATTAGTGCTTACCTCTGGCCTGTGTTGTCTTTGGGAGGCCTTGCAGCCACAGGCACCTATAGGTGGTACGGCGTTGCCGAGGAGATGTTATGTCGTGTCAGTGCTGCATCTATGATGACACAGGGGCGTATGGGTGTGGCTTCAATGTAGGTAACTTGCAGTTGGAGGCTGTGAAGAGCTCAGGTAAAACTAGGTAGCTTAGGTATCTCTTGCTCTATGCCTATACACCAGTACGTGCCCGTATGCTTGTATTGAGGCGCATTCTGCTAAGAGGTGAAGGGCTCTTTGTACCAAGGCTTGATGTGTCTCCTAGGCGAGGTATTTGGCTTGTGGCTAGCCGTATTTTGTGCTCTGGGTGGTCTTGGTAGGGGAAAGTAATCTGGAGCTGTTTGAGGGGCTGGTGACTGCCAAAGTTGACCCATGGAAGAGGCATGTTTTTGCGGACTTAGAGTGAAAATCAGTAACTTCTGATTATTTTTGTGGCATGTAAAGTCAATATCGTGTATAAATAGGTGCGCTTACTTTTGGCGAAAGCTGTATTTATAGCCAAAAGTGGCCAAAAATTACTTTAAGGTTATTCGAGTTAAAGGATAAATTTGAGTACTTTTTGCTTGAAGATGCCTCTTCGATTTGAAACTTTGCGCCGCCAAAAGGTTGCTCTGAGGTGAAGAATGGACAATCGGTGGTCTAGAGTTTCATTTTAAAGAATGGATTTGGAACCTTAGCGCAAGGCGTTTGTTAGCCAAAACCGCATACTTAAGCATGGTTACTATATAAAAGTGGGAAAAATATCCCAACCCCAAATGCTCTTTTGAGTTGAATATAGGTTAATATATAGTAACAAGGAAAAGGATTTTGGATGCTATCGTAAGGTATTCATTGGGTAACACGCCCAACCTTGAGTTTAGTTTAGAGGAATGCCCTGAGAGCCATTACCGCAGGAAGCGGTACCTTCGGGCGAGTATAGGTGCTCTAAGCTAAGCTTAAGGAGGAATGCTGTGATAGGGGATTCAGAGTCCCGAGCCGAGAGTTTGAGCTTAAGGCTTGCTTGCCTGTCGCAGTAAAGCTCGGTTAGTAGCTTCTAAGGTTCCTTTTCTTTTTATGGGGGAGGTTTTAGATTCCGGCGTGAGAAAGCGTTGAACGGGGTTTAGAGCTGAACTCATAGAGGTGGCGCAAGTGGCTCACGCGACGCCTCAAGGATCGTTACAGGGCAAAACGCACCTACCTGTAATAACCGAGCCTATATGTGCTGTAATTTAGCCACGGTGCAGCGCTAGGTTACAGCTTCTAACTTGATTTAGCCCAAGTGCTTCACCCGAGGCTAAACGCTAAAAGCTTAGTGCCGTGCAAAGTCTCCAGATATAGGTAGCATGGAGAGCAGTGATACTGCGTGTTTAGGCACGTGGTAGATGCAGTGATCTGTGTTTTCTGTTTTTGAGTTGTTTCAGACTGGCCAGAGCTCAACCACTTTAAGTTGGTGGCACTCTTGTGTGTCTCGAACGAAAGGCATTTAGCCTCAAAGAATTTTTTAGCGCCAATAAGATTTGATCTCTTCACACTAAGGATAGGAGTGCCTTGGCACTCTGTGCATTCTTCGGTGCACCTTGATCCGCCCAAACAAATCCCCACCAAAGATTTCCCTCTTTTTCTGTCCCTTCTATTTTTACTTCAATCGTATCGTCATAAGCGTGTCAGTGCATCAGCGCAGGTATTGCTGCCATTGGGCACCATGCAACGATTAGCTGCATTGCAGCTGTCGAGCAGGCCCCGTTGTAGCTCCCAAAGGTGCCAGATAGCGCAGGTTGAGTGAAGGCACCGGCGTTAAAGCTAAGAAGTCTGCCATAGAGGCTGAGCTGTCACCTCTGTTCCCTGTCCTTCCTTTCCTTTCCTTTCCGCCACAGTATCACCCAGTCGACGACATCTCTCTTGCCACCATCTCTTTCTCTGTAGTTGCAGTTTGCCTTGGGCCTTGGATTGTGCCTGTGCCTTGTGGAGCAAAGATGCGAGTGGCCACTTGCAGTAGCGTGCGCTGCGCTATGTGCTGTTACCTAACGAATCCCATATTGCGTCAGTTTTGTGAATTTAGGGGCTGATGGTAGCATGAGCATATGAGCCAAGTTTGAGCTTTCTGGCTTGTGGGCAGCTGCTTTAGGCGAGGAAAAACTAGGGCATCTTGGGCTCTGAGCCGCTGTAGTTTAGTAGCAATGGGCAGCTCTCGCTGTGTCATGACAATGATGGAAAAACACGGCACAAAATGATTGCTTAATCTGAAACTAAATACACTTTTGTCTAAAATGACGGTAAATTCTTTTAAGCTTAGATGGCCTATTTATCGTGATTTTTTATGCCAGTGTTTATACTGTTCGTCATTATTTGTCTAGATTTATGGCATATATCACAAAATAGAAGAATTAAATAAAATAGCACTACATCTAAATTGACTTTATTTTCTCTCTTTTGTACATTTATCAGTACTAAAAGTAGGTGATTGGTTTAGGCGATATAACCTGTTGCTTCGCTTAGAGTTGAGCATTTTCCTACTTTCCCCAGCAGAACATCGACTTTAGGAAGCTGTCCCGTAATAGCAGCAGGCCGTAGTTTTTTGGACAGCTAAGAGTGAGTCCTCCAATCCACTAGAATTTGAGTGCAAGCGTTTGCTGCGTGGATGCGAAGGTGTCCTAGAGTTGGTGTGTCTTTTTTGGGATAAATCTGTCAAAAAGATGCGAGCC